>NZ_JBHWKO010000018.1:0-159384 GCF_042731035.1 Streptomyces sp. NPDC059895
GGCTTCGGGGCGGCGGGCGCGGCCTGGGCCGGAGCGGCCGGAGCGGCCGGAGCGGCCGGAGCGGCCGGGGCAGCCGGAGCGGCGGGTGCCGCGGGTGGGGTGGTGGTCCCTGCGGCCCCCGCGGCCGCAGTACCCGCCGGAGCCGGAGCGCTGGCGGCCCCCGGCTTGTAGTCGGCGAAGAAGTCCCACCAGGCGCGGTCTACAGAATTCGGGTCCTGGAGGTACTGCTGATAGATCTCGTCGACGAGCCACTCGTTCGCGCCGAACGCGGCAGCGGGATTCTTGCCCGCTTGGTCTGCGTCGGTCGAGATGCTCGATGCGTTACTGGGGGACTGTGGCGACACGGCGGCAACCGCCCTCTTCCGCTTCACAAGGTGATGGACAGCGGGAATAAAGGCTACGCCTCCCAGCCCGCGAAGGTCAGGCCGGGCAGCTCCATCGTCGCGTATGTCACATCGACAAGGGTGTTTCGGGGCTGGAATTGGCGGGAAACAAGCGCGGTTGACTTCCAAAACGGGTGCGTCGATGCAGGTCGCGCACGCTGAGCGTGCGGACCGCGGCCGGCCTGGGCCGGTGCTGTGCCTGATCACACGTGTCCATCAGCCGTTCGTCGGCGCGGACGCTCGTGGATCTTGCGGCTCCGCTTCGCACTTTACGTCAACTTGGCACGGATGGCTCTCCCGGAAGGGTGACGAGAATCCGGCAACCCCGCTCGGATTCGGCCACTCCGATCCGGCCGCCGTGGAGATCGACCGCCCAGCGGGCGATCGCGAGTCCCAGCCCCGTGCCGCCGTCGCTGCCCGGACCGTGCGGCCGGCGGACGGCCCCCCGGTTGAACCGCTCGAAGACGCGGCGCCACTCCGAGCGCGGGATGCCGGGCCCCTCGTCCAGGACCTCCAGCTCCAGCGACTCCGGCAGCGGCCCGCGCCGCGCCTTCACCGTGACCCGGCCGTGCGGCGGACTGTGCTTGACCGCGTTGTCGATGAGGTTGGCGACGACCTGGTGGATGCGTTCGGGGTCCGCGTGCGCGGTCAGCTCCGGCGGCGAGACGTCCAGGTGCAGATGGACGTCGGTACGCGTATGACTGCCGCCCGAGCCCATGGTCGCGCGGGCGGAGGCCACCATGTTGGCCTCCTTGAGCACCCCCGACAGGTACGGCCACACCTCGAAACGCCGCTTGCGCAGCGGTACGACGCCGTTGTCCAGCCGGGACAGGTCCAGCAGCGTCTCCACCAGCCGGCCGAGCCGCTCCGTCTGTTTCAGGGCCGTGCGCATCGTCTCGGGGTCGGCCTCGGCGATGCCGTCGACCACGTTCTCCAGGACCGCGCGCAGACCCGCGATGGGGGTGCGCAGCTCGTGCGAGACGTTGGCCACCAGCTCCTTGCGCTGACGGTCCTGCGCCTCCAGCTCGTCGGCCATGACGTTGATCGTCTGGGCGAGGTCGCCCAGCTCGTCCCGGCGGTTCTCGCTCACCCGGCGGGTGTAGTCGCCGTGCGAGATGGACCGGGCGACCGTGTTCATCTCGTCCAGCGGCGCGGTGAGCGAGTGCGCCACGAACTGCGTGATGAGCAGGGTGGCGATCATCGAGAAGATGGTGATGAAGCGCAGTTCGGTCTCGGTGCGCAGGGCGATGAGCATCAGCCCGGTGGTGATCAGCACCGAGATGACGACCAGCGCCCCCAGCTTGGTGTTGATCGAGAACGGGCGTACGCCGCCCCAGGGCTCCCCGGGGCCTCTCGGTGCGTCCGGCCCGCCGCTCATGGCGTCGGCGTCTCCAGCGCGTACCCGACGCCGTGCACCGTGCGGATCCGCTCGGCGCCGATCTTCCGGCGCAGTGCCTTGATGTGGCTGTCGACGGTCCGGGTGCCGGAGGCGTCCGCCCAGTCCCACACCTCCGCCAGCAGCTGCTCACGCGAGAGCACCGCGCGCGGGGTGTTCGCCAGGCAGACCAGCAGGTCGAACTCGGTGGGCGTGAGGTGCACGTCCTCGCTGCGCACCCGCACCCGGCGCTGGGCGTGGTCGATCTCCAGCTCGCCGAGGCGCAGGATGCCGGAGCGTGGCGTGGCCGCCGCGAGCGCCGCGCGCTCCACGCGGCGCAGCAGCACGTGCACGCGCGCCGCGAGCTCCCGCATCGAGAACGGCTTGGTCATGTAGTCGTCGGCGCCCACGCCGAGCCCGACCAGCATGTCGGTCTCGTCGTCGCGCGCGGTGAGCATCAGCACCGGGACCGGGCGGGCGGCCTGCACGCGACGGCAGACCTCCAGGCCGTCGAAGCCGGGCAGCATGATGTCGAGGATCAGCAGATCGGGCTGCCAGGCCTCCGCCGTGTCGACGGCCGCCGGGCCGTCCCCCGCCGTTTGCACGAGGAATCCCTCGGCGCGCAGACGGGCCGCGATGGCGTCGACGATCGTCGGGTCGTCCTCGACCACCAGAACGCGGCGCTGTGCGCCCGGGGTCGCCGTCGTGCCGTTGTGCGAGGTGTGTGTCTGCTCCATCGCCCGCCCCTGAGGTGTGCTTTTCCGGGACCATGTGGGGTGATCCCTTGATTGCGCATGACTGCGGTTGACGCCTCAATGATCGACGTCAGGGCAGCAGCGTACGGGGAGTCACCGCGCCTTTGCTATCCGGGTACGACGGCGAGGTGCACGACGTCCGGCACTCCTCGGGCAACCGGGATCTCTTCGGTACGCACCCGCTGGAACCCGGCATTTCTCAAGGTTCCTTCGAATTCAGGCGACGGCTGCGCGGACCACACGGCCAGTACCCCGCCGGCCCTCAACACCCTTGCGCAGCCCGCGAGTCCGGCCTCCGAGTAGAGCCCGCCGTTGCCTTCCGTGACGGTCCAGTCGGGCCCGTTGTCGACGTCGAGGCAGAGTGCGTCGAACGTGGCGGAAGTCTCATTGACGTAGTCGAGCAGATCAGCTTCGACGATCGTCGTGCGCGGATCGGCGAGGGCGGCGCGGGAGATCGCGGCGAGCGGGCCGGCGAGATGCCAGTCGATGACGGAGCGTTCCCGCTCCACGACCGTGACGCGCCCCCAGCGGGGGTCGGCGGCGGCGTGCGCGAGCGAGAACCCGACGCCCAGGCCGCCGATCAGCACGTCGGGCGCGGGGCGCCCGTCCAGCGCGGTCAGGGCGGCGTCGACGAGCAGCCGCTCCGAGCGGCCGTCGGAGGTGTCCATCAGGAAGCAGCCGTTGGCGATGATCTGCAGCAACTCCCCGTGCCGGCGCAGCACGACCTCGCCGTACGGACCCTCACGACGGTCCAGGACTTCGGGCCGGCCGCCGGGTTGGGGGGACATGTCGCGGGAGAGGGGCATCGGCCCATCCTGGCACCGGAGGCGGGGGAGGGCGGGGAATTTCCCGGGGCCGGGCCGGGCCGGGCCGGGGCGGGGCGGGGCGGGGCGGTGGGCGGGGCGGGGCGGTGCCGGTTGCGGTCGTGGTGCCGGTCGTGGTGCCGGTTGCGTTCGTGGTGCCGGTTGCGGTCGCGGTGCCGGTCGTGGTGCCGGTCGCGGTGCCGGTTGCGGTTGTGGTGCCTGTTGTGGTCGCGGTGCCGGTCGTGGTGCCGGTCGCGGTGCCGGTTGCGGTTGTGGTGCCTGTTGTGGTCGCGGTCCGGGTCACGAGTCGCCGCCCCCGCCCGCGCCCAGGAACTTCGCGCTCGTCAGCGGTGCCACCACAGTCCAGCCCAGCGACTCGTACAGGGCACGCCCCGCCGGCGTCCCCACCAGGACGCCGGTCTCCGCGCCCTCGGCCGCCGCGGCGGCCGTCAGCGTCCGCATGACGACGCTGCCCAGGCCGCGGCGGCGGTGTCCGGGCGCGGTCTCGACATGGTCGACGACGGCGGTCGCGCCGGTCGGGGCCACCTGGCCCCGCGCGGCGAAGGAGCCGTCGGGCGCGGCGACCATCACGCGCGTGACGCCGCCGCGTGTCCACGCGCGCAGTCGGTAACCGTCGGGCGCCCCGCCCGGCCCCGCCCCCGCCTCCGCCGGTCCCGACCTCGGTTCCCCTTCCGTCGCCGTGCGCAGCGGCAGCGTCATCAGCCACCCCGGGTCCGGGTCCACCCACCAGTCGGAGCCCAGCCACCCCGCGGTCACCGCCGGGTCCTGGAAGACCTTGAGCCACACCCCGGCCCCGGTCACCCCGTCCGCGACCTTGCGGACCACGCCTTCCTCGACGTCGTCCCCGAGCCGGGCGAGGACGTGCCGCGACACGTGCGCCGCCTGCCCCACGTGGATGGTGAACCCCCAGGATTCCCGCACGGGCGGACAGGCTCCGCGCGACACGGCCCACCCGTCCACCCAGGCCCGCACGATCCCGTTCACACGACCTCCGTAATGGCCAGTGCCCGCATCCACCACTTACGCCGACGACTGTACGGTGCCCCGCGCCGGCCCCGGCAGTCGTGATCGCTCACAGCGAACGACCGTCCGGGAACATTCGAGGTCCCCCATGCATTGAGTCGGCATAACTCAACTTGACTGCCTAAGGGGAGATCATGGCTGCTGAGTCCGCAGCGTTCACACCGCTCACCCTGCCCGTGCTGCCGCTCGACGACGAGGTCGTGCTGCCCGGGATGGTGGTTCCGCTGGACCTCAACGACGCAGATGTGCGCGCCGCGGTGGAAGCGGCCCAGGCCGCCGCCCGCTCGGAGCCCGGCAAGCCCAGGGTGCTCCTGGTGCCGCGCATCGACGGCACCTACGCGAGCACCGGCGTGCTCGGCACGGTCGAGCAGGTCGGCCGGCTGGCCGACGGCGACCCGGGCGCGCTGATCCGCGGCCGAGGCCGCGTCCGGATCGGCGCCGGCACCACCGGCCCCGGCGCGGCCCTGTGGGTCGAGGGCACCCGGCTCGACGAGAAGGTGCCCGAGCCCCTGCCCGGCCAGGTCGCCGAACTGGTCAAGGAGTACAAGGCGCTGGCCACCGCCTGGCTGCGCAAGCGCGGCGCCTGGCAGGTCGTCGACCGCGTCCAGGCCATCGACGACGTCTCCGCGCTCGCCGACAACTCCGGCTACTCGCCCTTCCTGACCACGGAGCAGAAGGTCGAGCTCCTGGAGACGGCCGACCCGGTGGCCCGTCTGAAGCTCGCCACCCAGCAACTGCGCGACCACCTCGCCGAGCAGGACGTCGCCGAGACCATCGCCAAGGACGTCCAGGAGGGCGTCGACAAGCAGCAGCGCGAGTTCCTGCTGCGCCGTCAGCTGGAGGCCGTCCGCAAGGAACTGCGCGAGCTCAACGGCGAGAGCGAGGGCGAGGAGTCCGACGACTACCGCGCCCGCGTCGAGGCCGCCGACCTGCCGGAGAAGGTCCGCGAGGCCGCCCTCAAGGAGGTCGACAAGCTGGAGCGGGCGAGCGACCAGTCGCCCGAGGGCTCCTGGATCCGCACCTGGCTCGACACCGTCCTCGAACTGCCCTGGAACGAACGGACCGAGGACGCCTACGACATCCAGGGCGCCAAGGCGGTCCTCGACGCCGAGCACGCGGGCCTGGAGGACGTGAAGGAGCGGATCACCGAGTACCTGGCGGTGCGCAAGCGCCGCAGCGACCGGGGCCTGGGTGTGGTCGGCGGTCGGCGCGGAGGGGCCGTTCTGGCCCTGGTCGGCCCGCCCGGAGTCGGCAAGACCTCGCTGGGCGAGTCGGTCGCGCACGCCATGGGCCGCGCCTTCGTCCGCGTCGCCCTCGGCGGTGTCCGGGACGAGGCGGAGATCCGCGGTCACCGGCGCACCTATGTCGGTGCGCTGCCCGGACGGATCGTCCGCGCGATCAAGGAGGCCGGTTCGATGAACCCGGTCGTCCTGCTCGACGAGATCGACAAGGTCGGATCCGACTTCCGCGGCGACCCGGCGGCGGCCCTGCTGGAGGTCCTGGACCCGGCGCAGAACCACACCTTCCGCGACCACTACCTGGAGGTCGAGCTCGACCTGTCGGACGTCGTCTTCCTCGCCACCGCCAACGTCCTGGAGGCCATCCCCGAGGCCCTGCTCGACCGCATGGAGCTGGTCCGCCTCGACGGCTACACCGAGGACGAGAAGGTCGTCATCGCCCGTGACCACCTGCTCCCGCGCCAGCTGGAGCGGGCGGGCCTGGACAAGGACGAGGTGACCCTCGACGAGAGCGCCCTGCGCAAGCTGGCCGGCGAGTACACGCGCGAGGCCGGCGTGCGCACCCTGGAGCGGTCCGTCGCCCGGCTGCTGCGCAAGATCGCCGCGCAGCACGAACTGGGCCGGCGGAAGCTGCCGTTCACCGTCACCGAGGCGGACCTGCGCGGACTGATCGGCCGGCCGCACCACGTGCCCGAGTCCGCCCAGGACCCGGCCGAGCGGCGCACCGCGGTGCCCGGCGTGGCGACGGGCCTCGCGGTCACGGGCGCGGGCGGCGACGTGCTGTACGTCGAGGCGTCGCTGGCCGACCCGGAGACGGGTGCGGCGGGCCTGACCCTGACCGGTCAGCTGGGCGACGTGATGAAGGAGTCGGCGCAGATCGCGCTGAGCTTCCTGCGCAGCCACGGCGCCGAGCTCGAACTGCCGGTCGCCGACCTGAAGGACCGGGGCGTGCACATCCACTTCCCGGCGGGCGCGGTCCCCAAGGACGGCCCGAGCGCGGGCATCACGATGACGACGGCCCTCGCGTCCCTGCTGTCCGGGCGGCTGGTCCGTACGGACGTGGCGATGACCGGCGAGGTCTCGCTGACCGGCCGGGTCCTCCCGATCGGCGGCGTGAAGCAGAAGCTGCTCGCCGCGCACCGCGCCGGGGTGACCACCGTGATCATCCCCAAGCGCAACGAACCCGACCTGGACGACGTCCCGGCGGAGGTCCTGGACAAGCTGGACGTCCACGCCGTCACCGACGTCCGCCAGGTCCTGGAGCTGGCGCTGGCCCCCGCGACGAGCGGAGTGACGCCGGAGGTTCCGGTCGCGGCGTGACGGACGCGTCCGGAGAAGGAAGGCCCGGGTCCCGTGAGGGGTCCGGGCCTTCGCCCGCACGGGGTCACGGTGTCACCGGGCCACGGGATCACAGGGGCGATGGCGGCGGCGATGGCGGCGACGACGCCGCCCCGCCCGGCAGGGGCATGCCACGGCCCACGACCCACGGCCCACGGCCCGGCGCGCGGCTACGCACGTAGAATCGGCACGGAACCGGATCAGGAGCGCTGACGTGCACGAGGACGGAAACGGCGACGGACGCGGGGGCGCATCCGAGGTGTCGCGAAGAGGTGTGGACCAGGAGTTCCTGTCCCTGGAGCGGGAGCTGACGGTGCTGCTGCGCCGCGCCCGCGCCAACCAGGGCGAGATGGCCCGCGAGGTCCACCCGGACCTGGAGTCCGCGGCGTACGGCCTGCTCGTCCGGCTGGAGGAGTGCGGCCGGCAGCGGGCGACCGAACTCGCCGCCTACATCGGCGTCGGCAAGGCCACCATGTCCCGCCAGCTGCGCGCGCTGGAACAGCTCGGCCTGATCGCCCGCGCACCGGACCCGGCGGACGGGCGCGCCTGGCTGGTCGACCTGACCGAGGAGGGCCGCACCCGGGTCGGCCGGGTCCGCGAGGCCCGCCGCGCGCGGTACGTCAGCCAGCTCGCCCACTGGGACCGCGGGGAGGTGGCGGAGCTGGCGCGCCTGCTCCACGAGCTGAACCAGGGCATGGCCAAGCAGGCCTGAACCGGCGTCCGGCTGAGCAGGCTTGAACCGGTGTCCGGCTGAGCAGGCTTGAACCGGTGTCCGGCTGAGCAGGCTTGAACCGGTGTCCGGCTGAGCAGGCTTGAACCGGTGTCCGGCTGAGCAGGCCCGCCCCCCGGTGTGGCCCGAGCCCGCCCGAACCAGCGCGCGGCCCAGGCCCCGGCCACACCTCACAGCTCCACGAAGACCGCCGTCGCGTCGTCGTGCCGCTTGACGCGGCCCAGGAACTCCCGTTCGGTGTCCGCCCGCTCCAGCTCCCGCACCCGCTCGACCAGCGCGCGCGGACCGTCCTTGCGGACGTAGGCGAACAGGTCTGCCCAGTCGCCCTCCCGGAACGTGTCCACCCAGCGCGTCACCCCGTCCGTGAGGGCCGCCAGGGCGGCCACCCCGGAGCGCGGGACGGCGCCGGTGACCGCGCGGGCCGCCACCGCCGGGTCCGCGGCGGCGGTGAAGAAGCCGCCCTCCTTGTTGCGGACCCGCGTGTCGCAGATCTCCGCGCTCGCCAGCAGCGCCGGCGGGACGAGCGTCAGGCGGTCGTCCAGGACGGGGGTGACCGTGCCGTCGGGGGAGGCCAGCAGGAGGGCCGAGTCGGACAGGACCAGGTACTCCACCGAATCCGGGGACCAGCGGGCGAGAACCACCGTCGCCTGGGGCGTGCGCGGGTGAGAAAGGTCACAGGTGACGGCGTGGGCGTCGGCGGTACGCGCCAGGGCGAGGGAGAGCGCCTCGGCCAGCGGAACATCCGGGAGTGAAACGGTCAGTTCGGTCAGGGCGCCGCCCAGGCGTGCCGTGTACCAGGGGACCGAATGGAGACAGCCCGTGCCGCTCCGGGGCGGCGTCACGCCGTCCAGCAGGACGAGCGAACCGCCCTGACCGGAGGCGGGAAGTCCGACACTCGCGAAGTCCTCGTTGGGGTAGGCCCGATCGCCGGGCTCCGACACAAGTTCCGTACGCATACCGCCAGTCTGCACGACCCCTTCACACCCTTCGCGAAAGGCGGCCAACACTCCCCGGGCGGGCGCACCGTCGCAGGTCAGGCGCCTGTTTTGGGAGGGAATAACGCACTCCGGGAAGGCGTGGCGGCGAATATTGCCAAAGCCCGCCGTCCACGTCCAACCGGCGCCCCGCGCAAGGGCCTCGCACGCGCCGGAGGAACTTGCCCCTCAACTCCCCTCCGATGTTCACTCCTTCGGGTGGCGGGGCAGTCGATGCGCGACCCCTGCCCACCGGCACTGGGAGGGTCGGGGACCGTACCGGACGTACGCACCCGTCGACGGAGCGTCATCCGGCCCATGGGTAACACGAGTCAGGAATGCGAGCACCGGTGCAGAAGACGCGGCCTCGGCGCACAGGCAGCAAGACGGCCTCCGAGGGGGGCGCGGAGCGCACCCCTGTCGGCAAGGGCCGCCCGACCCACGTACGCAACCGGCTGATCGTCGCGGTGGCCGTGGTGGCCGCCGCCATCGCGGGCGCCGGAGCACCCTCCGTCCTCGACGCCTCCGGGCAGTTGAAGGACGCGCAGGACCTGGTGACCCTCGCCGAGCGGACCCAGGACGCGCTGGTCCTCGCGCAGTCGATCGCCGACGAGCGGGACGAGGTCACCGCCTACGTCGCGGCCGGGCGCACCAAGTCCTCGGCGCCCTCGACGCAGAGCAGCACCCGCGTGGACCGGCAGGTGCGGGAGCTGACCGCCGACACCGACACGCCCGCCGGGCTCCGCGAGGAGCTCGACGGCCTCGCCTCCGTCCGGCAGACGGCCCTCACCGGCAAGAGCACGGCGCTCGAGGCACACCAGGCGTACTCCGCCGCCATCACCGCGCTGCACGGCCTCGCCGAGCGGCTCGCGGAGCAGATGCCGCCCCGCGCGGGCTCCGGCGCCCACGCCCTCGCCGACCTCGACACCGCCGTCCAGCAGGCCGACGCGGCCCGCGGACTGCTGCTCGCCGCGCTGAACGTGCCGACGTCCACCGAGAGCGTCTACGACCCCGTCACCGGCCTGTCGTCCACCGAGACGGTCTCCTCCGACGGCGACGCCAAGCGGCGGGACGCCCTCACGGCCGCCGCCCAGCAGGCCCGACTGCGCTCCGACGCGGCCCTGACCGCCTTCCGGGAGAACGCCCCGCAGCAGGCCGTCGACGCCTACGACTCCACCGTCACCGGCGGTGACGTGGAGGCCGCCGAGAAGTACCTGGCGGCCCTCACCGACCAGCCGGAACTCGGCGACGACGAGCTCGACACCAGCGTCAAGAAGCTGGACGCCGCGCTCTCCGCCCGGGTCGACCTGATGCGCGGCGCCGAGTCCTCCCTCTACGACCGCCGGACCAAGGACCTCGCCCAGCTGCGCGACGACGACGTCACCGCGCTGGAGATCCGCATCGCCCTGCTCGGCGTCCTGATACTGGTCGCCATAGGCGTCGCCACCGCCATGGCCCGCAGCCTCACCCGCCCGCTGGCCGTGCTGCGCCTCGGTTCGAAGCGGCTGGCCGAGGCGGAGAACCCGGCGGCCGAGGAGCCACTGCGGTTCACCGGCCGCAACGACGAGTTCGCCCAGGTCGTCCGCTCCGTCAACGCCCTGCACGAGCACGCCGTGGCCCTCCACGAGCGCGTCACCACCCTGGAGTCCGACCGCAAGCACCTGGTCGGTCAGCGCCAGAAGATGGCCGACGCCCGCGAGGGACTGCGCGCCGAACTCGCCGACGCCGCCGCCCGACTGGAGCGGCTGCGCTCCAGCATCAGCGGCACCTTCGTCAACCTCTCCCTGCGCACCCTCGGCCTGGTCGAACGCCAGCTCGCCGTCATCGAGGGCCTGGAGGAGCGCGAGCAGGACCCCGACCGCCTGGCCACGCTGTTCAAGCTCGACCACTTCGCCACGGTCATGCGCCGGCACAGCGAGAACCTGCTGGTGCTGGCGGGCACCGAGCACGTCCAGCAGCACGCCGGCCCGATCCCGCTGGTGGACGTGGTCCGCGCCGCGGTCAGCGAGATCGAACGCTACGAACGCGTCCGCATCTCCGCGCTCCCGCCGCACGCGCACGTGGCCGGCTTCGCCGCCGACGACCTCAGCCACCTGCTGGCCGAACTCATGGAGAACGCCACCTCGTTCACCCCGCCGGACCTGCCCGTCGAGGTCTCCGGCTGGCTCCTGGAGAGCGGCGAGGTCATGCTCTCCGTCCAGGACGAGGGCATCGGCATGACCGAGGAGCGCCTGACCCGCCTCAACAGCCGCCTCACCGAGTTCGACCCGGAGACCCCCTACGACCAGGAGGGCGAGGAGGGCCTCGGCCTCGGCCTCTACGTCGTGGCCCGCCTCGCCCACCGGCACGGGGTGCGGGTGCAGCTGCGCGAGCAGAAGCAGGGCGGTGTCGCCGCGGTCGTCGTCGTCCCGACGACCCTGCTGGCCACCGCCCCGGCCGCCGCGGTCCCGGCGTCCTCCGCCGGCCAGACGTTCTCCCTCCCCGGCGCGGACGCCGAGGCCAACTCCAACGTCCTCCCGGGCCGCTCCAAGGAGACCGGCGACAGCGGCGACCCCCTGGTCGCCCTGGCCGAGAAGGCGGTCCGCGAGGCCGGGTCGCCCACCGGCGACCAGGCCCCGGGCCGGCCCCCGGCCGCCGAGCCGCCCACCGGCGACCAGGCCCCGGCACAGCCCCCGGCGCAGTCCCCGGCCGAGTCCCGCACCGATGCGCGGACCGTCCCGGAGCCGCACTCCCGGGCCGAGACCACGATGGAACTCCTGCTGCCGGACCCGCCCGGGGAAGCGGACGGCACGCAGGAGGAACAGGGCCCCGCCGCACCGGCCACCCCGCGATCCGGGGCCGCCGACGGGGAGGAGGCCCTCCAGGGAGCACCCGCCACCGGCCAGGACACCTCACCAGGTGCACCCGCCGCGGGCCGGCCCGCCCCCGGCGACAGCGGCGACAGCGGCGGCCACGGCGGCCGCGCGGACGGCGCGGACGCGAACAGGCCCGACGGGGGTGAGGCCGAGGCGGAGCACACCCGCACCCCCGACGCCCCGGAGGAGCCCGTCACCGACAAGGGCCTGCCCAAGCGCACTCCCAGGATCACCGCACCCACCACGGCCCCACGCCAGCGGACCGGCTCCGTCGACGCCGACGCCCTCCGCCGCCGGCTGGGCGGCTTCCGTCGGGGGGCGGAGGCCGGCTACCGAGACGTCGAGGCGGAGATCGCCGAACAGACGGTGCAGAACGCGGCACCGTCACCCCAAGCAGCACACGCACACGCCGAAGAAGACACGGGGGGCACAGTCGAGGAGGCAAGCAGTTGACCGCGCCCAGTACCTTCGGACTGAGCAGTGAGGCCCGTAACCTGCACTGGCTGTTGACCAACCTCGTGGAGGAAGTGCCAGGGATCCAGTCCGTCGCGGTCGTCTCCTCCGACGGCCTGCTCCTGCTCTCCTCGGACCCGGGACGCAACGACGCGGCCCGTCAGGTGCAGGAGGCGAAACCCGCCGGCCCGCGCGGCTCCTCCGCCGACCTCGCCACCATCGTCTCCGGCATCGGCAGCCTCACCATCGGGGCCGCCAAGCTCATGGAGTCCGGCTCGGTGAAGCACACCATGGTCGCCATGGAGGAGGGCAGCCTCTTCGTGATGTCGATCAGCGACGGCTCGCTGCTCGGCGTCCACGGCTCGGCAGACTGCGACATGAGCGTGGTGGCGTACCACATGGCCCTCTTCGTGGGCCGCGCCGGCCATGTGCTGACCCCGGAGCTCCGCAGCGAGCTACGGCAGTCACTGGAGACCGCGGCGGCGGGGAGCACCCGATGAGCAGCTCTCCGAGGAAGGCCGGGCCGCTCCCGGTCCGCGGCGGCGACCGCAAGCCCGCCCGGGTACGCCCCTACTCGCTCACCGGCGGCCGTACCCGCTTCGGCCACGTCCTCCTCGTCGAGACGTTCGTGGCGACCACGGCCGAACTCGAGGCGCCCGAGGAGCGCAGGGAGCTGACGAATGGTTCCCTCACCACCCGGGTGATGCCGGAGCTGCGGGCCATCGTCGAACTGTGCCGCCGTATGCGTACGGTGGCGGAGATCGCCGCGCTGCTGAAGATGCCGCTCGGCGTGGTCCGCGTGCTCCTCAGCGATCTCGCGGACCAGGGAAAGATACGTGTGTACGGCACCGGGACCGGTCACGGTACGGGCCGTCCCGACCGCGCTCTGCTGGAAAGGGTGCTGAGTGGACTCCGTCGTCTCTGACGCCGCTCGTGGCGTCTCCCCGTTCGTCGAGCCCGTACCCGACGAGACGTTGCAGCCCTGGCAGACGGACCGCACCCGGGCCCCCATCGCCACGAAGATCGTGGTGGCCGGCGGCTTCGGTGCCGGTAAGACCACCCTGGTCGGCACCGTCTCGGAGATCGAGCCCCTCCAGACGGAGGCGCTGATGACCGAGGCCAGCGAGGCCACCGACGACCTCACCGGTACCCCGGAGAAGGTCACCACCACGGTGGCCATGGACTACGGCCGCATCACGCTCGACGACGACCTGGTGCTGTACCTCTTCGGCACGCCGGGCCAGCAGCGGTTCTGGTTCATGTGGGACGACCTGGTGCGCGGTGCGATCGGCGCCGTCGTCCTCGCCGACACCCGCAGGCTGAAGGACTGCTTCCCGGCCCTCGACTACTTCGAGAGCTGCGGACTGCCGTACGTCGTCGCCGTCAACCACTTCGACGACAGCGAGCTGTTCGAACCGGAGGACGTGCGAGAGGCGTTGACGATTCCCGCGCACATACCTGTAATGATCATGGATGCGCGGCGCCGGATCTCGGTGATCGAGACCCTCCTGGCCCTGGTGGGCCACGCGCTGGACGAAACCCCCGAGCAGTCCCCTTAGGAGCCACCCCCGCATGCGGAAGATACTCGTCGTCGGAGCCGGCCAGTCCGGACTCCAGCTCGCTCTCGGCCTCCAGTCGCACGGGTACGAGGTCACCCTGATGTCGAACCGGACGGCGGACGAGATCCGTTCCGGCCGGGTCATGTCGACGCAGTGCATGTTCCACACCGCCCTCCAGCACGAGCGCGACCTCCAGCTGAACTTCTGGGAGTCCCAGGCCCCGAAGATCGGCGGACTCGGCGTCTCGGTGGCGGCCCCCGGTTCGCACGACCCGGGCCCCGCGCAGCGCGCCATCGACTGGGTGGGCCGGCTCGACGGGTTCGCCCAGTCGGTGGACCAGCGGGTGAAGATGGCCGGCTGGATGGAGACCTTCGCCCAGCGCGGCGGCCGGCTGGTGATCCACGGCGCGGCCGTCTCCGACCTCGACTACTTCTCCCGTGCCTACGACCTCGTCCTGGTCTCCGCCGGCAAGGGCGAGCTCGTGCAGATGTTCGGCCGGGACGCGGAGCGGTCCCCCTACAGCGAGCCGCAGCGCGCCCTGGCCGTCGCCTACGTGCACGGACTGGGCCCGCGCCCGGAGCACCCCGACCTGGAGGCGGTCCGCTGCAACCTGGTGCCGGGTGTCGGCGAGCTGTTCGTCATGCCGACGTTCACCACCTCCGGCCGCGCCGACATCCTGTTCTGGGAGGGCATACCCGGCGGCCCGCTCGACGCCTTCGGCGGCGTGAAGGACCCGGCGGAGCACCTCGCTCTGACCCTGGACCTCATGAAGCGGTTCGTCCCCTGGGAGTACGCGCGGGCCACCGAGGTGGAGCTGACCGACGCCGGCGGCACGCTGGCCGGCCGCTACGCGCCCACCGTCCGCAACCCGGTCGGCCGCCTCCCCGGCGGTGGCCTGGTCCTCGGCGTCGCCGACGTGGTCGTCGCCAACGACCCGATCACCGGGCAGGGCTCCAACTCGGCGTCCAAGTGCGCGGCCGCCTATCTCGCCTCGATCCTCGAGCGGGGCGAGAAGGAGTTCGACGAGGAGTGGATGCGGGCGACGTTCGACCGGTACTGGGACACCGCCCGGCACGTCACCAAGTGGACCAACGCGATGCTGGCCCCGCCGCCGGAGCACATCATCAACCTGCTGGGCGCGGCCGGGCAGCTCCAGCCCGTGGCAAATCGTTTCGCCAACGCGTTCAACGACCCCGCGGACTTCGAGGACTTCTTCTACGACCCGAAGAAGACCGAGAACTACCTGATGGAGGTCTCCGGCGCCGCAGGCGCGTGAGCCCCCCTCGGCCGGACCTCCCCGCCCGTCCACCGGGACGTCCCACCCGCCACCTCGACCGACGCCGACCGGACCGGTCGGCCACTGTCCCGGGGCGGCCTCCGCCCCCGGCCGGCCGCCGTCTCCGTTCGGCCGCTGTCCAGGGTCGGCCGCCGTCGCCGGACGGCGCCTCCGCCCCGGGCCGGCCGCCGTCTCCGGTGGGCCGCTGTCCCGGGTCGGCCTTGTGCCGTTCGGCTGCCGCCCCCGGGCCGGCGCGCTGAGCCCCCGCCGCCAGGGCGGCGGAGCGCTCCGCCGCCGCCAAAGCCACCGACCCGCGGCCGTCGGGTCACAGGATCTCCGGCCCCGGTCGGCCGTCGGGTGGCACGGCTGCCGCCCCCGGTCGGCCGCCGGGCCGTACGCCTCCGGTCTCAGGTCGGCCGTCGGGTGGCACGGCTGCCGCCTCCGGTCGGCTGCCGGGCCGTACGCCCCCCCGTCTCCGGTCGGCCGCCGGGTGGCGCGGTTGCCGTCTCCGGCGGGGCGTCGGGCGGGACGGTCCCCGTCCCCGGCGGGCTGTCGGGTTGTTCGACACCCGTCCCCGTCCCCGTCCCCGTCCCCGTCCCCGTCCCCGTCCCCGTCCCCGTCCCCGTCCCCGTTCCCGTTCCCGTCCCCGTTCCCGTTCCCGTCCCCGTTCCCGTCCCCGTTCCCGTCCCCGTTCCCGTCCCCGCTCCCGGTCCCGCCCGGCCGTCGGGTCGTACGGCTCCCAGGACCGGGTTGGCGGCGATCGGTGAGACCTTGACGCGGTCGCCGGGGCGCGGGGCCTGGACCACGCGGCCCTTGCCCAGGTACATCGCCACGTGTGTGGCCTCGGGGAAGTAGATCACCAGGTCGCCGGGGCGCAGCTCGTCCAGCGGGACCCTGGGCAGCCGGGCCCACTGCTCCTGGCTGGTGCGGGGGATCGGTGCCCCGGCGGCCCGCCACGCCTCGGACGTCAGGCCCGAGCAGTCGTACGACGCCGGCCCCTCCGCGCCCCACTCGTACGGCTTGCCGACCTGCCGCACGGCGTAGCGCACCGCGCGGCCGCCCTCCTCGGAGGGGTTGCGGTCGTCGCTCAGCGCGCCCGACGCCATGAGCGTCTTCTGGGCCTTGGCGACGCCGTCGCGCTCCAGTTCGGCGAGGGCGGTGAGCTGGCCCGCGGTGAGGGAGGCGAGCAGCTCCTCCACGGCGTGCAGGCGGCGGCGCACGTCGTCGCGTTCCTTCTTCCTGCGTTCGGTGAGGGTGAGCTGGGCGTCGAGGGCCGCGCGCGCCCGGCGGGCCAGTCCGTCGGCCTTGCGTTCGCTGCCCTCCAGCCGCCCCACCGTCTCGGCCCGCTCCCGCGCCAACTGGCCGATCACATGCCCCTGGTCGAGGGCGTGCTGCGGATCGCGGGCCAGCAGCAACCGTACGTAGGGGGAGATGTCGGTGGTGTTCTGGTACTGCTGCCGGGCCAGGCGTCCGGCGGCGCCCCGGCTCTCCAGCAGCGTCAGACGGGTCCTCGCCAGTGCGTCGCGGAGCCGGTCGGCCTCGGCGCGCCGCTCCTTCAGTTTCTCCTCGGTGGCGTTGTAGGCCTCGGTGGCCTGCTCGGCCTCCCGGTACAGCCGCTGAAGGTCCGTCAGCAGACCGGCCACCGACCGTTCGGCGGGCTCCGGGGGCTGAGGAACCTGAGGAACGGCCGTGGCGGCCTCGGGGGTCAGCAGGGTCTGCGCGGCCAGTGCCGCCGTGCAGACCGTAGCCGCCAGTCGAGGCATCCTTCCTGACACGTCATCACCTCCGCCGCGGGGCGGCCCCTCCACCCCGCAGGGCGAGCATCAGGGGTGCGCGGGCGGGTCGCGTGGCAGGGCTGCGCGGTTCGGCCCAACGGGTTCACCCGTCGGCGTCACCCGGCTTGCGGTCCGGGGCGGTGCCGGGCTTCGACCACGGCCACCTCGGCCGGCCGGCCGCCGGCCCCTCGGGGTCGTACTCGTACTTCCAGCCGCGCGGCAGCCCGAGCCGGCCGCCGTGCCCGCGGGGCACCCGCCGGTAGACGAGGACGGTCGGCGGACCGCCCGCCGCGTCGGGGACGGGGATGCGGTACGTCTTCGGCGGCTGCCCGGTGGGACCCAGGAGCACGGGGAGGACGCGGCCGTCCATGGGCCCGCCCTCGAAGGGGGTGTCTTCGCTCTTCACGGCACCAGTGTCGATCAGGCCCCCGCCGCGAGCACACCGTGCACCACGTCGGCGGTCTGCGCGTCCCGGGACGCGGTCACCGTCAGGACGGCCACGAACTGCTCCACCAGCCAGTCCCGCAGCTCCTCCGCGGGCGGCTGCTTGTCCTCGTCGAGCCAGATGAGCGAGGCCGCCTCGACGGCGGTGATCCACATCCGGACGGTCATCCGCAGGCGGGGGCCGGGGGCTGCCACCCCGAGGTGGCTGTAGATGTGCTCGGCCGCGGCCCGTCGCACGCCGTCCACCAGGGCGGTCGTACGGGAGGTCTCGACGACGCTGCCGCCCTGGAGGAGGGCGCTGAACCCGGCGTCGTGCTGGTCGACGAAGGCGAGATAGCGGTCCAGGGCGCGGGCGAGGCGGGGGAGGAGGGGGCCGTCCTGGGGTTCGTCGAAGCAGTGCTGGAGCACTTCGGCGGCGGACCGCAGCGCGGCCTCGTACAGCTGCTGCTTGCCGCCGGGGAAGTACCGGTACACCAGGGGCCGGGACACTCCGGCCGCCTCCGCCACGTCGTCCAGCGAGACGTCCTCGGGGGCGCGGTGCGCGAAGAGGGAGAGCGCGGCGTCGAGCAGCTGACTGCGGCGCTCCTCGACGCTGAGCCTGCGATAGGCGGGGGCGGCGGGGGTCATGACGTGCAGCGTAATCGCCCGCCCCCGCCGGGCGCCCGGCCAGGTGGCCATGACGGCGAGGTCAGGCCAGTAGCCCCGACGACCTCCACAGCCGCCGTCCCACGCCCCGCAGCACGCCGATGTCGTCCAGGAAGTCGGTCAGCTTCCTCGCCCCGTTCTGCATCACCTCGCGCCGGTGGCCGCTGGCCTTGACCTGGGCCATCGCCTCCCGCTTGTCCAGGCCGACGTTGGTGTAGACCTCGGGGTTGACGAAGGCGACGGAGAACACGCGGGCGAACTCCCCGGAGGTCACGCGCGTGAACTCCTGGGACCACCTGGGCGCGGTCATCATCTGGCGGCGCAGCTCCTCGCGGGCGTACCGCACGTGCCGGGCCTCCTCCACCACGTGGATGCGGGTGACACCCCGGATCAGGGTCTGGACCCGCTCGTCGGGGAAGGTCAGCCGCTGCATCCAGTCGAGGACCTCCTCACCGAGCAGGGTCGCGGTGAACGACCCGGGCGTGGTGGAGATCGTCTTGAACAGGCGGCCGAGGTTCTGGTGGACGCGGCTCACCGGGTACCAGGGGGTGCCGCCCTGCGCGATCAGCCGGGCGAACATCTTCGAGTGCCGGCACTCGTCCTCGATCTCGGTGAGCGCGTACCGCACGTGCGCGCTCGTGGCCGACTTGTCGTAGATGTGCCGGCACAGCAGCTGCATCAGGATGATCTCGAACCAGATGCCGAGCGAGGCGAGCGCGGCCGCCTCGTGCTGGGAGAGCAGGATGCGCTGCTCCTCGCTCATCCGTTTCCACAGGGGCGTGTCGTACAGCGACACCAGCTCCGGCGGCCAGAACCACTTGCCCTCCTCGAAGGGCGCGTCCCAGTCCAGCTCCGTGTCCGGGTCGAACGAGTGCCTGGCGGAGGAGGCGAGGAGCCGCTCGGCCACCTGCTCCCGGTCCTTGAGCAGCCCGAGCGCATCGCGCAGCCCGTCGAGCGCGTCGGCTTCCGTGAGGGTCGTCATGGCTCTTATGAGACTGCTTGTCAGCAAGGCCGTCAATCCCTTGCGCACGACTAGTTGACTCGGCGTCTACCCCGTTCGAACGCGCGGCAACGGACGGCGCATCCCGCGCCGGCCGCTCGTCGACCAAGTGGCCGATGGTCACTCGATCGAGCGTCGGTTCGGCGTTCTCCCTGGGTAGGCTGGTCATGTCTGCCACGCTCCGCCCCATGGGAGTGATCATGAGTGCCGCACGCGAGTACGGGCTGGACGAGGACTACGAGTGGGCCCGTCCGCCGGCCGACGGCTGGACGGCGGACGACCTCGACCGGCTCCCTAACCTGCCTCCGCACACGGAGCTGATCGACGGGAGCCTGGTTTTCGTGAGTCCGCAGACCCGCTTCCACTCGCGCACGCTGCGCCTGCTGGAGAACGCGTTGCTGGACCAGGCGCCGGACGGGCTGGACGCGATCCGGGAGATGACGGTCAGGCTCGACAGGACGAACCGGCCCGAGCCGGATGTCCTGGTGTACCGGGCCGACGGCGACGCCGACGCCGGTCCCGGACAGACCTGGTTCCGCCCCGAGGACGTCGTCCTCGCCGTCGAAGTCGTCTCGGCGGACTCGGTGGAGCGGGACCGTGAGGCCAAGCCCCGCAAGTACGCCGCGGCGGGCATCCGGCACTACTGGCGAGTCGAGGAGGAGAAGGGCCTGCCCGTCGTGTACGTCTACGAGCTCGACCCCGCTACCCGGGCGTACGTCCCCAACGGGGTCCACCGCGACCGCCTCAAACTGACGGTCCCGTACGACATCGACATCGACCTGACGGCGATCGCCCCGCGAGGCCGATGACCGCCGGGTGGGCGCCGGTGCAGGCACCGCTGAGCGGCACCGGCACCGATGGGCCGCCTAGACCGAGCAGCCCAGCCCCTCCGGCACCTCGAACGCGACCGGCCGCGCCCCCTGGGCCGGGAACGACGTGCGCAGGGTGAAGGCGTACGGCGTCGGGCCGCGCGCGCAGGTGCAGCAGGCGGGCCTCCGCGACCGTCGGGCGGTGGCCGGCCGGGACCCACCACAGGGTCGTCATCGCCTCCTGCACCCGCTCGAACCTCCCCCACTGCCTCAAGGGCGTGGGGGGACCCCCACCCGCCGCCGCGACAGCATCTCGCGGTGACGGCCCTGGCACATGTAGGCGGTCAGGGCGTCGGCGTCCCGCCACACCGACATGTCGACGATCAGCCAGTCGTCGCCGAAGACCGCGATGTCGGTCGCGTTGCCCTCGTCCGACTGGAGCCGCCACACGAAGCCGTCCGCCGCGTCCGCGTCGGCGTCGACGGGGTCGAGGGCGTCGACGAAGTCCTTCAGTTCGGGGGAGTTCAGCGGGAACTCGAGGCGGGCGAGGTTGACTTGGGCGAGCTCGAAAGCGGTGGCCTCGGTCATGACCGAACGGTAGGACGCGCCTGTCCGGTCCGGACCCCCCCGTCTCACGAGGTGAGCACCGCCTCCATCACCGCCCGCGCGATCGGCGCCGCCAGCCCGCCCCCGGTGATGTCCCGCCGGTTCGCCGCCGAGTCCTCCACCACCACCGCGACCGCCACCTTCGGCTCCAGGTCCCGGTGGCCCTGCGCCCAGGACACGAACCAGGCGTACGGCGTGCCCGCGTTGCCGATGCCGTGCTGCGCGGTCCCGGTCTTGCCGCCGACGGTCGCGCCGGGGATCGCGGCGTTCGTGCCGGTGCCCTCCCGCACCACGTCCGTCATCAGCTGCCGCAGCCGCCGCGCGGTCGACGGGTACATCACCTGCCGGGCCGGGCGCGAGCCGGCCGTGGCGACCGTCGTCCCGCCCTGCCGGGTGGTGCGTTCCACCAGGTACGGCGTGCGCAGCTGCCCCCCGTTGGCGACGGCCGCCGCGACCAGCGCCATCTGGAGGGGAGTGGCCCGCGTGTTGTACTGCCCGATCGAGGACAGCGCCAGCTGCGCCCGGTCCACCGAGGTGTCGAAGGTGCTCGGCGCCACGGAGAACGGGATGCGCACTCCCCCGGAGGAGGTACTCCCGGGCGCGTCGAACCCGAACGCCTCCGCCGTGGCCGCCATGTCCGCCACCCCCACATCCACCCCCAGCTTCGCGAACACCGTGTTGCACGACCACATGAACGCGTCCCGCAGCGAGGCGTCCTCGCACCCTCTGGACGCGTTCGCCAGCCGGGTCGTCGTCCCGGGCAGGGTGTAGGGGTCGGGGGAGTCGGTCGGCGCGTCGAGGTCCCGGACCACGCCCGCGTCCAGCGCCGCCGCCGCGGTCACCACCTTGAACGTCGACCCCGGCGGATAGGTCTGCCGCACCGCCCGGTTCAGCATCGGCCGGTCCGGGTCGGCGTTCAGCCGCGTCCACTCCCGTTCCACCGCGGGCCCGTTGCCCGACAGCACGGCCGGGTCGTACGACGGCGCCGAGAACAGCGCGAGGATCCGTCCCGTCGCCGGCTCCACCGCCGCCACCGCGCCCTTGCGCCCGGCCAGCCCCTGGTACGCCGCCCGCTGAGCCCCCGCGTTCAGGGTCGTCACGACGTTCCCGCCGGCGGGCCGCGACCGGGTGACGTCGTTCCACAGCGGGAACGCCCGCAGCAGCGGGTCCGCGCCGGACAGGACGCCGTCCTCGGTGTGCTCCAGGAACGTCGTCCCGTACACCTGCGAGGCGAACCCGGTCACAGGCGCCCATAACGGCCCGTTCGTGTACGTCCGTTCGTACCGCAACTGCTCCCCGGTGTCCCGGGAGCCGGTGACCGGCTCGCCGGCGACCAGGATGTCGCCGCGGGGCTGGCCGTAACGGGCGATGGAGGAACGCCGGTTGGCCGGGTTGTCGTCGTAGGAGGTGGACCGGACGACCTGGACGCGGGCCGCGTTGACGAGGAGGGCCACCAGGAGCAGGACGCAGAAGACGGCGGCGTGCCGGATGTGGCGGCTCACGGTGCCGCCTGCCCGTCGTACTGCCGCCGTGCCGAGTCGCTGATCCTGATCAGCAGCGCCACGATCGCCCAGTTGGTGACGACCGACGAGCCGCCCTGGGCCAGGAACGGCATCGCCATGCCTGTCAGCGGGATCAGCCCGGTCACCCCGCCCGCGATCACGAAGACCTGGAGCGCCACGATCGAGGCGAGGCCGATCGCGAGGAGCCGGCCGAAGGGGTCGCGCAGGGCGAGGCCGGCCCGGTAGCCGCGCTCCACCAGCAGGCCGTACAGGAGGAACAGGGCGGAGAGGCCGGCCAGGCCCAGTTCCTCGCCGGCCGTCGCCAGGATGAAGTCCGACTTCGTGGCGAATCCGATCAGGACGGAGTGGCCGAGGCCCAGGCCGGTGCCGAGCATGCCGCCGGCCGCGAAGGAGAAGAGCGACTGGGCGAGCTGGTTGGGGCCCTGGCCGGCCTCGATCGACGCGAACGGGTGCAGCCAGTCCTCGACCCGGCTGTGCACGTGCGGCTCCAGCCAGCCGACGGCGACCGCGCCGAGCGAGGCCAGCAGCAGCCCGACCGTGATCCAGCCGGTGCGGCCGGTGGCGACGTAGAGCATGACGACGAACAGGCCGAAGAAGAGCAGCGAGGTGCCGAGGTCGCGTTCGAGGACCAGGACGGCGACGCTGAGCAGCCAGATCGCGACGATCGGACCGAGGACGCGGCCGGTGGGCAGCTGCATCCACCAGATCGTGCGGCCCGCGTACGCCAGCGCCGTGCGGTTGGCCGCCAGGTACGCGGCGAAGAACACGGCGAGCAGCACCTTCGCGAACTCGCCCGGCTGGATGGAGAAGCCCGCGACGCGGATCCAGATGCGGGCGCCGTTGACCGCCGGGAAGAGGATCGGCAGCGCCAGCAGCCCGAGCGCGGCGACCACGCTCACGTACGCGTACCGCTGGAGCAGCCGGTGGTCGCGCAGCGCGGCCACCACGAAGGCGAACAGGGACACGCCCAGCGCGGACCAGACCAGCTGGGTGGGCGCCGCCCGGTCGTCGGGGGTCTCCAGGTCCAGCCGGTAGATCAGCACCAGGCCGATCCCGTTGAGCAGTACCGCGATGGGGAGCAGGAGGGGGTCGGCGTACGGGGCGCGCAGCCGTACCGCCAGGTGCGCCAGGAGCGCGAGCACGCCGAGTCCGGCGCCGTAGCCGGCGGCGCCGGGCGGGACGGTGCCGTTCCGGGCGATGCCGACGGCGCAGTATCCGTACACCGACAGCAGGACGGCCAGGAGGATGAGGGAGAGTTCGATGCCGCGGCGCCGGGGGAGGCGTGCGGCGGGTGCCGGCGTCTCGATCGCCCTGGCGATGGCTTCGGCTCCGGCTCGCGTCATGTCCGGAACCTACCCAAATGAGGCTCCTTGTGAGCCGTGGCGTGAACTGTGGTGGGGGCTGTGGTGTGAGCCGTGGTGGGTGCTCCGGTGTGACACCCGGCTCCCGGGTGTCGGGGTGTGGGCGGGCATGGCCGGGCGGGTGCGGGCGGCGGAGCCCGGGCGAATGCGGGCGGCGGAGCCCGGGCGCATGGTCACCTCCACGCGGGCGCACACAGGACGGACGAATCTGACTGTTCGCCACATTAGGTGCGATGCGTGCGGGGTGCCCGTCGCACTGGGCCATCGGGGGACGGGCGGGGAGAAACGATTACTCGGCCAGCTCCTCCAGCAGCCGGGCCGTCGGCAGGCCCGCCCTCAGGTAGGCGACGAACAGCTCGTTGTGCAGGGCCCAGGGCGAGCGCCGCGACCGGATCAGGCGGATCGCCTCCTCCGTCGAGAGGCCCCGGCGGACCAGCGTGTGGGCGACGACCAGCCCCGAGCGGTTGTAGCCGTGCCAGCAGCGGACCAGGACCGTGCGCCCCTCGTCGAGCGCCTCGCTCGCCGCCTGCGCCAGCCGTATCACGCCCGCGAGCTGGGTGCCGTCCAGCGGCCCGTCGGGGATCGGCCACACCTGGTGCCGGACACCCCGGTCGGGCCCGTGCCCCGGCACCCGCAACAGGGTCTGGACGAGATCGAACTCGTCCCGGACGACGGCGAACTCCCGCTGCCCGGTGCCGCCGCGGAACTCATGGCCGCCCATCCACAGACCGGGCGTGATCTCGTTCCACGGAGCGTCCGGAGCCGGTACGTCGGGTTGCTTCCCGCGGGTCCGCAACGGCGCCTCCCCCCATCACGTCCCTGAGGCATGCCCAGCTCCTCCCCCGGGCAACCGCCTTCTTGCCCCTGGAGCGCCCCACCTGTTCCCATGGTCATAGGGGTGATGGTGCATGACCGGACTGCGCGTCGTACCGACCTGGCGCCACGGCCAGGAACGGCTCTACGTCTGCCTGACCGACGGCCGGAACATCGCCTGGTACGACCGGGAGGCCGGCCGGGTCAACGTCCTCGCCGACGACCGCAGGGCCGACGTCCTGGAGGCCCTCGGCCCCTTTCTGACCGGCCCGGTCACCGTCGGACCGCCCCCGGTGCCCACCCCCGCGGAGCTGGCCCGCCTCGCCCTCCACCCGGACGACGATCTGGCCCCCAACCGTCCCGGTGAGGCCCTGCTGGTCGCCCTGGAGCGCGACCCCGGACCCACACACCGGCTGCGCCCCGACCCGCGCCGCCGCGCGCTCGCGGCCGAGCAGGCCGTCGGCGAGGTCCTGGACCGGCTCGACGGCGCGGGCTGGCACACCCTGCACTCCGTCCCGCTGCCCGGCGGCGACCGCATCCACCACCTGGCCATCGGCCCCGGCGGCCTGTTCGCCGTCCACGCGCTGTACGCCCGCCGGCAGCGGGTCCTGGTCGCCGACCCGGAGGTCGCCCTGGGCCGCCACGACCCGTACCCCCTGCTGCGCCGCGTCCGCGCCGACGCGGACCGTGCCTCATACGCCCTGACCGCCGAGGTCCGCCCGGTCCTCGCCCTGGTGGCCCCGGCGGAGGTCCGGATCACCGTGCCGCCGCGCGAGGTCCGCGTCCTGCGGGACACGGAGCTGGCCGCGCTGGCCCGCGCGGGCGGCGTGCTGAAGCCGGCCGACGTGGAGGCTCTGCACGCCATGGCCCGGGACCGCGGGACATGGAGCTCCGCCGGCTGACGGGGGCGCCCGGACCCGTCGCCGGAGCGATGGGCGGCCCTTGCGGAAGTGTCGGAGTGGCGATGGGCGGTCTCGCCGGAGCAGGCAGGGGTCCCGGAGCAGGCAGGGGTCCCGGAGCAGGCAGGGGCCCGGAGCAGGCAGGGGCCGCTGAGCGGAGCGCTCAGGTCACCTCGCCGGCGGCCTCGTCGTCGAACAGCTGGTCGAGCAGATCCCCGTGGTCACGGACGCGCGCGATCACGTCCTGCGCGCGGAACGCCAACTGCTCCGGCGCCCCGCACTCCTCGACCTCCTCCCAGGTGACGGGCGCGGACACGGTGGGCTCCGGCCGGGCCCGCAGGGTGTAGGGCGTGGCGGTGGTCTTGCGCGCCGCGTTCTGGCTCCAGTCGACGAAGACCTTGGCCGGGCGGAGGCTGCGCGTCATCCGGTGGACGACCAGGCGGGGCATGGCCCGCTCCGCCTCCACCGCGAGCCGTTTGGCGTAGTCCGTGACCCGTTCGGAGGACGCCCCGCGCACCGCCGCCAGCAGGTGCAGCCCCTTCGCCCCGGACGTCTTGGCGTACGCGGTGATCCCGTCCGCCGCCAGCCGCTCCCGCAGCCACAGCGCGACCTCGCAGCACTCGACGACGGTCGCGGGTGGGCCGGGGTCGAGGTCGAGGACGAGCCGGTCGGCCTCCTCGGCGTTCTGGATCACCCACTGGGGCGTATGGAACTCGGTGACCAGGTTCGCCGCCCACATCAGGCTGGCCAGGTCCTGCACGAGCACCATCCGGGAGGGCCCCTCCGCCCGCGGCACCTCGGCGGTGGTGACCCACCGGGGCGTGCCGGGCGGCACGTTCTTGGCGAAGAAGAGCTGTCCGTCCGGTCCGTCCGGGTAGCGCAGGAAGGACAGCGGACGGTCCCGCAGATGGGGCAGCAGGGCGTCGGCGACCGTCGCGTAGTAGTGCAGCGTCTCGCCCTTGGTGAAGCCGGTCGCCGGATACAGCACCTTCTCCAGGTTGCTCAGCGCGAGCCGCCGCCCCTCCACCTCGGTAATCGGCGTCATACGATGAGAATCACACGAATCGCCGGAAATGTTCTGTTGCGTCGCGTTCCTCTGCGGCGCCTTCATCACTGCATGCCGGGAAAGGTGCCGCACGTGCGATCCATATGGAACGGTGCGATCTCCTTCGGCCTCGTCAGCATCCCGATCAAGCTGGTGAACGCCACCGAGAGCCACTCCATCTCCTTCCGCCAGATCCACACCGAGGACGGCGGCCGCATCCGCTACCGCAAGGTGTGCGAGCTGGAAGACCGTGAGGTGAGCCAGGCGGAGATCGGCAAGGGGTACGAGGACGCCGACGGCACGATCGTCCCGATCACCGACGAGGACCTGTCCCACCTGCCGCTGCCCACCGCGAAGACGATCGAGATCGTCGCCTTCGTGCCGGCCGACCGCATCGACCCGCTCCAGATGGACGCCGCGTACTACCTCCAGGCCGGGGGCGCCCCGGCGGCGAAGCCGTACACCCTGCTGCGGGAGGCGCTGAAGCGCAGCAACAAGGTCGCCATCGCCAAGTACGCGCTGCGCGGCCGGGAGCGGCTGGGCATGCTCCGCGTGGTCGGCGACGCGATCGCCATGCACGGCCTGCTCTGGCCGGACGAGGTGCGCGCCCCCGAGGGCGTCGCCCCGGACACCTCCGTCACCGTCCGCGACAAGGAACTCGACCTCGCCGACGCCCTGATGGACACCCTCGGCGAGGTCGACCTCGACGACCTCCACGACGAGTACCGCGAGGCCGTGGAGGAGGTCGTCGCCGCGAAGGCGGCCGGCGAGACACCCCCGGAGACCGCCGCGCCCGAGGCCGGCGGCAAGGTGCTGGACCTGATGGCGGCCCTGGAGAAGAGCGTGCGGGCGGCGAAGGAGTCGCGCGGCGAGGAGCCGGCGGCGGAACCGGAGCAGGCGGAGGTCAGTCGCCTCCCGCAGCGGAAACCGGCCCGCACGGCACCGAAGGAGACGGGCGGCAAGAAGTCGACGTCGACGGCGAAGAAGACTGCCGCCTCCTCCTCGGCGAGGAAGTCGACGGCCTCCAAGAGCACCGCGAGCACGGCCAAGGGCGCGACGAAGAGCACGGCGAAGAGCGCGGCGAAGAGCACGGCGTCCGGCCGGGGCACGGCCGCGAAGAAGACAGCGGCGAAGACCGCCGCCGGGAGAAAGACGGCGGCCGACAAGACGGCGGCCGACAAGACGGCGGCCGACAAGACGGCGGCCGACACGACGGCGGCCGACACGACGGCGGCGGCCAAGGCAGCGCCGGAGAAGACCGCTGCGGAGAAGACCGCTGCGGAGAAAACGGCGGAGAAGAAGACGGCGGGCCGCAGGCGTTCGGCCTGACCTTGACCTCGGCGCGTGGATGGTCTGAACTTCTGATCACCACCGGCGGGGGGCGTCCGGTGAGACGTGGAGCGGCCGGCCGGGCCGCGGTCGGCGCAGCCGCCCGCCTCCCCGCCTCCCCTCCCGCCTCCCCTCCCGCCTCCCCGCCCAGGAGTGACCGCCCTCCATGCCGCCACCGCGCTTCGACCGACGAGTCCGCACACTGGTCGAGGTCCGGGGCGGGCCCGACGACTGGGAGGAGGCGGAGCAGCGCTTCCAGGCGCACGGCTGGCCGGTCCGCGGCTCCTCCCCGGCCGGACGTGGTGAGCGGGGGCACGGCGGGTTCGGAGCAACGGCCCGCTCCAGGGTGGAGATTTCCCGCTTCACGTCACGGAGCGTGTCCGGTCGGTCCCGGGAGTTCCTGGAGGCGGCGGGCCAACTCCTGGAAGCCGAGCCGATCACGGAGTCCGGCGGCGGCTCCGACACCGGCCTCGTGATCGCTGGGCAGTGGAAGCAGAACCGGTGAGCGCAGGGGATCTTGACGCCTCGAATGTTACCGGTAACATCAGCTGCCGTCGGAGTTCGTTACTGGCCGCCCACACCGCCGTGGGCCTTCCTCTGGAGCCCGCGTGACCGACCGGACGACACAGCGCCGCGCCCCCACTGCCCCCGCCTTCACCCCCACCGCCGTCGTCGCGTCCTGTGTCGGCTTCGTCCTCATCGGCGCCCTCCAGGCCTTCTACGGCCCCGCGATCCCGGCCCTGCGCGAGGAGTTCGGCCTCACGCCCTCGACCGCCGGCCTGGCCCTGAGCGCCCACTTCATCGGCGGGGTCGCGGGCGTCCTGCTCTTCGACCGCCTGTACGGCCGGATGGGCAACCGCCGGATCCTCGGCGCCTCCTACCTGCTGATGGCGCTCGGCGCGGCGGGCTTCGCGCTCGCGCCCACCTGGCCCCTCGCCCTCACCGCCGCCCTCCTCGCCGGCCTCGGCTTCGGCGGCATCGACTACGGCCTGAACCAGCTGTTCGCCGTCGGCTTCGGCCACCGTTCAGCCGCCCTGCTGAACATCCTCAACGCCCACTTCGGCGTCGGCGCGATCCTCGGCCCGGCCCTGATCGGCGCGGTCGGCGCCGACCGTCACGAGGCGGTCTTCCTGGGCTTCGCCCTCGCCAACCTGCCCCTGCTGCTGTGCCTGAAGGGCGTACGCGACCGAGCCCCCCGACCGGCCGAGGCCGACGTCGAAGTCGAGGCCGACGCCGAGGCTGCCCCCGGGTCCTCGGCGCGGGCCCGTAGCCTGGCCTCCCTCCTGACCGTCTTCGTCGCCCTCTACGTCCTGCACGTCGGCATCGAGGCCGGCGTCGGCGGCTGGGAACCCACCCACCTGGAAGCCGTCGGCTACGGCGCCGGCATCGCCGCCACCGCCACCTCGATCTACTGGCTGATGATGACCGCCGGCCGCTTCCTGGCCGCCCCGCTGGCCCTGCGCTTCTCGGCGCCGGCCATCATCACCGTCTCCTGCGCCGGCATGACCGCCTGCCTCCTCCTGGCCGCCGTACCCGCCCTGGCGCCCTACGCCTACGCGGGCGTCGGCCTCTTCATCGCGCCGATCTTCCCCACCGGCCTCCCCTGGCTCCACCGGGCGGCGCCCCGGGCCCGCCGGGCCGGCGCGGTCGTCATCGCGGCGTCCATGGTGGGCGGCGTGGCGGCCGGCCCGGCCCTCGGCAAGGTCATCGAGTGGTCCGGCACCCAGGCCGTACCCCTCCTCCTCGCCACCCTCTCGGCCACCTGCCTGGCAGCCACGCTGTGGCTGACCCGGGCGACCGCCCCGGCCGCCCCGTAGCAAGCCGCGGACCCGACCTCCCGCACCACCCGCCGTCGGGCAGCGGGCCCCGGCACCTCCGCACCCCCTGGCCCCCGGCACCTCCGCACCCCCTGGCCCCCTGGCCCCCCGACCCCCGACCCCCGACCCCCGGCCCCCGGCCCCCGGCCCTCGGGCAGCAGCCCCGCACTTCCGCAGCGGCCGACCCCCTCCACCCGGTACCCACCGGCAAGCCGGCCTCAAGCCCCCGACCTGCACACAGCAGACAGCCCCCGGACCGCACCCCAGCAGGAAGCCCCCGGATCGCACCCCAGCAGGAAGCCCTCGGACCTCCCGCAGCAGGAAGCCCTCGGACCTCCCGCAGCAGGCAGCCCGCCACCCCACCCGCCAAGGAAAGGCCCGCCATGCCCGCCCTCACCACCACCCAGGACGGCTTCCTCCTCCACGGCCGCCCCCTCCGGATCGTCTCCGGCGCCCTGCACTACTTCCGCGTCCACCCCGACCAGTGGCCCGACCGCCTGCGCAAGGCCCGCCTCATGGGCCTGAACACGGTGGAGACGTACATCCCCTGGAACCTGCACCAGCCCGAACCCGGCACCCTCGCCCTCGACGGCCTCCTCGACCTCCCCCGATTCCTCCGCCTGGCCGCCACCGAGGGCCTGCACGTCCTGCTCCGCCCCGGTCCGTTCATCTGCGCCGAGTGGGACGGCGGCGGCCTGCCCCACTGGCTCACCGCCGACCCCGAGATCCGCCTCCGCAGCAGCGACCCCCGCTTCACGGACGCGGTGGACCGCTACCTCGACCTCCTCCTCCCCCCGCTCCTGCCGCACATGGCCGCGTCCGGCGGCCCCGTGATCGCCGTACAGGTGGAGAACGAGTACGGCGCCTACGGCGACGACACCGCCTACCTCACACACCTGGAGGACGCCTTCCGCACCCGTGGCGTGGAGGAACTCCTCTTCACCTGCGACCAGGCCGACCCGGCCCACCTCGCGGCCGGCGGCCTCCCCGGGATGCTCACCACGGCCACCTTCGGCAGCCGCGTCGAACGCTCCCTGGCGCGCCTGCGCGAGCACCAGCCCGAAGGCCCCCTGATGTGCGCGGAGTTCTGGATCGGCTGGTTCGACCACTGGGGCGGCCCGCACCACGGCCGGGACGCCGCCGACGCGGCCGCCGACCTGGACCGCCTGCTCGCCGCCGGCGCCTCCGTCAACCTCTACATGTTCCACGGCGGCACCAACTTCGGCTTCACCAGCGGCGCCAACCACCACCACGCCTACGCCCCCACCGTCACGTCGTACGACTACGACGCCCCGCTCACCGAGAGCGGCGACCCGGGCCCGAAGTACCACGCCTTCCGAGAGGTGATCGCCCGCCACGCCCCGGTCCCGGACGAACCGGTGCCCGCCCCCTCCCCGAAGCTCCCGCCGACCACGGTGGAGTTGACCCGCCGCGCACCGCTCCTCCCGCCCCCCGACAGCCCGGCCGACGCCCCCCACCCCTTCTTCACCGAACGCCCCACCCAGGCCCCGGCCCCCGTGTCCGCCGACGTCCTGGGCCTTCGTGCCGGATACGTCCTCTACCGCACGACCGTTCCGCAGGAGGGAACCGGTCTGCTGCACTTCACCGGCGGCGTGGGGGACCGCGCCCAGGTCTTCCTGGACGGCGCGCCCGCGGGCGTCGTCGAACGCGAGCGCCACGAGGAGACCCTTCCCGTCCGCAGCCCCCGCCCGGGCGCCGTCCTGGACGTCCTGGTCGAGAACATGGGCCGGGTCAACTACGGCCCCCGCATCGGCACCCACAAGGGACTCCTGGGCCCGGTCACCTTCGACGGCACCCCCCTGCACGGCTGGTCCTGCCACCCGCTCCCCTTGGACGACGCGCCCGCCCCGGACGCCCTCCCGCCCACCCCCGCCCCGACGTCCGCCCTCGCCCAACCCGCCTTGCACCACGGGACGTTCGACGTCACGACCCCCGCCGACACGTTCCTGTCCCTCCCGGGCTGGACCAAGGGCCAGGCGTGGATCAACGGCTTCCCGCTCGGCCGCTACTGGAACCGCGGCCCCCAGCGCACGCTCTACGTCCCCGCCCCCGTCCTGCGCCCCGGCACCAACGACCTGCTCCTCCTCGAACTCCACGCCACCACCACCCCCCGAGCCCACCTCGTGGACACCCCCGACCTCGGCCACCGGGCAGACTGAACCGCCCCCGGAGACGGGTACCGGCTCCTCCAGCCCCTCCGCCGCCCCTCCAGCCCCTCCGACCGCCCGCCCCGCCGCCCCGTCCGCCCCGCCCGTCCCACCCGGCCTATCCTGTGGTCTGCCGGAACCGGGGCGGCGAAGACCGCCCCCGCCGCAGAAGAAGAAAGAGCCCCTCGATGACGACCCCCGACGGCAAGAGCCAGGGACCCGGCAAGAGCCAGGGACCCGGCAAGAGCCAGGGGCAGGGTCCCGGCCAGGGCCAGGGCCAGGGCAAGGGCCAGGGACAGCCACAGGGGCGCAGCCGGCGCAACTTCGCGGGCGCGCGCCCCGTGATGGACGACGTGGCGAAGCTGGCCGGTGTCTCCAAGCAGACGGTCTCGCGGGTACTGAACGACCACCCGGCCGTACGGCCGGAGACCCGCGAGGCGGTCCTCGCGGCGATGCGCACGCTCGGCTACCGCCCGAGCCGCAGCGCCCGCTCGCTGGCCAGCGGCCGCACCCGGATGCTCGGCGTGATCTCCTTCGACGCGGCCCGGTACGGCCCTGCCTCGACCCTGACGGCGATCAACACGGCGGCGCAGGCGGCCGGTTACCTGGTCAGTTCGATCGCCCTGGACACGGCCGACCGCGACACGGTCGTCCGGGCGGCGGACCGTCTGTCGGCGGAGGGCGCGGACGGCGTGATCGCGATCGCGCCGCAGCTGTGGGTGGCGAGGGGGCTGGCCGAGGCCCGTCTGGACACCCCGCTCGTCGTCCTGGACAACGACCTCGGCGACGGCACTCCCGTGGTCACCTCGGACGCCGTCTCCGGCGCCCGCAAGGCGACCGGACACCTCCTCGCCCTCGGCCACGCCACGGTCCACCATGTGGCGGGCCCGTCCGGCTGGACGTCGGCGGACCGCCGGGCGGACGGCTGGCGGGCCACCCTGAAGGCGTACGGGGCCGAGGTTCCCGCCCCTCTCACCGGCGACTGGAGCGCCGACTCCGGCTACGAACGGGGACGCGAGCTGGCGAAGAACCCCCAGGTCACCGCCGTATTCGTGGCGAACGACCAGATGGCCCTGGGGGTCCTGCGGGCCCTGCGCGAGGCGGGCCGCCGCGTCCCCGGCGACGTCAGCGTGGTCGGCCACGACGACATCCCGGAGGCCGCCCACTTCCTTCCGCCCCTGACCACGGTCCGTACGGACTTCTCGGACATCGGCACCCGCTCCCTCCGCGTCCTGCTGAACCGCATCGACGCGCCGGAGACGCCGCCGCCCCCGCTGACGGTCGTCCCGGCGGACCTCCGCGTCCGCGACAGCACGACCGAGCGGGCACGCGGCCCCCGCTGACGGCCGTGGTCACGAGGTCACCTGCCCGCTTGCCCGCTTGCCTGCTCGCCCGCTTGCCCGCTGGTCACTTCCGGTAGCCGAGGATGGTCATCATGCCGGACTCGGCGTGGTACTGGTTGTGGCAGTGGAGCATCCACAGACCCGGGTTGTCGGCGTAGAAGTCGATGACGAGTTTGCGGTGCGGCAGCACCAGCGCGGTGTCCTTGCGGGCTCCGGCCGAGTCGATGCCGGCGAGGGCGAAGGTGTGGCCGTGCAGGTGCATGGGGTGCCACATGTCGGTGGCGTTGACGAGGGTCACGCGGACCCGTTCCCCTTCCTCGACCGGGTAGCGCTGTTCGACGGAGTAGGGCCGGTGGTCGAAGGACCAGTTGAACTTGTCCATGGTGCCGGTCATCCGGAAGCGCAGTTCGCGGTCCGGGGCACGGTCGTGGAAGGCCACGGACTCGTCGGGCACCATCCGTCTCGCCGGCACGACCTGGCCGTCGAGTTCCCGGGGACGCACGGAGGGCTTGGGCAGTTTCCCGCCGCTCGTCCGCAGGACCGCCAGGGCCCGCCCCTTCTTCCCCTCGGCGAGGGCGACCAGCGGGAACACGCCGTCCTTGACGGTGACCAGCACGTCGTAGCGTTCGCCCATGCCCAGGATCAGCGCGTCCGTCCGGGTGTGCTCGACGGGGTAGCCGTCGGTGTGGGTCACGGTCATGCGGTGGCCGCCGAGCGCGACCCGGAACGGCGTGTCGCCCCCGGCGTTGATCAGCCGGATCCGGACCCGGTCCCCGGGCCGCGCCCGGAACACCGAGGGCGCCCGCGACAGCCGGCCGTTGGCCAGGTAGTACGGGTAGTCGACATGACCGCCCTCACTCTTCAGCATGCTGCTCCGCACCCCGTGCAGGACGCGGGAGGGGCCGGTGGCCTTTCCGCCTCCCGGCCGGTCGGTGCCGGAGGGCCCGCCGTGTCCGGACCCCGTGTGCAGGTCGTCCTCGCCCATGTCCATGGGCGCGCGCCGGCCCTTGCTCAGCTGTGTGAGCACGCCGTCCGGAGTGGATCCGTCCACACCGTCCACCCAGTCGTCCAGCACGACGACCCACTCCTTGTCGTACGACAGCGGCTCCTTGGGATCCTCGACGATCAGCGGGGCGTACAGACCGCGGTCGAGCTGCATCCCCGAGTGCGAGTGCAGCCAGTAGGTGCCCGGGTGTGCCACGGCGAAGCGGTAGGTGAAGTCGGCGCCGGGCCTGATGGAGTGCTGGGTGAGGCCGGGGACGCCGTCCATGTCGCAGCGCAGGCGGATGCCGTGCGAGTGGAGGGTCGTCGCCTCCGGCAGGTGGTTGGCGAGCGTCATCTCGAGGATGTCGCCCGTCGACACCCGCACCTCCTTGCCCGGCAGCGTGTCGCCGTACGCCCATGATCTGACGGTCCGTCCGCCCAGGTCGAGGGAGGTCTCGGTGGCGGTCAGCCTGAACTTGCGCACGGGCCCCTTCCCGCGCGCCTCCTCGGCGGCGACGACCTCGGGGTCGGACGGGTTCACGTATCCCTCGGGGCCCTTGGGCACGAAGCCGCCACCACCGTGACCGTCGGTCCTGCCCGCCGAGTGGGGGCCGAGCCCCGAAGGCGATCCGGACGCCGAGCGAGGGCCGGGCCCCGCACCCGCGCTCGTCCCGGACTCCGGCCGATGCTCGGCCCCCGGACGCGAGCCGGAACCGGAACACGAGGTCAGGGCTCCCGATCCGACAGCCGCGATCGAGGCACCGAGCAGGGTACGCCGCGTGTGAGTGTGCATAACCACATCACACCTGTCTTATGGGCGTATCCGGGCGAACCGGAACGGCGCGTCTCACGAATCCCGCGCCCCGCCCACCCGACCGATGGCCATGGCATCACGGAACGAGGCGGCCCGGGGCCGAGGGCCGCGACACCGACACCGCCCCGCACGCCCTCTCCGAGTCCCTCCTGGACGGACTCCGGCTGTGCCTGCCCGTCTCCGGCACCGTCATGCTGTCCGGCACCGCACCGGCGGCCTGGCTGCTACGCCCCGGTCCACACAGCCGGGGTCAGAAGCCGCGGGTCGCGAGGTCGCGAGGTCGCGAGGTCGCGAGGTCACGAGGTCACGAGGTCACGAGGTGCGGCGGCCGCCGCACGCGCGAGGGCCGCGAGGGCTAGGATCCGGGCCATGGCCCTGACCATGAACGACGTGGACCGCTTCGAGACGTCAAGGCCCCGCCTGGAGGCCATCGCCTACCGCCTCCTCGGCTCCGCGAGCGAGGCCGAGGACGCCGTGCAGGACACGTTCCTGCGCTGGCAGGCCGCCGACGTCGACCACATCGAGGTCCCCGAGGCCTGGCTGACGAAGGTTCTCACCAACCTGTGCCTCAACCAGCTCACCTCGGCCCGCGCGCGGCGCGAGACCTACGTCGGCCAATGGCTCCCCGAACCGCTGCTCGCCGGAGACCCGATGCTCGGCCCGGCCGACACCGCCGAGCAGCGCGAATCGGTCTCGTACGCGGTCCTCGCTCTCCTGGAGCGGCTGACGCCCAACGAGCGAGCGGTGTACGTGCTGCGGGAGGCCTTCGACTATCCGCACCGGGAGATCGCCGAGATCCTCGGCGTCACCGAGGCCGCCAGCCAGCAGATCTTCCACCGCGCCAAGAAGCACGTCGCGGACGGCAGGACCCGCACCGAGACCGACGAGGCCACCGCCCGGCGGATCGTCGAGGAGTTCCTCGCGGCCGCCACCAGCGGCCGGACCGAGCCCCTCGTGCAACTGCTCACCCAGGACGCCATCTCGATCGGCGACGGCGGCGGGAAGGTCCCCGCCCGCGCCAAGGCGTTCGAGGGCGCTCTGGCGGTCGCGAAGTTCATGCGGGGCCTGTTCACACCCGGCAAGGCCAAGCGCGCCCTGGTCGGCGGCTCACCCGAGATCCACACCACGACCGCCAACGGCGGCCCCGCGCTCGTGGCGGTCGTCGACGGCCGCGTCATCGGCGTCATGTGCCTGGAGATCACCGCCGAGGGCATCGCCGCGTTCCGCAACCAGGTCAACCCCGACAAGCTCGAACGCGCGACCCGGCGGTGGTCGGCCACCGACCACGGCGAACCCCTGGTGGTCACCTTCTGACCACGCCGCGAGGCACTGTGAGGCACTGAAAGGCGCTTGAGGCACCGCGGGGCGCTGTGAGGCACCGCGGGGCGCTGCGAGGCACCGCAGACTGCTTGTGATGTGCTTCACACTCCACTGCTGTCAGGAAACGGGAGGCCGCCCGGTTCAAGAGGCGAACCCGCCAGTGGCGAACCCGCCGGCGGACCCGCCCAAGACAGGAGTACGGACATGCAGCACCGCATCGTCGTCCTCGGAGCCGGATACACGGGAGCCATCGCCGCCGGCCGCCTCGCCAGGCGGCTGCACCGCGACGACGTCGCCATCACCCTCGTCAACGCCGAGCCCGACTTCGTCGAGCGCGTACGGATGCACCAGCTCGCGGTCGGCCAGGACCTCAGGCCCCGGCCCTTCAGCGAGATGTTCGCGGGCACCGGCGTCGAACTGAGGCTCGCGAAGGTCGCCGGCGTGGACGTCGACGGCAAGACCGTCACCGTCCACACCACGACCGGCACCGAGCAGCTGACGTACGACACCCTCGTGTACGCCCTCGGCAGCGGCTGGAACGACCAGGGCGTCCCCGGCACCGCCGAGCACGCTCACGAGATCGCCAGTCGCCCCGGAGCGCTGCGGCTGCGCGAGCGCCTGGCCGGCCTGGACGCCGGACAGCCCGTGGTCGTGGTCGGCGGCGGCCTCACCGGTCTGGAGGCCGCGACCGAGATCGCCGAGGCCCGCCCGGACCTCGACGTCGCCCTCGCCGCCCGCGGCGGCCTCGGCGACTGGCTCTCCGCCAAGGGCCGCCGGCACCTGCGGAAGGTCCTCGACAAGCTCGGCGTCACCGTGCACGAGCACACCGCCGTCACCACCGTCGGGGCCGACCACATCACCACCGCCGACGGCACGCCCGTCCCGGCCGCCGTCACGGTCTGGACGACGGGCTTCGCGGCCCACCCGATCGCGCAGGCCACCACCCTCAAGACCACCGGAACAGGCCAGATCGTGGTCGACGACACCATGCGCTCGGTCTCACACCCGGACGTGTACGCCATCGGCGACGCGGCCCTGGCGACGGGCGCCGGCGACAAGCCCCTGCGCATGTCGTGCGCCTCGGGCGTCCCCACCGCCTGGCAGGCCGCCGACGCCATCGCGGCCCGCCTGACCGGCGGCAAGCTCCCGAACGTGCCGCTCCGCTACTTCAACCAGTGCATCTCGCTGGGCCGCAAGGAAGGCCTGATCCAGTACGTCACCGCCGACGACCGAGCCGTCGAAGCGGCCCTGACCGGCCGGCTCGCCGCCCTCTACAAGGAGCTGATCTGCAAGGGCGCGGCCTGGGCCGTCACCAACCCGACCCTCGCCCTCCCGACCCAGCGCCGCCACGCCGTACCGCAGCCAAGCACACCCTCGGTGGCCGGTGCGGCGCCCCAGCGGATCGCCGGACCGGGCCGGCGGGCGGACGTAAGCTGACGGCCGTACGAGCAGGGCCGGAGTCCGGGTGGGGGAGTGTCGTGGACGGTCTTACGGAGGCGAACCTCAGGGCGCTGGCCGGTGCCCGTTCCTTCGAGCGCGGGCTCGGATACCTCGACGCGGTGTCCGGGGTCGAAGTCGATGACGCCCGGGTCACCGCGACCGTCCACGGCACGGAACGGTACGAGGTGGAGCTGGTCCTGGACGGGCCCGGGAGCCCGGCCGGCGAGTGCGACTGCCCGTACGGCCTGGAGGGCAACTTCTGCAAGCACCTGGTCGCGCTCGGCCTGACCGTGCTCGCCCAGGGGGAGAGCCTGCCGAGGCAGCGGAAGGCGGCCCGGGAACGTGTACAGGGCCTCGACGCTTGGCTGTCCGGCCTGTCGAGGGAGGAACTGCTCGCCCTCGTACGGGATCAGATCGCCGAGGACCGCCAACTGCGCCGCCGCCTGGAACTGCGGGCCGCGAACGCCCGAGGGGACCTGCCCGCGGTCCGGGCCCGCGTCCGTGAGCTGCTGGACATCGGTCCGTTCGCACGGTACGGCTACGTCGAGTACGCCGACGCCCGCGCCTACGCCGACCAGGCCGGGCAGGCCCTGTCCGCGCTCAGGGCACTGGCCGGCTCGGGCCGGGCCGCCGAGGCCATGGTCCTGGCGCGGGAGGCGATGCTGCTGCTGGCCAAGGTGGTGGAGAGCGTCGACGACTCCGACGGACGGCTCGGCCAGATCGGAGCCGACCTCGCCGACGTCCACCACGACGCATGCCGTGCGGCGCGCCCCGACCCGGAGGAACTCGCGCGCTGGCTGGCCGGCCACGTACTCAGTGACGCCGGCGACCTCACCGACATCGATCCGCTCGACTACGAGGACGTCCTCGGCGAACCGGGGCTGACGGCCCTGCGGAAACTGGCGGTCGAGGCGTGGCGGGGCAACCGCACCGGCTGGGCCGAGAAGTACCTGATGGAGCGCGTGGCCAAGGCGGGAGGCGATGTCGACGCCGTGATCGCCGTGCACGCGGCCGACCTCGCACCGAACGGCCACACCCACCTGGTCATCGCCCGGGAACTGGACGGTGCGGGGCGCCCCGACGAGGCCCTGCGCTGGGCGGAACGCGGCATCAGGGACACCGAGGACCTCGCCACCGTCGACACCGCCCTCATCGACTACCTCTCCGACCGCTACGCGCAGGCGGACCGGCTCCCCGAAGCCGTAGCCCTGCGCCGCGGCCACTTCGGCGCCCGCCGCACCCTGCTCACCTACCGGCAACTGCGCGCCGCCGCCCAGGCCGCCGACTGCTGGCAGACCGAGCGGGAGGAGGCACGTGCCCTCCTCCGCACAGAAGCGAACCGGCGGCAGGGAAACCGGCACGACGGCCCTGTCCTGGTCGACGCGCTGCTCGACGACGGCGACATCGACGCAGCCTGGCGAGCCGCCACCGAAACCGGCGCCCACGAGCGCCAATGGCGCACCCTCGCCGACCAGTCCCGCATCGACCGCCCCGCCGACGCGCTCGACATCTACCTACGCCTGGCCGAACCGCTCACTCGGCAGACCGGCAACGCGGTCTACGAACAACTCGTCAGCCTGCTCCTGAACATCCGCGACTGCCACCACCACCTGAACACACCGCACGAGTTCACCACGTGCATCACCGCCCTGCGCACACTCCAGAGGCGCAAGCGAAACCTGCTGCGACTGATGGACGAACGGGGCCTGTGACCCGCGCGGAGCGGCCGCTGCCCGCACCCGCGGCCGGACAGGGCCGACGATGGCCGCGTCGGCCTGTCACGAACAGGCGCCCACCGGCCCACTGTGCCGGGCGGCACCCTCACTTATCCCACCCGACGGACGTCCAATCCCGAGCCCCTCAGGGGCTCAGGATCCGCACCTCCGGACCATCAGGTTCGACCGGAGCGACTGTGATGTCATCGCCGCAGACGACAGCGCGGCCAATGCCGGAGAGCGTCCACTTCAGGGCCGGGAGGTTGATGCGAGGAGAGACCACTTCCACGAGTGTGGCCGCCGAGGCGATCACGCACAGGTCATCGGCACGGGCCAGGCTGAGCCAGCCGGTGACCGTACGGTCGCGTAAGACGCCCTTGACCAGCCCTTCGCTGCCGAGGACGAGGCTGCCGCAGGGATGGCGGGGGAGCCGGTCACACGCCGTTCGCCCCGCCCTGTGTCCACTCGTGACGTGCCTGGTGGAGCTGGTCGTGCAAGGACTGGATCTCCTCGTCCGTCACGGGACCGTGCTCGGCCTCGGCGACCTGGATGAATCCGTTGAGGTTGTCCCGCTCGATCTGGCGGGCAACAGCCGCGGCTACGTAGGCGGGAAGCCCAGAGGGGCCGCTGCGGGCCTTGGCGGCTTCGGCGATGTTGCGCGGCATAGTGATCCAGTACTTACCGGCACGCTCACTCACACCACCAATCCTGCCTCGGATATCCCGTCCCCGCCTGTGTACGGCGTTCCCGAAAAGAGGTGCGGGCCGAAGACCGTGGTTGCTGCGCGGTCCGATGGAAGCCGGTCCACGGGTGTGCGGCGGATGTCCGGGCGCTCGCCGGCGAACGCGGCTCCTCGTTGATCCGGGCCGTCCGGGAAGCCGCTTCGGATGGTAATGAGCGTGACGCCTGGGCGGCACCCGCCTGCACATACGCGAAGACCCCGTCCTCAGCGAAGCCGCTGATGGCGGGGTCTTGGGCACCTCATGCAAGGTGCCCCCGGCAGGATTCGAACCTGCGCACACGGCTCCGGAGGCCAGGGGAGAGCGAGTGGTCGAGGGGACCCTGACCTGCGGGTGAGTGGTGCATGAGCCGGGCCACAACCAAGATCATCACGCCCCTATTACGTGAGAGCCCTGTCCGGGGGTGGGGCCGCGCCGTATCGTCGGAGGCATGATCTCGGGCACGGGCGGCGAAGCGCACGACGACGGTACGGCGTTCACGGCGGAGGGCGTGGCAGTCGTCCTGCGGGAGGCGTGCGAGACGGCCGGCCTGGACTCGACCGGGGCAGAGCTGCTGCGCCTGGGATCCAACGCGGTGTACCGCCTGGCCTCCTTACCGATCATCGTCCGCGTCGCACGTGACCCCGCCGTTCTGTCCGAGATGGAACGTGCCGTGGGCGTCGCCCGGTGGCTGGAGACGGTGGACTTCCCGGCCACGCGCGTACTGGCCGGCGTCACCCAGCCCATCGTCGTGCGCGGCCTGGTGGTGACCTTCTGGGAGAGCGTCCAAGAGCACGAGGAGTACGCGACGGTCGGTGAACTGGCGGACTTGCTCCGCCGCTTCCACTGGCTGGAGGAGCCCGAGACGCTGGGCCTTCCGTACTTCGACCCGCTGGCGAAGCTGTCGGCCTCGTTGGACGGCCTGGATGCCGTCTCCGCCGAGGACCGGTCCTTCCTGGAGGAACGGGCGGCCAAGCTGGCCAAGGAGTACGACCGGCTGGATTTTGTGTTGCCCTTCGGCCTGATCCACGGGGACGCCAACATCGGGAACGTCCTTCGCCACCGGGACGGTCATGCGGTCCTCATCGACCTCGACGGGTTCGCCCTCGCCCCGCGAGAGTGGGATCTGATCCTGACCGCGCTCTACTACGACCGGTACGGCTGGCACACCAAGGCGGAGTACGCGGAGTTCGTCCACCGGTACGGCTTCGACCTCATGAACTGGCCCGGATACGAGACGCTGGCCGACCTGCGGGAGCTGATGATGGTGGCCTGGCTCGGCCACCAAGTGGGCACGAGCGAGCGTTCCGCCGCGGAGTTCGCCCGGCGGGTGCGGTCTCTACGAACGGGCGAGGGGCGCGCCTCGTGGAGTGCGTTCTAAGGGCTGCCGGTGCCACTCACTGCCGCACGGGCACGCTCCGTGGTCCTTGCCTGCTTCAGCCGGTGAGCCTGGCTGGTGCTACACCCCCGCAGCGATCCACAGCCTGTGCTCTCGCGCTTCCTCCTCAAGCCCGCGGGCTGCGGTGCTGTGGCCGGCGGCACTGAGGTTGTGGCGGAACTCGGCGAGATAGCTGATGCATCGTGCGGACTTGAGCTGTTCGCCGAGATCCAGCGCGTCGAGAGCCACGCGGCAGGCCTCATCGGCATCACCCGCACGCAGGTGCGCATCGGCGAGGACCATCGTCGCGAAGAAGTCACTCCGTACGTGGCTACCGCTCATGGCGTTCTCGGCGTAGGCCACCGCCTTACGAGCGCTGTTGACGTCCCGGAAGCAGTGGGCGGCTTCGGCGGCGAGCTCGGTTTCGTCGAAGTAGCTGATCCACTCCGGCTCGTCTTCGCTGTTCCGGCTTTCGAGCGCTCTGGTCGCCGCTCCCAGGGCGGCCTCGCAGCCGGCGACATCCCCGGTGCGAGCGAGCGCGCGGGCCTCCATGGCATGGAACTGAGCCCGCAACGTCGGCGTGGCCACCGGGGAAATGCCCATGAGCGCTGCACGGGCAAGAGTCGCGGCCTGGGTGTACCGACCCAAGAAAGTCGCTTGATGGCTCATCGCGGAAAGGATGCTGCCGGCGAGCCGGCGGTCGTTGGCGTCCTGGGCGAGGCGGAGGGCCTGGAGGAAATACCTTTGGGCGAGCCCGTGGTGACAGGCGTCGTAGGACATCCAACCGGCAAGGAGGGTTGCTTCTGCCACGGTGGAAAAGAGGGCCCGGCCCACCTGCTCGGTGTATCGGCCTCGCAGCAGTGGGGCCACATCGTTGTTGAGGTACTGGATGACCGAGTGACGCGCGTGGTCCCCACCGAACTGGTCGTCGAGCTGGGCGAACATGTCCGCCGTGGTCTTGACGGCTGCCACATCGCCGAGACCGACACGAACCCCCTCGGTATGCGTCCGGGGGATGCCTGGTTCGGGCGCGACCAGCCACCGAAGAGACGCCTCGTTCCACGCAGGCTCGGACGGCTCCGACGCGAGCAGCGGGTCGTAGTGGTTGAGATCCGCACGCCATAACTGGCCGACCGCCTGAATGGCGTCATCGGGACTGGCGGGATACGCGGCGTCGAGCACGGGGGCTTCGTTCAGCTCTCCGTCCCTCAGACCGAGTTCCGCCGCACTCATGGCGAAGGCGTCACACAGAAGCGGACCATAGAAGTCGTCGGGCGTGCTGTGGCCGTTCTCCCAACTCGCGATACGTCGCTTCACGCTGGCGTCCGACGGGAGCTGATGTCCACGCCGGGCGGCTGCCTGGCGTAACTCCCTCACCAACCGCGGCTGACTCCAGCCTCGGCTGGTGCGGGCTTCACGTAAGCGGACACTGATCGGCTTCATGAAGACGCGGCCCTTCACTCCCTGCGTGTACGCCGGTGCGGCAACTTGGGTTGCTCGACCGAATGTACGCGCTGGTCGTTGCTTCTTGCAGGCGGTAATCGGAGATCGTCCACACGTAACGGGTGACGGGGGATGACGTGACACGCGCTGACGCGTCATCCCCCGTCACCTCTCGTCATCTGCCCTGGTCGGGTGCCCTGCCATGAGTCTGGATCCACGGCGGCACCGTGGCCGCACCGTAGTCCGACTGAGGGTGAGACGACGTGCAGAGGATGACCAGGCGGGGCATGGAATGGCTGTCTGCTGCGGCGGACGACCCGCGGGAGTGCCAGCAGGTCTGGGCGGATGACCCGCGACGGCCCTGCATGCTGCCTACCGGCCGCTTCTTCGACGTGATGAGCGTGGAACAGCGTCTCGGCATGGAGATGTTCGATCGGCTTCAGCGAAGCGGGATGCCGTTCGGGCCGTCGGTCGTCGACCGCAAGGCGCAGCGAGTCGGGTTCTTCCTCGGCTCCCAGAGCCACGAGACCTTCACGTTCTACCTCGGCCGTGAGACGTCATCCCCACCACCGTACCGATACCTGGGCGAGGGCTCCGCCGTCGTCGTTCCCGGCCCTATCCCGCTGTCCGGCGACCGCTACCAGTGGCTTCGCGCACCGACGCGCCGGCCGGAGGCCAACCCGCTGCGTCCGGTCGCCCTGGCGACCGCGCTGGTCGCCTCCGCTGAGCTCCTGGCCAGGATCGACCGCTTCGACGAGCAGTACCCGACCCCGTACGCGGCGGTCGCTGCCCTTCCCGAGGAGACGACTCCGGATGCAGGGTGAGTCGACCTACGGACGCGATGCTGCCACGTGGTCCCCGCTCGACAGCGACGGGTGGTACGCGGCCCGCAACGCGACCACCGCATTGCGGGACGCCCTCGTACGCGCAGGCCTGGAGAAGGACTTCCCCTACCTGCGCGCAGATCTGAACGCCTTCGGCCATGGCCTTGTCGAACTGGGCCGCGTGTCCCCCGACACGGCCGAGCGCCTCGCGGAACTCTTGCGCCTCGCCCTGGCAAGCGGGTTCGGCCGAGATCACTCCGACGACGAACGCTCGCCGACCACCGTCGAAGAACAACAGGGAAGGACGTGAAGCCATGACTGACCGGCGAGGAGTAGTTGCCAAACGGGCGGAGGACCTGGTCCCCGGCGTGCCCTACGTCCGAGGCTGGAACCGCGCACGTCGAAGCGCCGGCACTCTGGCCAAACAGCTCGTGCTGCTCGGACTGGACTCCGACTTCCCGGGCCTGCTCGCCGACGTGAACGTATTCGGCGACGGACTGGTGCAGCTCGGGACCGTCCGCCCTGAAGCGGCCGAGCTGCTGGCGAAGCTGATCACGGCAGGACTCGAGACGGAGCTGCACGGCGCGGCGGCTGCAACGTCTCCAGCCACTGGGCGAGAGGCATCAGCGGCCTGAACCGTCCCACAGAAGCTGGCTGGTCGCGGTCTGAGGCTGCTCCCGCAACCAGTTGGCCTGGCCCCGTACGGCATCGTCCCCCGCGCTGCCGTACGGGGCTCTTTGCTGCGTCCCAGCGCACGTGGTGCGCAGCTAGCCTGCCGCTCGGCCGGGACCGGCGCCCCAGCGCCGCAGCCCGGACGAAGCGGCAGGCCGTTGGGTGACATCAGCTTTGGAAGCTTGCATTGTCTACGAGTGGCTGCCGAGCTGACATGCAGCGAAGCGGCCCTGGAGCCTGACTGGCTGGCGCCCTGGTCCCCCGCCATTTCCCGTGGTCCCCTGCACGATCTGGCACGGTTCTGGTACGACCTCTTCGTCCGCTTCTAGCAGTGCGGGGCTGTGCCTGGTCGCTACGATGCGCAGGCTGGGCAGTGTTCGTGCGATGGGGGAGGGGCAAATGAGGATCAAGGACCCGGAGTACCCGGCAGCGGTCGACGCGGCCGTGGAGATCCTGCGGAAGCGGGCCCGACAGGGGCAGACCATTACATACGGGGAGCTGAGCGCCGAGTTAAAGGCACAGGGCTTCGACTCCATCCCGCCTCACCGCGGAGTCATGACCTACCTACTCAAGGATGTCTGTTTCAACCGCAACGAAGACGGACGAGCACCGATGCTCTCGGCGATCGTGGTGAACAAGGCCAGCCGGGAACCGTCCGATCAGTTCTCCGCCCTTGCCCGAAGCCTGCCCTTCTCCCGGCCTGCCAACTGGAGCTGGCGGGAAGAGCAGCAGCAGGTGTTCGCTCAGCACCGCAAGGAATGACGTCGGCCTCGACACCCGCTTTAGGAGAGAGGCGGGGGCATCGTGCCGCTGAGCTGGGGCTTCGATACCTCGTCAGGCTGCCGGAAACTCGACCGCCAGACACCCCTGTTGACCGTGGCTGACCCCTGCATCTGGCACGGCAGTGGCACGAAGCTCAGCCGACGACAGTCAGCCACGACGGCGGGTGCGCCGACCGACCACGCACGCGTGTGCCTCGCTGCACCCCCACTGGCCCCAGCCACGCTATCGGGGTCTTTCGTCGAGCAGAGCAAGTGGCTACGGCCGGCCCGTGACGGCGGCCGAAGCCCTCAGCTTGGGAAGCTCAGGTGATCTAGGATTGGTTGGGCTGCTGAACTGCGGCGGAGTGCGGACAGAGCCCGGGTTCCCGCTGATCTGTTGCCCGCTGTTCCCCGTGGTTCCCTGCCAGATCTGGCACGCATCTGGCACGAGTGAGTAGCGTGCTCCATGTCCGGCGGGAGTTGCGGCTCGAACTGCCAGATCGACGGCTGGGCCGCGCTGCTCCTCGCCGAGATGGTTCGCCACGAGCCTGCCATGAGGGGGCTAGGCGAGCTCCGGGGTCCGCGTGTGACCGCCCGTGTGGATCGCAACTCCCGCGAGGTTGAAAGTGCGCGCGGCACCTTCCATCTTGTCTGCATCATGGGTGGCATGCAGGGAAACGGGGTCAGACGGGCAGGAAGCCGAGTAGCAAGGTTCGGGGGAGGGTGGTACACACGAGCGCAGGCTCGCCGCAGGTTCCGGCGGCGGAAGGCCCTAAACAAGCCCGTGCGGAAACTGGATACCGCTGTCGCTGTGTTAGGGATGTCAGACCGCGAACTTACCCAGACACGCAGTATGTTGCAGGCGGACCGCAAAGCCCGGGACAAATTCCCGGTCACTGCTTATTGGCAGGGCATGTTGGTGATGCTCATTGCCCCTCGTGTGGCGGAGTTTGTTCTAGATCGTACACGCAACGTTGTTGCCAGCTTGCGCTTAGAACTACCGCCGACAGCCGTGAAATGGGCGCAGAGCGCATTTCATGAAATTGGCAACAAATGGATCTTCGGCGCCGTGCTGTGGACAGTGTGGCGGCTATGGGTAGAAATTCGTCGCTACCTGCTCACCGTGCGAGCTGCCGCCGCCGTAAGAGTGATCGCGCAAGCCGTTCAGCAGCCAACAGGAGTACGGGCGGTGGCGCTTTATGGCGTCGACAAGGCATGTCGGCGCGTTGAGCGGCAGATACTCAGGGCACACAGGTTCTCCGGTACCATCCCCGCTCGCTCCCCTCGACGAGCGGCAGCAAAGCATCATGCTGCGCTTGTCGCTGGTGCGCTCCGACAAGAGCTTAATCTTCTCGACCAGGAACCAGAAAAGGCGCTCAAGGATCTCGCTGCGGGCTTGGTCACAATAGGGGAGCGTTACGCGGAAGGACGTGTGGCAGCTCTCCTACCTGACAGCGCTCTGGAAGGGGTGGAACCAATCTCAAGGGCGCGCAGCGGACTTCGTGAGTCGCTCCACATGGTGCTGGCGATCGGAGCTGCGATGGGCGCCGTAGTGGTCGCCAACGCACTGTGGCCGAGCCTCGGAGTGCCTGAAGATGTCAGGCCCTGGATGTGGACGGGTATTGCAGTCGCTGCCGCAATCCTCGTGGCCGGATGGGCCAGGGTGATCCGTTTCTTGGAGCGAGTTCCGGTGTAGTACAGAGTTCGGAGCGCCAAGGTCGTTTGTGCACAAGGCTTGTGGTCCGGCCTCATCCATATCAGGTCGATCACACCGCACCCCGACCTCGACCAACCGGCCGTGCTCCCAGGAGGAACGTCCACCGAAGCGCGTCGCTGATCGCGGCTGTCCAGGCTTGTTGGTGTCAGACGGTGGTGTCAGCTGTCGGAGACGGCCTTGACATGCCCGCCCCTCGCCTTCCCGGCCCAAGCTTGCCGGCAACCCAAGGTCCGCACGGCGCGGGTCTGGACCTCAGCCGACGACAGTCAGCCCCGACGGCGGGTTAGCCGTCCGACCAGGCGCGCGTGCGTCTGCTGCACCCCCACCGACCTCAACCACGCTGCCGAGGTTCGCATGAGCACAGGAGATCCAACGGTCGGCGTGTGGCGACAGCGGGTGCCAACAGCTTGGGAAGCTGAGGCGATGTAGGGCAGCTGCTCGGCTGACCCGACTCGACCACACACCTGCCGTGCGTCGACTTGGGTGCGCGGCCATAGAACTTCGAGTCAGAATAGGGGGTATGGATGCGGGGGGTGTGGCGCTTGTGGGCGCCATTGCGGGCCTACTGGGTGCGGCAATCGGTGCTGGCGGCGCGCTTGGCACAGCAGTCATAACGAGTCGCGCGCAGGCACGGTCTGGGCATGAGCAATGGCGTCGTCAGGTACGTAGAGACGCCTATGTCGCTTTTTTGGCTGCAGTTCAAGAGGCACTTACTAATGCGGCCGCTTTTCACGAAAGCTGGGTGAATGGAGGGCCGGCAGTTGATGCGCATGCGATACAGCGGATGAATGAGCTGAATGAAAACATGATGCGAACCCGATCTATCGCAGCTATGGAAGGGCCGGAATTTCTAAGCAAAATGGCGCGGGAATTGCTCATAGCGTCGCAGGCTTGGATATCGCGTACCTTCGCGGGCGTGGAACAACATGCGGCTGACATCGGAGAATCTAATAGAAGGGGGCGCTCGGGGTAGTGCACCGAGATGGCCGTCTGGCACTCCATCTTGCCGTGGAGGAGTTTGAAGAGGAGGCTAGGAGGGTTCTCGACGATCGTGCAGGCTTCCTAGATAAACCCTAAATCTCGTATTAAAGATCTGTGAAACTCAAGCGCAATAAACCTGGGGGCTGCGAGTAATGGCAGGGATGCAGAGCTCTGGCACTACTGAGCTGCTAATCGAACACCGCCGTGAAATTGCTGACCTCTTGCAGCGCATCAAAAATCGGCGATTGCAAGTTTTCGGTCTATATGCAACGCCAGTCACTCTGTTCATTACGGTCATTACGTGGGCTGGCTTGAAGGTTTTCGTGTGGCTGCGCGGAGACACGCCATCCGCGATCAATGGTATATGTGCTGCGGCTATCTTTTTTCTAGCAGTCGCTTCGGTGGTCCAGTTAGTCCTTGAGTTCCAAAGCGATAGCCCCTGGGAAGACCCTAAGACTCCAGTTAGGCAACTCAAACTCAAGCTTGCCCTGGCCGAGGAGCGTCATGTCCTCGAAGCTAGGCGGCATATTCCTCCCGTTATGGATCGACAGGCATCCTATAAGGAAAGGATTCCTGGGGAGATTCTGCGTTTACGTAGAGAATCACGCCATTATCGCCGTCTGCATTTGTTGATGCAGTGGATGCTGTTCATTAGCTCGGCGGCGATTTCTGCGGTAACCGCCTGGTATGATCCGCCCCAACCGGCGAAGGGCGTACTTATCGGTTTAGGTGCGACGGTCACGGTCATCACGGCTGCTACTGGCTATTTCAAGCCTCGTGAAAGGGCTTTCAACCTTCAGCAGACTGCCGACAGCATCGAACAGCACACCACTGCCCTTGAACTTGGCATCGCCCCATATCATGCGGCGGATGAGGAAGGAAATCTCGGACTGTACGCCACTACCGTAGAAGGGCTGCGCGCAGAGCAGCGCATGCGAGAGCAGCAACTTGACCAGCCACAGCAGGGTCAGCAGAGCGTCCTCTAGCTATCTGGCGCAGGCGACAAAGCTGTGAGCGCGGCGCGGGCGCCGGCCGGGCTGGAGCGGGGCGGAGACAGGAGCGCAGGCCCGGCCGGGGGCCGGGCCGCGCGCGGGGAGCGAAGCGAGCCGCCTTGATGACGTAGAGAAAGTCTGAGCCAACTCGGGCTGTGCTACAGCCGGAACGACAGCTCCAGCTCGTCGCCTGGAAGGTGGAACTCCTCCAGGGCGAGGGGCTTGTCTGACTCGGTGAGGGTCACGCGGATGATGTGGAGCAAGGGGACCCCATCGGCGAGGCGTAGCGCTTGGGCCTGGTCGGGCAGGGGCATGCGAGTGCGGACGTACTCCGTGAAGTGGAGTTCGTGGCCCAGGTTGGCGAGCGCGGTGTAAAGCTCCGGCGCCGGCGGCGGGGCCTCCTCCTCGTACTTGGTGTCGATCAGTGCCGAGAACGGCACGTACGTCCGGTGGAGCTGGCGAAGGCGGCCGTGGTCCGCGGTCTGCAACGCGTCGTACGTGAACACCGGCTCGCCTGGCGGGATGCGGAGTAGGTCCGCTAGGGCAAGTGGGGCGTCTGTGCGGGTGGCTACCGGTGGCTCGGCGTCTGTCCAGCGGATGCCGTCCGCCTCGACGTAGCGGCCGTCAGGGGTGCGGCGTACGCCACGCGGGCGCGTGTGGCTGGGGCGGCTGTGCGGGGAGCGGGCGAAGGTGCCGCGGCCCATGATGGCTTCGACGAGACCTGATGCCCGGAGTTCGCTCAGTCCCTGGCGGACTGTGGGGCGCGTCACGCCGAACTGTTTCGCCAGCGCATCCTCGGACGGGAGCGGTTGGCCAGCGGGGAAGGTGCCGTCCAGGATGCCTTCGCGCAGGTAGTCGGCGATCTGCCGGTACTTCGGCTGCGTGTTCTTCGGCGGCATGCCGACCCTCCGTGGCCGTGGTGTGTGCGGCTGTTCGTCCCGGTTGGGCAGCGTGCCCAAGTTCATGGACAGCTTCGCCTATCGCTAGGTCGGTTGACAACCCGTACTACGGGTGGTCAGTCTTGTCTTCGTCACCCGTACTACGGGTGGTCTAGCAACCCGCAGGATGGGCCTGCGGGTGCCGAGGATGAAGGAGATCCGAACAGTGGCAAGCCTTCCGATCGACACCGCGAAGTTCACGGGGATCATCTGTGCCGTTCCCCCGGCTCCGCGGGTCGCCAACCGTGAGACCGGTCAGCTTCGTGTGGACCGTGAGACCGGCAAGACCGTGTACCAGGTCGGCCTCTGCCTGATGGCGGGCGCGTCGGCCGACGTCGTGAACGTGAGCGTGGCCGGTGAGCCGGCCGGTGTGCAGCTCGGCATGCCAGTGGCCGTGCGGGACCTGGTCGCCACGCCCTGGGAGAACGAGGGGCGGCACGGGATCGCGTTCCGCGCGGCGGAGATCCGGCCCCTGAACGCTCCCGCCACCCCTGCGGGTAAGGGGGCCAGTCAGTGATGAAGCTGGCCTCCGCCGCTTCGGCCGGTGAGACCTGGCCGAGCTGGGTTCTGGTGGTGGCCGCAGTGCTGGCGTCGGGTCTGCTTCTGGCAGGCCCGGCCCTGCGCCGCCGCTATCCCGTTGCCTGGTGGCTGTTATGCGGCTTCCCGGCCGTGGCCTTCCGAGTCGTGCACACCTGGCGGCCCCTGATGGCCGGCTGCGGGCTCGCCGTGAGCCGTCGGCCGGCGCTGACCGTGGTGTCCGGGCTCGTGGGCAAAGGGGCACCTCCGCCGCAGCCGCGGGTGCCCCGAAGGGGGCTCATACGCCCGACCACCAGCGGCTTCGTACTGCTCGTGCGGCTGCTGCCGGGCCAGGTGCCGGAGCACTTCGTCAAGGCGGCGCCCGCCATGGCGGAGAACTGGCAGGTACACGCGGTACGGGTGACCTCCTGGAAGCCGGGGGTCGTACGGATCGTCGCCTCGGCGGCAGACCCATTGGCCGATCCTCGGGTGCCGAAGCAGCGAGGGCCTGGCCATCTGCTCCGGGTGACCGTGGGTGCCCTGGAGACCGGGGCCGCGTGGGTGGTCGACCTGCGGCGCGTCCCTCACTGGCTGATCGTCGGGGCCACCCGCTCCGGCAAGTCGACCCTGATCAACGCCCTCGTGGCGGGCCTCGCCCCGCAGCCCGTCGCCCTGGTCGGCATCGACTGCAAGGGCGGCATGGAACTGTCCCTCTACGAACCGCGGCTGTCCGCCCTCGCGACGAACCGTGAACAAGCGGTCCGGCTGCTGACCGCACTTGTGGACCTGACCCTCGACCGGATGACCCTCTGCCGGACGGCTCGCGTCCGGAACATCTGGGGCCTGCCAGACAAAGAACGCCCGGTTCCCGTCGTCGTGATCGTCGACGAGATCGCGGAACTGTTCCTCGTCGCGAGCCGGAACGAGAAGGACGAAGCGCATGCGGCCGGTACGGCGCTGATCCGGCTGGCCCAGCTCGGCGCGGCACTCGGTGTGTTCCTCGTAGTCGCCGGCCAGCGCGTCGGCTCCGATCTGGGGCCCGGCGTCACCGCACTGCGGGCTCAGCTGGGCGGCCGAGTCTGCCACCGCGTGGCCGACCCCGGTACGGCCGAAATGGCGCTCGGCGACCTCAACCCCGACGCGCTGAAAGCGGCCCAAGCCATTGCCCCGGAACAGGCCGGTACCGCCGTCCTCGCCTCCGGCGACGGATGGGAACGCGCCCGGTCTCACCTGATCACGGAAGCGGAGGCGGAAGCCGTCGCCGCGGAGTACGCGCACCTGACTCCCGTCCTGTCCGAACTGCACGTCGAACCGTGAAAGGGGCCTGCCGTGCTGGTGTCCATGTCGGCCGTGCTGCTGCTCGGCCTGCTGATCTGGTTCCTCCTGCGCATCCGGTACCTCAGGTGGGCCGACGCGCTGCTCTGCGGAACCTTCGGCTTCCTGCTCGCCCGGACCGTGGCAGCGCCCGTCGTTCAGGCCCTCCTCGACGGCGTGAACGGCTTCCTCGGCCAACTCCGCTTCTGAAACGACCCGTCAACGACCCAACAAAGGGACTCGCTGTGTCCGACTACGTCATCCGCTCCGGTGACCGCGCCGCCTTCCTGGCCGGTCTGCGGGAGCTGGTCGACTTCCTGACCGCCAACCCGGCCGTCGTCGTACCGCGTCACGCGTCCGTCACCGTCCTGGTCGACGCCTCCGACTCCGCCGCTCGCCGCGACGGTGTGGAGTTCGTCGCCGCTCCGCTCGGCGTGCCGGCGGAGGACATCGGCCGGGGCTACTTCGACGCACGCCGCGACTTCGGCCCGATCTCGTACAGCGTCATCGGGATTCCGCCCGAGGAACGGCAGTGATCGCCCGTACGACGGGCTCCCGACGGGGCGCGAAGTCGCCAAACCCGACCCCGTCAGGAACCCACTCCATCCGCCACGTGAGCAGTGAAAGGAGCACTCACACTTTGTCCACCGCGCCTCATTCGCGCAAATCCCCGCCGCTCGACTGCGACCTCAGGCAGCGCGACGCGCAGGTCTCGACCTGCGCCGGACGGGAACAGATCGTCCTCGTCGAACTCGACGGAACCGAGCAGTGGCTGTGTCCCGCGCACGCGGCCGCCGTCTGGCTCACGGACCCGACGCTCCGCTTCAGCGCCAAGACTCGGCCGGAGGGGATCTCGGCCGTGATGGGGCAGGCGTTCGGCGGCGGGGTTGGTCGCCGATGACCACCGCCCTTCCGGGGAGCGTTGCCGCTCTCGTCGCCAGAGCGTCGGAGCCGGAGTTCGCGGCCTGGCGCCGGAACATCGTCCGCCTCGGCGGCTGCACCAACCCGATTCATCTGGTCGGCGCGGCAACCGTCTACGACACGACGACCGGCGCGGCCCTGCTCTCCTACGGCTCGGACGTCTACGGCGGCCGCCTGCTCACCGCGTGCGGCAACCGGCGCGCGACCGTCTGCCCGGCCTGCTCGGCTCTGTACCGGGCGGACACGTACCAACTCGTCCGGGCCGGTCTTGTCGGGGGCAAGAACGTCCCGGAGGCGGTGAGTGGTCACCCGCGGGTGTTCGCCACGCTCACAGCCCCCGGGTTCGGTCCCGTCCACACCCGCCGCGAGAGTGACGGACGCGTACCGCCCTGTCGGCCTCGTCGGATAGGCGACCACTGCCCGCACGGGATTCCGGCCGGATGCCGGGAGCGGCACCCGGCGGATGACCCTCGTCTCGGCGAACCGCTCTGCCCGCGCTGCTACGACTACGCGGGGGCCGTCCTCTGGCACGCGTTCGCCGGTCGGCTCTGGCATCGGTTCGGGCTGGAGCTGCGGCGGGAGGTCGCACGGCGGGCCGGGCTGACCCGTACCGAGTTCGGGGAAGTCGCCCGACTGTCGTACGCGAAAGTCGCCGAGTATCAGCGGCGGGGCCTGGTCCACTTCCATGCCGTGATCCGCCTCGACGGCCCGGACGGACCCGACTCGCATCCGCCCTACTGGGCGAACGTCCCGCTCCTGGTCGACTCCGTCCGGGCGGTGGTCGGACGCGTCCGGCTGAATGCCCCCGGTGCGGGTGTCATCGGTCCGCGGGCGCTGCGCTTCGGTGCCCAGGTCGACGTACGCCCGGTCACCTCGTACCGGCGGGGCGCGGGGCAGCTGCCTGCTTCACCGGCCACCGTGGCGGGCTACATCGCCAAGTACGCCACCAAAGGAGCGGAGTCCGCCGGCGCGGTGGACGGCCGTATCCATCAGGCGCGAGACATGGTCATGCTGCCGGTGCGGGCACACGTGCTCCGCATGATCGCCACGTGCTGGTGGCTCGGAGGCTTACCGGAGTTTGCTCCGTTCGGCCTGCGCCGCTGGGCGCACATGCTCGGGTACGGCGGCCACTTCTCCACCAAGTCCCGCCGCTACTCGACCACGCTGACCGCCCTCCGGCAGGCCCGAATCGACCACCGGGCGGAGCAGCAACGGGCCTCCCTCGGTCTGGACGGCCTCCCGACGGTCACGGTCGGCCGGTGGCGCTACGCGGGCCGTGGCTACTCACCGGAAGCCGCGCTCCTGGCCGCCTCGGTGCGGGAGGGCGGTGCTTCCCATGGCGCGTGACCCACGTGCGAAGGCGGCCGAGTTGCTCACCGTGCGCCAGGTGCTCGACGAACTGGGCGGTATCTCCCGGCGCACCTTCTACCGCTGGCGGGAACTGCGCCTCGCGCCGGCCTGCATCCGCCTGCCGAACGGTGAGCTTCGGGTCCGGCGGGACGTGCTCAACGACTGGTTGGAGGAGCGGGCGGAGGGGGCGGCGTCGTGAAGTCCTACAAGGCTTCCGTGTGGAAGCTCTCGGTCAACAAGACCACCAAGAAACCGACCTATCTCGTGCGCTGGGTGGTCGACGGACAGCCCTTCAGCGAGTCACACAAGACCAAGGCACTGGCCGACCGCTTCCGGGCCAAGCTCGTGCGGGCGCTCGACAAGGGCGAGCCGTTCGACACGGTGACCGGACTGCCCGATTCCCTGCGCGGAGGCAAGGCGGCGCTGTCCTTCCTCGACCTGGCTACCAAGTACGTCGATGCCCGCTGGGCAGAGGCGTCGGCCAAGCAGCGGGACAGCATGACGGATGCCTTGGCGACGGTCGTTCCCGTCCTGGTCAAGCCGGGACGGGGGCGGCCCGCTCCCGAGGTGTTGCGTCGGGCACTGCGCTCGTACGTCCTGCCCGTGCCGCGTAGGGAGCGGGAACGACCGGAGGAGATTACCTCTGCCGTGAAGTGGATCGAGAAGGCATCGCTTCCGGTGGGCGAGCTGCAAGAGATCACCCGTGTGCATGAGCTGATCGACGGGCTGAGCCGGCGGCTGGACGGCAAGCCCGCGGCCACCCAGACGTACCGGCGTCGGCGGGCGGTCGTCTTCAACGCGTTGGAATTCGCGGTGGAGCTGGAGCACCTCACCTCCAACCCGCTGAGCCGCGTCCGGCGCAAGCGAGGCAAGCGCGCGGTGCAGGAAGTCGACCGCCGGGTGGTGGTCAACCCGCGGCAGGCTCGGGATCTGCTCACCGCACTCACCTACGTGGGTGGCTACGAGCGGGCGAGCGGTCGGCGGCTGCGGGCCTTCTTCGGATGCCTCTATTACGCGGCCATGCGGCCGGGCGAGGCACTCGGCCTACGCCGCTCCGACTGCATGCTTCCGGCAAAGGGCTGGGGCCGCATCGAGTTGGCGGAGACCCGTCCGACAGCCGGTAAGGCGTGGACCGACTCCGGTGAGGCGCACGACCGGCGAGGGCTGAAGCAGCGGGCCCAAGGAGAGGTACGCATCGTGCCGATTCCGCCCCCGCTCGTGCGGCTGCTCCTCGATCACCTGGGCGAGTTCGGCACGGCAGAGGACGGCCGACTGTTCTCCAGCGAGCGGGGCAACGTGATCGCTGCCTCGTCGTACTCCCGAGCATGGAAGCAGGCTCGGGAACTGGCGCTCGTCCCCGATCAGGTGTCCTCGGTCCTCGCCTTCCGGCCGTACGACCTCCGGCACGCGGGCGTCTCCCAGTGGCTCAACTCGGGAGTGCCCGCCCCTGAGGTCGCCGCTCGCGCCGGCCACTCGGTGGACGTCCTCCTGAAGATCTACGCCAAGTGCATCGACGGCCAGGAGCAGGAGATGAACGACCGGATCATGCAAGGGCTCGGGGTGGACGGCACCGAGAGCTGAAGACAGTCACGATCAACGGACGGAAGCCCCGGAGTGATCCGGGGCTTCCGTCCGTCCACGCATAGTCCACAGAGCTACGCTGAGGGCCTGTGGAACCCCCGCTGACCTGCTGCGGAGCCCTCCAAGATCAACACGCTATTACAACGTGATCACTGGCAAACGGCTGCTTCCGGCGGCACCCGCCTGCATATACGCGAAGACCCCGTCCTCAGCGTTCTAGCTGATGGCGGGGTCTTTAGGCACCTTCTTCAAGGTGCCCCCGGCAGGATTCGAACCTGCGCACACGGCTCCGGAGGCCGTTGCTCTATCCCCTGAGCTACGGGGGCGTGCCCCCCAGTTGCGGGGGCTGTCGGGCGTTGAGCTGCTCGCTCGCGGCGACGGGTAGAACACTACCAGCTCTGTCGGGGTGGTCTGGAACGGGTTTCCGCAGGGTCCGTGGGGCCTGGGTCCCCCGCACGGGGTGGAAGTGGGGAAAACCCGGACGCGGTGGCCGGTCTCGACCTACTCTCAAGGTGTGTCAGGCGCGTCCGGCCGGGTGCTTGTTGTGGACGACAACAAGGTCATCCGGCAGCTGATCAGGGTCAATCTCGAGCTGGAGGGCCTCGAGGTCGTGACCGCGTCCGATGGTGCCGAGTGTCTGGATGTCGTTCACCAGGTTCGGCCCGATCTTGTGACCCTCGATGTCGTCATGCCCCGGTTGGACGGGCTCCGGACGGCGGCACAGTTGCGTGCCGATCCGCTCACCCGTGATCTTCCTCTCGCGATCATCAGCGCGTGCACCCGCTACGAGGTCGAGGCCGGCCTCGACGCGGGCGTCGACGCCTTCCTTCCCAAGCCCTTCGAGCCCGCCGAACTCGTGGCCCTCGTACGCAGCCTGCTGGAAGGGAAGCGCGGGGAAGGCGGCGGGGGAGTGGAGGGTGTAGGGGCGAGGACGGGAACAGGGACAGGTACGGGGAGCGTGACGGGTAACCTCTCCGGCGCCGAGTAGAGCGGGCCCTCGGGCCACCGTCCACATCCCGGACCCTCCTCAAACCGGCTCGCATACCCACCCCCCTCCTCCCCTACGCTTGTCCCGTGACCCCCGTCGAGCTGTCCCGTACCGTGCTGCGCGCGGTGCGTCGTGCTGTCGATGCCGGGGAGCTGGGGGTGGCCGTGCCGTCGCGGGCCGTGGTCGGGCCGCCCGGGCCCGGGGGAACCGGGGACTACGCCACCAACATCGCCCTGCAGCTCGCGCGTCCCGCCGGGCAGCCGCCGTTGCGGGTCGCGGAGGTGCTGCGGGCCCATCTGGCGGGCGAGGCCGGCGTCACCGGAGTGGAGATCACCGGGCCGGGGTTCCTGAACATCGAGGTCGATCACACGGCCGCCGCCGTCGCGCTCGTCCGGCGGATACGGGAAGAGGGGGACCGCTACGGGCACGGCGACACCCTCGCCGGGCGCGTCTTCGAGCTGCGTGTGCCCTTCGATGTGCGCGCCGAGGTCCTCGCCGACGCGCTCGCGCGGATCGTCGGCTCGCAGGGCGGGCGCGTCGAGGTCGGGCATCGCGAGCCCGTCAACCTGCGGCCCGTCCCCGCCCCGGAGGACCCCGCCCCGCTCGGACCCGACGCCGTTCAGTGGGCCCTGCTCCACCCCGCCCCGCACGACCGGCCCCGGGTCAGCGCCGACCATCTGGTCCAGCGGGAGGGCAATCCGCTCTTCCGCGTCCGGTACGCCCACGCCCGCACCCGCGCCCTCGGCCGCAACGCCGTCGATCTCGGGTTCACCGCCGAACCCGGTGACCCCGGTGACCCCGGTGACCCCGGTGACTCCGGCGAGCACGGTGCTCCTTCCGGGCCGGGGGCCGCCGTCCGTGAACTGGTCGCCCTGCTCGCCGACCATCCCCGCATCCTCGCCACCGTCGCCGCCGTTCCGCACCCGGACGGTATCGCCACGCCCTCCCGCCTCACCCGGCACCTGGTCGCCCTCGCGGACGCCACCCTCGTCCTGCTGCCCACCGTCCTGCCCCGCGGTGAGGAGAAACCCTCGGCCGCCCACCGCGCCCGGCTCGCGCTCGCCGAAGCCGCCGGGACGGTGCTGGCCGGCGGCCTGACCCTGCTCGGCATCGACGCACCCGATCACCTCTGAAAGAGCACGTTCACGATGAGCCGTTCCGCACACCCCGCCGGGCCCCGTCACGCCGACGTCCTCCCCGAAGGGCACTACGCGGCCCCGCCCGCCGACCTCAACACCCTCGACCCCAAGGTGTGGGCGCAGACCGTCACCCGCACCGCCGACGGCGTCGTCACCGTCGGCGGGGTCGACGTCAAGACGCTCGCCGAGCAGCACGGCACGCCGGCGTACATCCTCGACGAGGCCGATTTCAGGGCGCGGGCACGGGCGTGGCGCGTCGCCTTCGGGGGCGACGCCGACGTCTTCTACGCCGGGAAGGCCTTCCTGTCCCGCGCCGTCGTGCGGTGGCTGCACGAGGAGGGGCTCAACCTCGACGTCTGCTCCGGCGGCGAGCTGGCCACCGCGCTCTCCGCGGGCATGCCCGCCGACCGCATCGCCTTCCACGGCAACAACAAGTCGGTGGAGGAGATCCGCCGCGCCGTGGAGGCCGGTGTCGGGCGGATCGTGCTCGACTCCTTCCAGGAGATCGTGCGGGTGGCGCACATCGCGCAGTCGCTGGGCAGGCGGCAGCGCGTGCAGATCCGGATCACCGTCGGGGTGGAGGCCCACACCCACGAGTTCATCGCCACCGCCCACGAGGACCAGAAGTTCGGGATCCCGCTGGCCGGAGGGCAGGCCGCCGAGGCCGTACGGCGCGCTCTCCAGCTCGACGGGCTGGAGCTGATCGGCATCCACAGCCACATCGGGTCGCAGATCTTCGACATGTCCGGCTTCGAGGTCGCCGCCCACCGGGTCGTCGGCCTGCTGAAGGACGTCCGCGACGAGCACGGGGTGGAACTGCCGGAGATCGACCTCGGCGGCGGGCTCGGGATCGCGTACACCAGTGACGACGACCCCCGCGAGCCGCACGAGATCGCCAAGGCGCTCACCGAGATCGTGACGCGCGAGTGCGAGGCCGCCCGCCTGCGCACGCCGCGGATCTCCGTCGAGCCGGGACGCGCCATCGTCGGCCCGACCGCCTTCACGCTGTACGAGGTCGGCACCATCAAGCCCCTCGACGGGCTGCGCACCTACGTCTCCGTCGACGGCGGCATGTCCGACAACATCCGTACCGCGCTCTACGACGCCGAGTACAGCGTCGCCCTGGTCTCCCGGACCTCGGACGCCGAGCCGATGCTGGTCCGCGTGGTCGGCAAGCACTGCGAGAGCGGGGACATCGTCGTGAAGGACGCCTTCCTGCCGGGGGACCTGGCACCGGGTGACCTGATCGCGGTGCCCGCCACGGGGGCGTACTGCCGGTCCATGGCGAGCAACTACAACCACGTCCTGCGTCCGCCGGTCGTCGCCGTGCACGACGGCGAGGCGCGGGTCATCGTCCGGCGCGAGACCGAGGAGGACCTGCTGCGGCTCGACGTCGGATGAGGCGGGGGACGCGGGGGAGCGGGAGAATTCCCGTGGACGCCGGGGCGGAAGATCTCCTGTCTGCCGCCCCTGTGGAAATGAAATAGATGTCTCACGATCCGGACCGAGGACAGAAACTGCGGTCCGGTGAGTGAGACTGGAGCAACCGTAGACGGTATGAGGAAACGAGGTCGGATGATGCGTACGCGTCCGCTGAAGGTGGCGCTGCTGGGCTGTGGAGTGGTCGGCTCAGAGGTGGCGCGCATCATGACGACGCACGCCGACGACCTCGCCGCGAGGATCGGCGCCCCCGTCGAACTGGCGGGCGTCGCGGTGCGGCGGCCCTCCAGGGTGCGCGAGGGCATCGACCCGTCCCTGGTCACCACCGACGCCACCGCGCTCGTCAAGCGCGGCGACATCGACGTCGTCGTCGAGGTCATCGGGGGCATCGAGCCCGCCCGTACCCTCATCACCACCGCGTTCGAGTACGGCGCCTCCGTCGTCTCCGCGAACAAGGCGCTGCTCGCCCAGGACGGCGCCGCCCTGCACGCGGCCGCGGACGAGCACGGCGAGGACCTGTACTACGAGGCCGCCGTCGCCGGCGCCATCCCGCTGATCCGGCCGCTGCGCGAGTCCCTCGCCGGCGACAAGATCAACCGGGTGATGGGCATCGTCAACGGCACGACCAACTTCATCCTCGACAAGATGGACTCCACGGGCGCCGGGTACCAGGAGGCCCTCGACGAGGCCACCGCCCTCGGGTACGCGGAGGCCGATCCGACCGCCGACGTCGAGGGCTTCGACGCCGCCGCCAAGGCCGCCATCCTCGCCGGGATCGCCTTCCACACGCGGGTGCGCCTCGACGACGTCTACCGCGAGGGCATGGCCGAGGTCACCGCGGCCGACTTCGTCTCCGCCCGGGAGATGGGCTGCACCATCAAGCTGCTCGCCATCTGCGAGCGGGCGGCCGACGGGGGGTCCGTCACCGCGCGGGTGCACCCCGCCATGATTCCGCTGACCCACCCGCTCGCCTCCGTGCGCGGCGCGTACAACGCCGTGTTCGTGGAGTCGGACGCGGCGGGACAGCTGATGTTCTACGGTCCCGGCGCGGGCGGTGCGCCCACCGCCTCCGCCGTGCTCGGCGACCTCGTCGCCGTGTGCCGCAACCGGCTCAGCGGGGCGACGGGGCCCGGCGAGTCGGCGTACGCCGCCCTGCCCGTCTCGCCGATGGGCGATGTGGTCACCCGCTACCACATCAGCCTCGACGTGGCGGACAAACCGGGCGTTCTCGCCCAGGTGGCCACCGTGTTCGCAGAGCACGGCGTGTCCATCGATACGGTGCGCCAGCAAGGACGACAGGACGGGGGCGACGACGCCTCCCTCGTCGTCGTCACCCACCGCGCGTCCGACGCCTCCCTGACCGGGACCGTCGAGGCGCTGCGCAAGCTCGACACCGTGCGGGGTGTCGCCAGCATCATGCGGGTTGAAGGAGAGTAACCAGCAATGACCCACCAGTGGCGCGGAATCATCGAGGAGTACCGGGACCGGCTGCCGGTCTCCGACAGCACGCCCGTCGTGACGCTCCGCGAGGGCGGCACGCCCCTCGTGCCCGCGCAGGTGCTCTCCGAGCGCACCGGCTGCGAGGTCCACCTCAAGGTCGAGGGCGCGAACCCGACGGGGTCCTTCAAGGACCGCGGTATGACCATGGCCATCACCCGGGCCAAGGAAGAGGGCGCGAAGGCGGTCATCTGCGCCTCCACCGGCAACACGTCCGCCTCCGCCGCCGCGTACGCGGTGCGCGCCGGGATGGTCTCGGCCGTCCTGGTCCCGCAGGGCAAGATCGCCCTGGGCAAGATGGGGCAGGCCCTCGTGCACGGCGCGAAGATCCTCCAGGTCGACGGCAACTTCGACGACTGCCTCACGCTGGCCCGCGAGCTGAGCGACAACTACCCCGTGGCGCTGGTCAATTCGGTCAACCCGGTGCGGATCGAGGGCCAGAAGACGGCCGCGTTCGAGATCGTGGACATGCTCGGCGACGCGCCCGACATCCACGTCCTGCCGGTCGGCAACGCGGGCAACATCACCGCGTACTGGAAGGGGTACCGGGAGTACGCCGCCGACGGCTTGGCCGCGAAGACCCCCCGTATGTGGGGCTTCCAGGCGTCCGGCAGCGCCCCGATCGTGCGCGGCGAGGTGGTCAAGGACCCGTCGACCATCGCCACCGCGATCCGGATCGGCAATCCCGCCTCCTGGCAGTACGCGCTGGCGGCGCGGGACGACTCCGGCGGCCTCATCGACGAGGTGACGGACCGTGAGATCCTGCGCGCCTACCGGCTGTTGGCCGCGCAGGAGGGCGTCTTCGTCGAGCCCGCGTCCGCCGCGTCCGTGGCCGGTCTGCTCAAGGCCGCCGAGCAGGGCAAGGTGGACCCGGGGCAGAAGATCGTGTGCACCGTCACCGGCAACGGCCTGAAGGACCCCGACTGGGCCGTCGCCGGCGCTCCGCAGCCGGTCACCGTCCCCGTCGACGCGGTGACGGCGGCCGCGCGCCTCGGTCTCGCCTGAGCAACTGGGTCCTGGCGAGCCGGGTCCTGGCGAGCCGGGTCTCACGGCCCGGGTCCTGGCGAGCCGGGTCCTGGCGAGCCGGGTCTGACGGCCCGGGTCCTGGCGAGCCGGGTCTGACGAGTCTCGCCCGACGGGCCGGGTCCGACGAGCCGTGCACCCCCGTCGGGCACCTCCCTCGGGGTCACCCCCATCGGGGTCACCCCCATCGGGGTCACCCCCATCGGGGTCACCCCCATCGGGGTCACCCCCATCGGGGTGTCCCCGTCAGGGGTGCACGGGGGGCTTGCGACACGCATCGTGCGCCTCCTGTGCGCCCTATGTCGCCACAGAACCTTCCTTCGATAGGCTGTACCTGACCCGCCCCCGCATATGCCCGTGCATAGCGCGTGGCCGGCAACGGGGCCGCGCCGCCGCAGCGGCCCGTGGGTCCTCGTACGTCATCGAATGTCATTCGACCATCACGCAGCTCAAGGAGAGTCAACGAGCGATGGCCGGTCCAGCGTTCCGCGCCGCCGCCGTCCGGGTGCGCGTCCCCGCCACCAGCGCCAACCTCGGTCCGGGCTTCGACGCCCTGGGCCTCGCGCTGGGGCTCTACGACGACGTCGTCGTCCGGGTGGCCGACTCCGGGCTGCACATCGACATCGCGGGTGAGGGCAGCGAGACGCTGCCGCGCGACGAGAAGCACCTTCTCGTCCGCTCCCTGCGCACCGCCTTCGACGTCCTGGGCGGCCAGCCGCGCGGCCTGGAGATCGTCTGCGCCAACCGCATCCCGCACGGCCGCGGCCTCGGCTCCTCCTCCGCCGCCATCTGCGCCGGCATCGTCGCCGCCCGCGCCGTGACCATAGGCGGCGAGTCCAAGCTCGACGACACCGCCCTGCTCGAGCTCGCCACCGAGATCGAGGGCCACCCCGACAACGTCGCGGCCTGTCTGCTCGGCGGCTTCACCCTCTCCTGGATGGAGGCGGGCGCCGCGCGGGCCATCAGGATGGAGCCCTCCGATTCCATCGTTCCGGTGGTTTTCGTGCCCGGAAAGCCGGTTCTGACCGAGACCGCCCGCGGTCTGCTCCCGCGCACCGTGCCGCACGTCGACGCCGCCACCAACGCGGGCCGCGCCGCCCTGCTCGTCGAGGCCCTCACCCGGCGCCCCGAGCTGCTGCTGCCCGCCACCGAGGACCGCCTCCACCAGGAGTACCGCGCGCCCGCCATGCCGGAGAGCGCGGCACTGGTGGAGCGGCTGCGCGCCGACGGGATCCCCGCGGTGATCTCCGGCGCCGGCCCCACCGTGATGGCGCTGGCCGACGCGGGCACGGCCGACAAGGTCGAAGCCCTGGCCGGCGAGGACTGGGCCGCCAACCGGCTGAGCCTGGACCTGCGGGGAGCGAGCGTGCTGCCGCTTGCGCCCTGACACACGGTTGCCGGATTTCGAGAGGGGGAATGTTTGTTGGATCCGGTAGTGTTAACCTCAAGTCTGCACCCGACCCCACCATGGCGAGGTGCTTCGTGTCCCCGTCCGGGACAGACATTCTTCCGGGAGCTCCCCAAGCCGCACTGCGTTCCGTACGTCGTACCTGGGCAGTACGCCGTACGGCGACGCTGAGCGGTCTGCCGGGCACGCTCCGGAATCGGTGCGACCGCGCCACGTGACACCGGGTGTCACGGCTCGTCGAGGAAGCGCCATCACCAGAAATCTCTTCCGCCGCTTTGGCGGACCACCGCCCCGGCTTCGCCACAGCAAGGACCGAAGTCGGACAGCACAACCGGTCGCCGAGCCAGACAGGCCGACGTCCGCTCCAGGGAAGGACCCTTCGTGAGCGACACCACCGATCTGATGGGCGCACGTGTCGAGGAGACCGCTGCCGCGCCCGCCACGGACGCCTCCGCGCCTGCCACCGGTGCCGGCTCCCGGCGGCGCCGCGGTACCGGCCTCGAGGGCATGGTGCTGGCCGAGCTGCAGCAGGTCGCATCCGGCCTCGGCATCAGGGGCACCGCGCGGATGCGCAAGAGCCAGCTGATCGAGGTCATCAAGGAGGCGCAGGCTTCCGGTGGCGCCCCGGCCGCGAAGGCCGAAGCCCCCGCCGAGACCAAGCCGAAGCGCCGCGCCACCTCCAAGGCGCGCACGGGCGAGGACGCCGCCGCGAAGAAGGCGGACGCCGCCCCGGCCGAGGCCCCCGCCGAGAAGGCCGTGGCCCAGCAGCAGATCGAGATCCCCGGCCAGCCGGCCGGAGGGAACGACGCCCCCACCGAGCGCCGCCGTCGCCGCGCCACCGCCGAGGCGGGCAGCCCCGAGACCGTCACGGCCGAGGCGAAGAGCGCCCCCAAGGCCGAGGCCCCGGCCCAGACCGAGCAGGCCGCCCAGCCGCAGGCCGACGGCAGGACCGACGCCGACGGCGGCGAGGGCCGCCGCCGCGACCGCCGTGAGCGCGGCCGCGACCGCGACCGCCGCGGCAAGGGCGACGACCAGCAGGGCCAGGGCGGTCAGCGCCAGCAGCAGACCCAGCAGCAGAGCGGCGGCCGCCAGGACCGGAACGCCGGTCCGCAGGACGACGACGACTTCGAGGGCGGCCGCCGTGGCCGTCGCGGCCGCTACCGCGACCGCCGTGGCCGCCGTGGCCGCGACGAGATCGGCGCCGCCGAGCCGCAGATCACCGAGGACGACGTCCTGATCCCCGTCGCGGGCATCCTGGACATCCTCGACAACTACGCCTTCATCCGTACGTCGGGCTACCTGCCGGGCCCCAACGACGTGTACGTCTCCCTCGCCCAGGTCCGCAAGAACGGCCTGCGCAAGGGCGACCACATCACCGGCGCGGTCCGTCAGCCGAAGGAAGGCGAGCGGCGCGAGAAGTTCAACGCGCTGGTGCGCCTGGACTCCGTCAACGGCATGGCGCCCGAACACGGCCGCGGCCGACCGGAGTTCAACAAGCTCACCCCGCTCTACCCGCAGGACCGCCTCCGCCTGGAGACGGACCCCGGCGTCCTCACCACCCGGATCATCGACCTCGTCTCGCCCATCGGCAAGGGCCAGCGCGGTCTGATCGTGGCCCCGCCGAAGACCGGCAAGACCATGATCATGCAGGCGATCGCCAACGCGATCACCCACAACAACCCCGAGTGCCACCTGATGGTCGTCCTCGTCGACGAGCGTCCGGAAGAGGTCACCGACATGCAGCGGTCGGTCAAGGGCGAGGTCATCTCCTCGACCTTCGACCGCCCCGCCGAGGACCACACCACGGTCGCCGAGCTCGCCATCGAGCGCGCCAAGCGTCTGGTGGAACTGGGCCACGACGTCGTCGTGCTGCTCGACTCGATCACCCGCCTGGGCCGTGCCTACAACCTGGCCGCGCCCGCCTCCGGCCGCATCCTGTCCGGTGGTGTCGACTCGACCGCGCTGTACCCGCCGAAGCGGTTCTTCGGCGCCGCGCGCAACATCGAGGACGGCGGCTCGCTCACCATCCTGGCGACGGCGCTCGTCGACACCGGCTCCCGCATGGACGAGGTGATCTTCGAGGAGTTCAAGGGCACCGGCAACATGGAGCTCAAGCTCGACCGGAAGCTCGCCGACAAGCGCATCTTCCCGGCGGTGGACGTCGACGCGTCCGGCACCCGCAAGGAGGAGATCCTGCTCGGCGCCGAGGAGCTCGGCATCGTATGGAAGCTGCGCCGGGTGCTGCACGCGCTCGACCAGCAGCAGGCGATCGAGCTGCTGCTCGACAAGATGAAGCAGACGAAGTCGAACGTCGAGTTCCTGATGCAGATCCAGAAGACGACGCCCACGCCGGGCAACGGCGACTAGTCGCTCCGCCAGGCGAGCCCAAGACGTCCGGTTGCCGGGTGACCGCGGGCCGGCCGTGACCGGTCGCGCCCACGCGGCGGAGCCGCACAGGCGATGCGGTCCCGCGCCCCTTCGGGCGCGAAAGGGCCGTCCCCCTCGGGGGGCGGCCCTTTCGCCGTTCAGCGGCACGGTACGATCACGCCCTTCGGTCATGTATTCGACCGTGGATTCCCTGAGCACCTGATCCCGAGGGGGGACTTGAGTGGGTACACCCACGCCCGGGGGCGGCCGGCACAGACGCCGGATACGGATCGCCCTGCCCGTCGCCGCGGCCACAGTCGCCGCCGCCGTCGCCGGCGCGCTGTTCCTGTCGTCCGCCCAGGCGGCCGAGGCGCCGCCGGTGCCCGCGTACGGCACGCCGCTGTCGTCCGAGGCGCTCCAGGAGCGCGCCGCCGTCGCCGTCGCCGGTGACGACACTCCCGGAGAGACCTCCAAGGCGTCCCTGAGCGCGAGCAGCAGCGCGAGCAGCACCGCGAGCAGCGTCGATGCGAAGATCATCGGCGGCACCACCACGACCCTCACCACCGCGCCGTGGATGGCCCAGCTCTGGTACGGCGACGACCGGGGCACCACCAGCACCAGCGACGACATCGGCTTCTTCTGCGGCGGCGCGGTCGTCGCCCCGACGAAGATCCTCACCGCCGCGCACTGCGTCAAGGGCTACGACTGGCACGCCAACGGCTTCGTCGTCACCGGCACCGCGCAGCTGATCTCCGCCGACGGCGACCTGCACGGCGGCACCGCCATGGGCGTCTGGCGCCAGTGGAACCACCCGTCGTACAGCGCGACGACCATCGACAACGACGTCGCCGTCCTGACGCTGCCCGCCCCGGTCAAGGCCACGCCGATCCGGATGACGACGAACCTGGACTCCACGTCCTACACGGCCGGCACCAAGGCCACGGTCTACGGCTGGGGCCGCACCAGCTCCGCCACGCAGGACATCTCCGAGACGCTGAAGGCCGCCGAGCTGCCGATCCAGTCCAACGCCGCCTGCACGGCCTACTACGGCGCCGACTACGTCAAGGGCCACATGGTGTGCGCGGGCGAGCCCGCCACCGGCAGCGACACCGGCACGAACTCCGCCTGCAACGGCGACTCCGGCGGCCCCCTGGTGGTGAACGGCCGGATCGTCGGCGTCGTCTCCTGGGGTGTGAAGGACTGCGTCGAGAGCGGCGCCTACAGCGTCTTCGCCAAGATGTCCACGTACGTCATCCCCGTCTATCCGCGCGTCGACGACACCAACCTCAGCGGCGACCACCTGGCCGACCTGTGGGTGCGCAACTCCTCCACGAAGACCGGGTACGAGATCGACTCCAAGGGCACCTCGCTGGCCGCCCGTGAGTCCTGGGGCACCTGGAGCGGCTACAACATCGTCCTCCAGACCGACCTCGACCGGGACGGCTACCAGGACCTGCTGCTGCGCCGCGCCTCCGACGGCGACGTCTTCTGGAAGCACTACGTGCCCTCCAGCGGCACCTGGGCCACCAAGCTGATCGGCGACAACTGGAAGACCCGCCGGACGATCGTCACCCCCGGTGACGTCACCGGGGACTACCTGCCGGACATGCTCGCCGTCGACGCCTCCGGCATCCTGTGGATCTACCCCGGCAAGGGCAACGGCGCCTTCTCCGCGCCCGTGAAGGTCGGCGGCGGCTGGAGCCAGTACGACGTCGTACGCGGCCACGGCGACTTCACCAACGACGGCAAGACCGACCTGATCGCCCGCAACTCCAGCACCGGCGCGGTGTACCTGTACCCGGGCACCGGCACGGCCGGCACGACCGCGTTCGGCGCGCGGGTCAAGGTGACGACCTGGAGCAAGACGACGTACAACGCCTTCGACGCCGTCGGTGACGTCAGCGGCGACGGCATCGCCGACTTCCTGGCCCGCACCCCCGCCGGCACGCTCTACCTGTACAAGGGCACCGGCAAGGCGAGCACCGCGGCCTTCGCCGCGCGGATCTCGCTCGGTACGTCGTTCAAGCAGTACGACCTCTTCGCCTGACGTCGCCCGACGTCGCCCGACGTCGTCCGACGTCGTCCACGTCGCCGGTGAGCGGGGTGCGCCCCGTCCCGCCGTCCGACCACACCCCGCGCCCGGCCCTCGAGGCCGGGCGCGGGCCGTTGCGCGCCCGCTCCCGACTTTCGCCCCCCGGTGGGGTGGGGTGACGATGGTGAACATGCCCGCCGAGAGCACGCCGGAGCCCGGCACACCGGGCGGGACCGGCGCAACCGACCGGTCCGGCGGTGGTCCGCGCCGGGGCGCGAAGGGCCGCCGCAGGGCGCTGACGGCCGCGGCATGGACGGCGGCGGGCATCGTCGCCCTCGGCGGCACCGGGACGGGCTACCTCTACGTCCGGCTCAACGGCAACATCGCGAGCATCGACATCGACCGCATGCTGGGCACCGACCGGCCCGCCAAGGCCGGCAACGGCTCCGAGAACATCCTCGTCCTCGGCTCGGACAGCCGCTCCGGCGCCAACGGGAAGCTCGGCGGCGGCACCGACGACGGCAGCGCCCGCTCCGACACGGCGATGATCGTCCACGTGTACGAGGGCCGCACGGAGGCCGGTGTGGTCTCCGTGCCGCGCGACACCCTCGTCGACCGGCCGGCGTGCACCGACGCCGAGGGCGTCACCCACCCCGCCGCGCCGGACGTGATGTTCAACTCGGCGTACACCACCGGCGGCGCGGCCTGCGCGGTGAAGACCGTCGAGTCGCTCACCGGTCTGCGCATGGACCACTACCTGGAGGTCGACTTCTCCGGCTTCCGCACGCTCGTCGACGAGCTCGGCGGGGTCGAGGTCACCACCACCGAGGACATCCGGGACCCCGACAGCCACCTGGACCTGAAGGCCGGCACGCACCGGCTGGACGGCGAGCGGGCCCTCGCCCTGGTCCGCACCCGGCACGGCGTCGGCGACGGCTCCGACCTCGGCCGCATCCAGCTCCAGCAGGCCTTCCTCAAGGCCCTGGTCGAGCAGGTCGACAAGATCGGCCTGTTCACCGGCGGCACCCGGCTCTACGACCTCGCCGACACCGCCACCAAGGCCCTCACCACCGACTCCGGCCTGGGCTCCCTCAACGCCCTGATGTCCTTCGCGAACGGCCTCCGGGGCATCGGCGCGTCCCGTATGACGATGGTCACCCTGCCCGTCCGGTACGACCCGGCCGACCCCAACCGGGTCGTCGTCCAGGAGCGGCAGGCCCGGCAGGTCTGGACGGCGCTCAGGGACGACCGGCCCGTTCCGAGGACGGCCACCCGGGGCACGGCCACCGGCGAGGCGCAGGACGTGGTCGGCGCCCCGTGAGGGGCCCGGGGACACGCGGGAATAGATGACGGCAGCCCCCGGTTTTGGGGGATGGCGCCAGTCCTGGCAGACTGGTACGTCGGCTCCGGTTCACGCTGTCGCATCCCGCGGCGGCGACCCGGCGCCCTCCCGAAACCTAGGAGACACCTTGAAGCGCGACATCCACCCCGCGTACGTCGAGACGCAGGTCAGCTGCACCTGCGGCGCGTCGTTCACCACCCGTAGCACCATCGAGTCCGGCGCCATCCGGGCCGACGTCTGCTCCGAGTGCCACCCGTTCTACACGGGCAAGCAGAAGATCCTCGACACCGGTGGCCGTGTGGCCCGCTTCGAGGCCCGCTTCGGCAAGGCCGCCGGCTCCAAGAAGTAGCGAGCCCCTGGGGCCCTCGGGCCCTGTCGCCGGTCCACGGCCGCGCCCCGCCCGGGGAGCGCCGGGACCGGCGTTTTTGGTCGCCCGCCTTCCCTTTTCGTACGCAGCACAGGAGCCAGAGATGTTCGAGGCCGTCGAGGAACTCGTCGGTGAGCACGCCGACCTGGAGACGAAGCTCGCCGACCCGTCGGTCCACGCCGACCAGGCCAACGCGCGCAGGCTGAACAAGCGCTACGCCGAGCTCACCCCGATCGTCGCCACGTACCGCTCCTGGAAGCAGACCGGCGACGACATCGACACCGCGCGCGAGTTCGCCGCCGACGACCCGGACTTCGCCGCCGAGGTCAAGGAGCTGGACAAGCAGCGCGAGGAGCTGACGGAGAAGCTGCGCCTGCTGCTGGTGCCGAGGGACCCGAGCGACGACAAGGACGTCATCCTGGAGATCAAGGCCGGCGCCGGCGGTGACGAGTCCGCGCTCTTCGCGGGCGACCTGCTGCGCATGTACCTGCGCTACGCCGAGCGCGTCGGCTGGAAGACCGAGATCATCGACGCCACCGAGTCCGAGCTGGGCGGCTACAAGGACGTCCAGGTCGCCGTGAAGACCAAGGGCGGCCAGGGCGCCACCGAGCCCGGCCAGGGCGTCTGGGCCCGGCTGAAGTACGAGGGCGGGGTGCACCGGGTGCAGCGCGTCCCGGCGACCGAGTCCCAGGGCCGGATCCACACCTCCGCGGCCGGTGTGCTCGTCACGCCCGAGGCGGAGGAGGTCGACGTCGAGATCAACCCCAACGACCTGCGCATCGACGTCTACCGCTCCTCCGGGCCCGGCGGGCAGTCCGTCAACACCACCGACTCCGCCGTGCGCATCACGCACCTGCCCACCGGAGTCGTCGCCTCCTGCCAGAACGAGAAGAGCCAGTTGCAGAACAAGGAGCAGGCACTGCGTATCCTGCGCTCCAGGCTGTTGGCAGCGGCGCAGGAGGAAGCGGAGCGGGAGGCCGCCGACGCCCGTCGCAGCCAGGTCCGCACCGTCGACCGCTCCGAGAAGATCCGCACCTACAACTTCCCGGAGAACCGCATCTCCGACCACCGGGTCGGCTTCAAGGCCTACAACCTGGACCAGGTCCTGGACGGCGACCTCGACGCGGTGATCCAGGCCTGCGTCGACGCGGACTCGGCGGCGAAGCTCGCCGCCGCGTAAGGCGCACGTACGCACGACGAGTACGACACGGAGGACTTGCGTGAACCTGCTGCTCGCGGAGGTGGCCCAGGCCACCCAGCGGCTGGCCGACGCCGGCGTGCCCTCGCCGCGCAACGACGCGGAGGAGCTCGCCGCGTTCGTGCACGGCGTGAAGCGCGGCGAACTCCACTCCGTGAAGGACTCCGACTTCGACGCCCGGTACTGGGAGGTCATCGCCCGGCGCGAGCAGCGCGAGCCGCTCCAGCACATCACCGGGCGGGCCTACTTCCGCTACCTGGAGCTCCAGGTCGGGCCGGGCGTCTTCGTGCCGCGGCCGGAGACCGAGTCCGTGGTCGGCTGGGCCATAGACGCCGTCCGGGCCATGGACGTCGTCGAGCCGTGCATCGTCGACCTGTGCAGCGGCTCCGGCGCCATCGCGCTGGCCCTCGCCCAGGAGGTGCCGCGCTCGCGCGTGCACGCCGTGGAGCTGTCCGAGGACGCCCTGGTGTGGACCCGCAAGAACGTGGAGGGGTCCAGGGTCGACCTGCGCCAGGGCGACGCTCTGACGGCCTTCCCGGACCTCGACGGCCAGGTCGACCTGGTCATCTCCAACCCGCCGTACATCCCGCTCACCGAATGGGAGTACGTCGCCCCCGAGGCGCGGGACTACGACCCCGACATGGCCCTGTTCTCCGGCGAGGACGGCCTCGACCTCATCCGCGGTCTGGAACGGACCGCACACCGGCTCCTGCGCCCCGGCGGCGTCGTCGTGATCGAGCACGCCGACACCCAGGGCGGCCAGGTGCCGTGGATCTTCACCGAGGAGCGGGGCTGGGCCGACGCGGCCGACCACCCCGACCTCAACAACCGCCCGCGCTTCGCGACGGCCCGCAAGGCACTGCCGTGAGCGCCACCCCGCATTCCCACCCCCAGCAGTACGTGCACGAGGAGGCCCGCTAGACATGGCTCGGCGATACGACACCAATGACGCGACCGACCGCGTGACGGGTCTGCGCGAGGCCGCGTCCGCCGTCCGCCGCGGCGAGCTGGTGGTCCTCCCCACCGACACGGTCTACGGCATCGGCGCCGACGCGTTCTCCAAGGAGGCCGTGGGCGACCTGCTCGAGGCCAAGGGCCGGGGCCGCAACATGCCCACCCCCGTCCTGATCGGCTCCCCTAACACGCTCCACGGTCTCGTCACCGACTTCTCCGAGCTGGCCTGGGAGCTGGTCGACGCCTTCTGGCCGGGCGCGCTCACCCTCGTCGCCCGGCACCAGCCGTCCCTCCAGTGGGACCTGGGCGACACCCGGGGCACGGTGGCGGTGCGCATGCCGCTGCACCCGGTCGCCATCGAGCTGCTGACCGAGGTCGGCCCCATGGCCGTCTCCTCGGCGAACCTCACGGGCCACCCCGCGCCGGAGAACTGCGACTCCGCCCAGGGAATGCTCGGCGACTCCGTCTCCGTCTACCTCGACGGCGGTCCCACCCCCGGCAACGTCCCGTCCTCCATCGTCGACGTCAGCGGCGACGTGCCCCTGCTGCTGCGCGCGGGCGCGATCGGCGAGGACGAGCTGCGGAAGGTCGTACCCGACCTCGAGGTGGCGAATTGACAGCCCCTGACGCGGGGCGTGGCATAGGCAGCGGAGTACGCGCTGCGGAAGAGACGACGACGTTCGGGTTCCCGCGCGACACCTTCCGCATCCTCCACGTCAGCACCGGCAACGTCTGCCGCTCGCCGATCACCGAGCGGCTGACGCGGCATTTCGTGTCGCAGCGGCTCGGGATCCTGGGCGGCGGGCTGATCGTGGAGAGCGCGGGCACCTGGGGCCACGAAGGCGCGCCGATGGAGGCCAACGCGGAGACCGTGCTGGCCGACTTCGGCGCCGACGCCTCCGGCTTCACCGGCCGCGAGCTCCTCGACGACCACGTCATCCGGGCCGACCTGGTCCTGACCGCCACCCGCGACCACCGCGCCCAGGTCATCTCCATGGGGCACTCGGCGGGGCTGCGCACCTTCACCCTGAAGGAGTTCACCCGTCTGGTGGACGCGATCGACCCCGCCACGCTGCCCCCGCTGGAGGACGGCGTGGTGATGCGCGCCCGCGCCCTGGTCCGCGCGGCGGCGGCGCTGCGCGGCTGGCTGCTGGCGCCGACGGCGGAGGCGGACGAGGTGTACGACCCGTACGGGGCACCGCTGCCGTTCTTCCGGTCGATCGGGGACGAGATACACCAGGCGCTGGATCCCGTCGTCACGGCGCTCACCGGGGTGCCGGCGCGGATGTAGCACCACCCGCCCGGCACTGCCCGGCACCGGTCCCGCCCGGTACCACCCGCCCGGCCCCGGTCCCGCCCGGCACCGCCCCGCCTGGCACCGGTCCCTCCCGGCACCGCCCCGCCTGGCACCGGTCCCTCCCGGCACCGCTCCTGCACGGCGCCCGTCCTGCGTGCGCCCACCCGCGTACGGCGCCCGGTCCCTGCGGCGCCCGTCCTGCGTGCGCCCACCCGCGTACGGCGCCCGGTCCCTGCGGCGCTTGGTCTCTGCGGCGCCGCCTGGTCTCTGCGGCGCCCGGTCCCTACGGCGCCCGGCCCCTGCGGCGTCCGTCCCGCGTCCCGCCCGGCGCCCGCCCCCGGCACCGCCCCTTCCCGGCCGGCCCGTCCGCCACGACTTCGTTCCGGCCGCCGACACCGGGCGTCCCCGGTCTCCCCGGCCTACATTGGACCTACGTCACCGTCGATGCCCGGAGTCCAGCGGAGTCCACCATGCCGGTCACCCATGCCCCAGAGGCCGACGTCCTGCAACGGCAGGACCCCGAGCTCGCCGGGATCCTGCTCGGCGAGCGGGAGCGGCAGGCGTCGTCGCTGCAACTGATCGCCGCCGAGAACTTCACCTCGCCGGCCGTGCTGGCGGCACTCGGCTCCCCCCTCGCCAACAAGTACGCGGAGGGCTATCCGGGGGCCCGGCACCACGGGGGCTGCGAGATCGTCGACGTGGCCGAGCGCCTCGCCGTGGAGCGGGCCAGGGCGCTGTTCCACGCCGACCACGCCAACGTGCAGTCCCACTCCGGATCGTCGGCGGTACTGGCCGCCTACGCCGCGCTGCTGCGCCCCGGGGACACCGTCCTGGCCCTCGGGCTGCCCGACGGAGGCCACCTCACGCACGGGTCCCGCGCCAACTTCTCCGGTCGCTGGTTCGACTTCGTGCCCTACGGAGTCGACGCCGAGACCGGGCTGATCGACCACGAGCAGGTGCGGACGCTGGCCCGCAGCCACCGGCCCAAGGCGATCGTGTGCGGGTCCATCGCCTACCCCCGCCACATCGACCACGCCTTCTTCCGGGAGGTCGCCGACGAGGTCGGCGCCTATCTCATCGCCGACGCCGCCCACCCGATCGGGCTCGTCGCCGGGGGAGCGGCACCCTCTCCGGTGCCGTACGCGGACGTCGTCTGCGCCACCACGCACAAGGTGCTGCGCGGGCCGCGCGGCGGGATGATCCTGTGCGGCGCCGAACTGGCGGAGCGGGTGGACCGGGCCGTGTTCCCCTTCACCCAGGGAGGGGCGCAGATGCACACGATCGCCGCGAAGGCGGTCGCGTTCGGCGAGGCGGCAACACCGGCGTTCGCCGCGTACGCCCATCAGGTGGTCGCCAATGCGAGGGTTCTCGCGGCCGGGATGGCGGCCGAGGGGTTCGCCGTCACCACCGGGGGGACCGACACCCACCTCGTCACCGCCGACCCGGCGCACCTCGGCGTCGACGGACGCACCGCGCGGGGCCGGCTGGCGGCCGCCGGGATGGTGCTGGACTGCTGCGCCCTGCCGCACGGCGCGGCCGTCGGGGGCGCGGCCGCCGCCCGCGGTCTGCGGCTGGGCACGGCCGCGGTGACCACGCAGGGCATGGGCGAGGAGGAGATGACCCGGATCGCCAAGCTGATGGCGGGGGTGCTGCGGGACGACGTCGAGGTGAGGGCGGCGCGTGAGGAGGTGCGGGAACTGGCCCTGGCCTTCCCGCCGTATCCCGGCTGAACCGGGGTAGGCGCGCATCCGTACAGCAACCCGTGCAACCATCGTGGCTACCCGGAAGTCCCCAACCATATGCGGCCGTCGCTAGGGTGTGGGGCTGAGATGGCCAGCGAGACCTGTGGGGAAGCCCGTGCGTGAATACCTGCTGACGCTCTGCATCACGGCCGCGGTGACGTATCTGCTGACAGGGCCGGTACGGAAATTCGCGATCGTGGCCGGGGCGATGCCGGAGATCAGGGCCCGTGACGTGCACCGGGAACCCACTCCGCGGCTCGGCGGGATCGCCATGTTCTTCGGGCTGTGCGCGGGCCTGCTGGTCGCCGACCACCTCACCAACCTCAACGAGGTCTTCGAGAAGTCGAACGAGCCGCGCGCCCTGCTCTCCGGGGCGGCGCTGATCTGGCTGATCGGCGTCCTGGACGACAAGTTCGACATCGACGCCCTGATCAAGCTGGGCGCGCAGATGATCGCCGCCGGCGTCATGGTCATGCAGGGTCTGACGATCCTGTGGCTGCCGATCCCCGGCGTCGGCACGGTCGCGCTGACCCAGTGGCAGGGCACCCTGCTGACGGTGGCGCTGGTCGTCATCACCATCAACGCGGTCAACTTCGTCGACGGCCTGGACGGCCTGGCGGCCGGCATGGTGTGCATCGCCTCGGCGGCGTTCTTCATGTACGCCTACCGCATCTGGTACTCGTACGGCATCGAGGCCGCCGCCCCCGCGACCCTGTTCGCGGCGATCCTGATGGGCATGTGCCTGGGCTTCCTGCCGCACAACATGCACCCGGCGCGGATCTTCATGGGTGACTCCGGCTCGATGCTGATCGGGCTGGTCCTGGCCGCGGGCGCGATCTCCGTCACCGGGCAGGTCGACCCGGACGTGATGAACCTGTTCTCCGGTTCGGAGCGCAACACCGTGCACCAGACGGTGCCCGTCTACATCCCGCTGCTGCTGCCGCTGACCATCATCGCGATCCCCGCCGCCGACCTGATCCTGGCGATCGTGCGCCGTACCTGGCGCGGCCAGTCGCCGTTCGCGGCGGACCGCGGGCACCTGCACCACCGGCTGCTGGAGATCGGCCACTCGCACAGCCGCTCGGTGCTGATCATGTACTTCTGGTCGGCGCTGATCGCGTTCGGCGCCCTTACCTACTCGGTGAACTCGGCGTCCATGTGGATCGTCCTGGGCGTCGTGATCCTCAGCGCGATCGGGCTGGTGCTGCTCCTGCTGCCGCGCTTCACCCCGCGCGCCCCGCGCTGGGCCGAGGCCTTCGTGCCACCGCGTTACCGGCGCCGCAAGGTCCTGCCCGAGGCGGCGGCCGTCGCGGCCGCGGAGGACGGCCCGGCGCAGGAGCGCCCGGCGGAGGACGAACGGGCGGCGGAAGAGCGAGCGGAGGACCCCGCGGAGGGCCCGGCCGAGGACCCCGCGGAGCCGCGTACGCCGGTCGTCGTCGGCGTCTCCGGAGTCAATGGGGCGACCGCCGTGGGCCCTCGTTCGCGCACCGCCTCACGCACCGCAAGGTAAGAATCTGACGAGAGCATTGCCAAGTCGTGGGGAAGCCGCGAGGCGGCAAAGCGCCCTAATACCAGACAAGTGGGCGCTGTATCTGCACAGACGCGCACTGTCACTCTCATGTGTGACAGCAAGCACACCATCCAGGTAAAGACCTCATCAAATAGTTTGTGATACGGTTCACGAGAACCCCGGATGGAGCCGAAGGACCGTAGTGCGACGGTCCATAGGTGTGAGGTCTTCACCCCCTCGGACCGGGACTACGCTCGTCCATGACGACACCCCTGCCCCCTTTGAAAGCGGAGTTGCCGCCATGCCGTCCAACGACGTCCGGATCCTGGCCCAGGCCGCCGTGCCCACGGCTGCCGTCGGCGCGATTGCCGCCGTCGTCAGCGGTGTGGTCGCGGGCGGCAAGGGAGCCGTGGGCGCCGTCGTCGCGACGGTGGTGGTCATCCTGTTCATGGGGCTCGGTCTCTACGTCCTGCAGCGCACTGCCAAATCGCTTCCGCACCTCTTCCAGGCCATGGGGCTGATGCTGTACGCGGCGCAGATCCTGCTGCTCTTCATCTTCCTGGCCGCGTTCAAGAACACGACGCTGTTCCACCCCCGGGCCTTCGCTATCTCGCTCGTCGCCGGCACCCTCGTGTGGATCGCCGCGCAGACGCGGGCCCACATGAAGGCCAAGATCCTCTACGTCGAGCCCGACTCGACCGCCTCCACGAAGGGCGACCGGCCCGAGAAGTCGGGGCGCTCGTCGTGAGGGGTAGGGCCGGGATAAAGACGTCTGAGAGATCCTGCTATCGTCCGGTGCCAACTGCGGCATCGCGGGCGCGGGCATCCGAGCTGACGCCTGCTCATACGCGAGGCGAGATGCCCCCACGCCGCCCCCACATCCGTAACACCAGTCCCGTGCCGAATCGCGGCCGTACGCCGCGCCGACACAACGAGGTTGCCGTACCTATGCGCCACGATGAAGGAGCCCGCGGTGAGTGCTGACCCGACGCAGGTGCTCGCCTTCGAGACCGACTGCCACCTGTTCGACGGTTGTGGCTTCCCGGCTCCGGGCCTGCACTCGTTCCTGTTCGAGCCGCTCTGGGGCGACGCGGACGGCAACGGCCTGTACTTCAACAAGCCGATGCTGCTGGCGCTGCTCGGCTCCATCATCGTCGTGGGCTTCTTCTGGGCTGCGTTCGCCAAGCCCAAGGTCGTGCCGGGCAAGCTCCAGATGATCGCCGAGACGGGCTACGACTTCGTCCGCCGCGGCATCGTCTACGAGACGATCGGCAAGAAGGAGGGCGAGAAGTACGTTCCGCTCGCCGTCTCCCTGTTCTTCTTCATCTGGATGATGAACCTCTGGTCGATCATCCCCGTCGCCGCCTTCCCGGTGACGTCGATCATCGCCTACCCGGCGATCCTGGCCCTGATCGTCTACGTCACCTGGGTCTCCCTGACGTTCAAGCGGCACGGCTTCGTCGGCGCCTTCAAGAACTTCACCGGCTACGACAAGTCGCTGGGCCCGGTGCTCCCGCTGGCCATGACCATCGAGTTCTTCTCGAACCTGCTGGTCCGCCCGTTCACGCACGCGGTGCGACTCTTCGCGAACATGTTCGCCGGCCACACGCTGCTGCTGCTGTTCACGATCGCCAGCTGGTACATGCTGAACGGCATCGGCATCGCCTACTCCGCCGTCTCGTTCGTGATGGTCATCGTGATGACGGCCTTCGAGCTCTTCATCCAGGCTGTTCAGGCGTACGTCTTCGTCCTCCTGACCTGCACCTTCATTCAGGGCGCGCTCGCCGAGCACCACTGAGCACCCCTGCTTCGAACCCCCTAGTCGTCCGGTGGCCAACCCCCACCGGTCCGTAAAGAGAAGGAAGAATCGGCATGTCCAACCTTGCTGCTGTCACCGGTGACCTCGGTTCCGTCGGTTACGGTCTTGCGGCCATCGGCCCCGGCGTCGGCGTTGGCATCATCTTCGGCAACGGCACCCAGGCCCTCGCCCGCCAGCCCGAGGCGGCCGGTCTGATCCGCGCCAACCAGATCCTCGGCTTCGCCTTCTGTGAGGCGCTGGCCCTCATCGGTCTCGTCATGCCGTTCGTCTACTAAGACGAGCCCTGACGACCGACCCTTTCGACGAAAGGCACTGATGTGACATCCGCCCTGGTTTTCCTGGCGGCTGAGGGTGAGAAGGAGAACCCCCTCATCCCGCCGTGGCCGGAAGTTGTCATCGGCCTCATCGCTTTCGTCATCGTCTTCGGCTTCCTCGCCAAGAAGCTCCTTCCGACCATCAACAAGGTCCTGGAAGAGCGTCGCGAGGCCATCGAGGGCGGTATCGAGAAGGCCGAGGCCGCGCAGACCGAGGCCCAGAGCGTCCTTGAGCAGTACAAGGCCCAGCTCGCCGAGGCCCGCCACGAGGCCGCGCGTCTGCGCCAGGAGGCGCAGGAGCAGGGCGCCACGCTCATCGCCGAGATGCGCGCGGAAGGCCAGCGGCAGCGCGAGGACATCGTCGCCGCCGGCCACGCCCAGATCGAAGCCGACCGCAAGGCCGCCGCGTCCGCGCTGCGCCAGGACGTCGGCAAGCTGGCCACCGAGCTGGCCGGCAAGCTGGTCGGCGAGTCCCTCGAGGACCACGCCCGCCAGAGCCGCGTCATCGACCGCTTCCTCGACGAGCTCGAGGAGAAGGCCGAGGCGTCGCGATGAACGGAGCGAGCCGCGAGGCCCTGGCAGCCGCACGCGAGCGTCTCGACGCGCTGACGGACTCCACGTCCGTGGACGCGGCGCAGCTCGCCGCCGAGCTGGCGGCCGTCACCGCGCTGCTCGACCGCGAGGTGTCGCTGCGTCGGGTCCTGACCGACCCGGCGCAGGACGGCGAGGCGAAGGCCGGGCTGGCCCAGCGCCTGCTCGGCAGCCAGGTCAGCGGGACCACCGCCGACCTGGTGGCCGGCCTGGTGCGCTCCCGCTGGTCGCAGTCGCGCGACCTGGTGGACGCGCTGGAGCAGCTGGCGGACACCGCCGACCTCACCGCCGCGCAGAAGGCCGGCACGCTCGACGACGTCGAGGACGAGCTGTTCCGCTTCGGGCGGATCGTCTCCTCGAACACCGAGCTGCGTGCCGCGCTGACGAACCGGAAGGCCACCGCCTCGGCCAAGGGCGAGCTGCTGCGCAGCCTGCTCGGCGGCCGGGCCGACGCGGCCACCGAGCGTCTGGTGACGCGCCTCGTCACCGCGCCGCGAGGCCGTAGCCTGGAGGCGGGACTCGAGTCCCTGTCCAAGCTCGCCGCCGAGCGCCGGGACCGTGTCGTGGCCGTCGTCACCTCCGCGGTGCCGCTGAGCGACGGGCAGAAGCAGCGCCTCGGCGCCGCCCTGGCCAAGCTCTACGGCCGTCAGATGCACCTCAACCTCGACGTGGACCCCGAGGTCCTCGGCGGGATCCGGGTGCAGGTCGGCGACGAGGTGATCAACGGTTCCCTCGCGGACCGCATCGAGGACGCCGCCCGCCGCATGGCGAGCTAGCAGCAACTCAACACGCAGTAGTGCTTACGGCCCTGGTTGGGCCGTGCAGAGGATGCAAAGTTTCTGGGGGGAGCCCCCAGATCCCCCAAAGAAACTTCGGGCCCAACAAGGAGAGCAGGGAACCCAGATGGCGGAGCTCACGATCCGGCCGGAGGAGATCCGGGACGCACTGGAGAACTTCGTCCAGTCGTACAAGCCGGACGCGGCCTCGCGCGAGGAGGTCGGTACGGTCACCCTTGCCGGCGACGGCATCGCGAAGGTCGAGGGTCTTCCCTCGGCCATGGCCAACGAACTGCTGAAGTTCGAGGACGGCACCCTCGGCCTCGCCCTCAACCTCGAGGAGCGCGAGATCGGTGCCATCGTCCTCGGTGAGTTCAGCGGCATCGAGGAGGGGCAGCCGGTCACCCGCACCGGCGAGGTGCTCTCCGTGGCCGTCGGCGAGGGCTACCTCGGCCGCGTCGTCGACCCGCTCGGCAACCCGATCGACGGCCTCGGCGAGATCGAGACGTCCGGCCGCCGCGCCCTCGAGCTGCAGGCCCCCACGGTCATGCAGCGCAAGTCGGTGCACGAGCCGATGGAGACCGGCTACAAGGCCGTCGACGCGATGACCCCGATCGGCCGTGGTCAGCGTCAGCTGATCATCGGTGACCGCCAGACCGGCAAGACCGCCCTGGCCGTCGACACGATCATCAACCAGCGCGACAACTGGCGCTCGGGCGACGTGAACAAGCAGGTCCGCTGCATCTACGTCGCCATCGGCCAGAAGGGCTCGACCATCGCGTCGGTCCGTCGCGCGCTGGAGGAGAACGGCGCGCTGGAGTACACGACCATCGTCGCCGCCCCGGCCTCCGACCCGGCCGGCTTCAAGTACCTCGCCCCGTACACCGGCTCGGCCATCGGCCAGCAGTGGATGTACGAGGGCAAGCACGTCCTGATCATCTTCGACGACCTGTCGAAGCAGGCCGACGCCTACCGCGCCGTGTCGCTGCTGCTGCGCCGCCCGCCGGGCCGCGAGGCCTACCCGGGTGACGTCTTCTACCTGCACTCCCGTCTGCTGGAGCGCTGCGCCAAGCTCTCCGACGACATGGGTGCCGGCTCGATGACCGGTCTGCCGATCGTCGAGACCAAGGCCAACGACGTCTCGGCGTTCATCCCGACCAACGTCATCTCCATCACCGACGGCCAGTGCTTCCTGGAGTCGGACCTGTTCAACGCCGGTCAGCGCCCCGCGCTGAACGTGGGTATCTCCGTCTCCCGAGTCGGTGGTTCCGCGCAGCACAAGGCGATGAAGCAGGTCTCCGGCCGTCTGCGCGTCGACCTCGCCCAGTTCCGTGAGCTGGAGGCGTTCGCCGCCTTCGGTTCCGACCTGGACGCCGCGTCGAAGGCGCAGCTGGAGCGCGGTCAGCGCATGGTCGAGCTGCTGAAGCAGGCCCAGTACCAGCCGATGTCGACCGAGAACCAGGTCGTCTCCGTGTGGGCCGGCACCACCGGCAAGATGGACGACGTCCCGGTCGTGGACATCCGCCGCTTCGAGAAGGAGCTGCTGGAGTACCTGCACCGCAGTGAGCAGGGCCTCATGACCTCCATCCGTGAGGGCGGCAAGCTGTCCGACGACACGCTGACGGCCGTGGCCGACGCGATCACGGACTTCAAGAAGCAGTTCGAGACCTCGGACGGCAAGCTGCTCGGCGAGGACGCCGCGTCCGCCGCCAAGTGACGTAAGGAAGGGACCTGACTCATGGGAGCCCAGCTCCGGGTCTACAAGCGTCGCATCCGATCCGTCACCGCGACCAAGAAGATCACGAAGGCGATGGAGATGATCGCCGCCTCGCGCGTCGTCAAGGCGCAGCGCAAGGTGGCGGCCTCCACGCCCTACGCGACCGAGCTCACCCGCGCGGTCACGGCGGTCGGAACCGGCTCGAACACGAAGCACCCGCTGACCACGCAGGCCGAGCAGGTCACGCGGTCCGCGGTGCTGCTCCTGACGAGCGACCGTGGTCTCGCCGGCGCCTTCAACTCCAACGCCATCAAGGCCGCGGAGCAGCTGACGGCACGCCTTGAGGCCGAGGGCAAGCAGGTCGACACCTACATCGTCGGCCGACGCGGTCTCGCCCACTACAACTTCCGTGAGCGCAAGGTCGCGGAGTCGTGGACGGGCTTCACCGACGAGCCGACCTACGCGGACGCCAAGAAGGTCGCGGCCCCCCTGATCGAGGCCATCGAGAAGGACACGGCCGAGGGCGGCGTGGACGAGATCCACATCGTCTTCACCGAGTTCGTCTCGATGATGACGCAGACGGCGCTCGGCGACCGTCTGCTGCCGCTCAGCCTCGAAGAGGTGGCCCAGGAGTCGACGGCGAAGGACGAGATCCTTCCGCTGTACGACTTCGAGCCCTCGGCGGAGGACGTCCTCGACGCCCTGCTGCCGCGCTACGTGGAGAGCCGCGTCTACAACGCGCTGCTCCAGTCGGCAGCCTCCAAGCACGCCGCCACGCGGCGCGCGATGAAGTCGGCCACCGACAACGCCGGAGAGCTCATCGAGACGCTGTCCCGGCTTGCCAACGCGGCCCGCCAGGCCGAAATCACCCAGGAAATCAGCGAGATCGTCGGTGGCGCGAGCGCCCTGGCCGACGCGACCGCGGGGAGTGACCGCTAATGACCACCACTGTTGAGACCGCGACGGCCACGGGCCGCGTCGCCCGGGTCATCGGCCCGGTCGTCGACGTGGAGTTCCCCGTCGACGCGATGCCGGAGATCTACAACGCCCTCCACGTCGAGGTCGCCGACCCGGCGAACGCGGGCGAGAGGAAGATCCTGACCCTGGAGGTCGCCCAGCACCTGGGTGACGGCCTGGTCCGCACCATCTCCATGCAGCCCACCGACGGTCTGGTCCGCCAGGCCGCCGTCACCGACACCGGCACGGGCATCACCGTCCCGGTCGGCGACTTCACCAAGGGCAAGGTGTTCAACACCCTCGGCGAGGTGCTGAACGTCGACGAGTCCTACGACGGCGAGCGCTGGTCCATCCACCGCAAGGCCCCGAACTTCGACGAGCTCGAGTCGAAGACCGAGATGTTCGAGACCGGCGTCAAGGTCATCGACCTTCTCACCCCGTACGTCAAGGGTGGAAAGATCGGTCTGTTCGGTGGTGCCGGCGTCGGCAAGACGGTGCTCATCCAGGAGATGATCTACCGCGTCGCCAACAACCACGACGGTGTCTCCGTGTTCGCCGGTGTCGGTGAGCGCACCCGTGAGGGCAACGACCTCATCGAGGAGATGTCGGACTCGGGCGTCATCGACAAGACCGCGCTGGTCTTCGGTCAGATGGACGAGCCCCCGGGCACCCGTCTGCGCGTCGCGCTGGCCGGCCTGACCATGGCCGAGTACTTCCGTGACGTCCAGAAGCAGGACGTGCTGTTCTTCATCGACAACATCTTCCGCTTCACGCAGGCCGGTTCCGAGGTGTCGACCCTGCTCGGCCGTATGCCCTCCGCGGTGGGCTACCAGCCGAACCTGGCCGACGAGATGGGTCTCCTCCAGGAGCGCATCACCTCGACCCGTGGTCACTCGATCACCTCGATGCAGGCGATCTACGTCCCCGCGGACGACCTGACCGACCCGGCCCCGGCCACCACCTTCGCCCACCTCGACGCGACGACGGTGCTCTCCCGTCCGATCTCCGAGAAGGGCATCTACCCGGCCGTGGACCCGCTGGACTCCACGTCCCGCATCCTGGACCCGCGCTACATCGCGCAGGAGCACTACGACGCCGCCATGCGCGTCAAGACGATCCTGCAGAAGTACAAGGACCTCCAGGACATCATCGCGATCCTCGGTATCGACGAGCTCGGCGAGGAGGACAAGCTCGTCGTCCACCGTGCCCGTCGCGTGGAGCGCTTCCTGTCCCAGAACACCCACGTCGCCAAGCAGTTCACCGGCGTGGACGGTTCGGACGTGCCGCTGGACGAGTCGATCGCCGCGTTCAACGCGATCTGCGACGGCGAGTACGACCACTTCCCGGAGCAGGCGTTCTTCATGTGCGGTGGTCTTGAGGACCTCAAGAACAACGCCAAGGAGCTGGGCGTCTCCTGAGCCCCGTGCTCGGTAGAGGGGGCGGGCGCGTCCCGCCCCCTCATCCACGCCCACTAGACTTGTAACCAACACCCGGCAGACCCGCCGGGTGGTGACCCGAGGAGCCACCTTGGCTGCTGAGCTGCACGTCGCGCTGGTCGCGGCCGACCGAGAGGTCTGGTCCGGCGAGGCCACCCTGGTCGTCGCGCGCACCACGTCCGGCGACATCGGCGTCATGCCCGGTCACCAGCCGCTGCTCGGTGTGCTGGAGTCGGGCCCGGTGACCATCCGTACGAGTGACGGTGGAACGGTCGTCGCCGCGGTGCACGGCGGTTTCATCTCGTTCGCGGACAACAAGCTGTCGCTGCTGGCCGAGATCGCCGAGCTGTCGGACGAGATCGACGTCCAGCGCGCGGAGCGGGAGCTCGAGCGTGCGAAGGCGGAGGGCGATGCCACCGCCGAGCGTCGCGCGGACGTACGACTGCGTGCGGCGGCGGCGAGCTGACCCAGCCCGCCGTGTGATGACGTCACTCAGCCGCGGCCGGCACCGGAGCGATCCGGAGCCGGCCGCGGCTGAGGCAGATCTGGATGTTTTTTCCGTTCCGTTACCTATTTCGGTACCTAGGAGACGAGGAGGTCGGTGTCGATGGTCCTCGCTCTGACTGTGTGCGGAATCGTCGTGGCCCTGGTGGTGCTGGGGCTGTTCGTCTTCGGTCTGCGGCGCAGACTCATCCAGCGGTCCGGCGGCACCTTCGACTGCTCCCTGCGCTGGGACGTCCCCGAGAAACCGGACACCAGCGGCAAGGGCTGGAGCTACGGCGTCGCCCGCTACAACGGCGACCGCATCGAGTGGTACCGGGTCTTCTCCTACGCCTACCGCCCTCGCCGCACCCTGGAGCGTGCCTCCATCGAGGTGGCCGGCCGGCGTCTCCCGGAGGGCGAGGAGGAGCTGGCGCTGCTGTCCGACGCGGTGGTCCTGGCCTGTACGCACCAGGGGACGCGTCTCGAACTGGCGATGAGCGAAGACGCGCTGACCGGTTTCCTCGCGTGGCTGGAGGCAGCCCCGCCCGGACAGCGGGTGAATGTGGCGTAGCCCCCTTTGCCCTCCCCCCGACGAAGTCGGGGGGAGGGCAAAGGGGGCCCAGGTCGCCGGGTCCGTCTACGACAGACCGCTGTTGATGGCGCTCACCAGCTCGCCGTTGCTGGTGTCACCGCTGAACTCCCAGAAGAACGCGCCGCCCAGGCCCTGGTTCTCGGCCCAGGTCATCTTGCCGGCGATCGTCGCCGGGGTGTCGTAGGACCACCACTGGGTGCCGCAGTAGGCGTACGCCGTGCCCGCGACGGTGCCGGTGGCCGGGCAGGAGTTCTTCAGGACCTTGTAGTCCTCGATGCCCGCCTCGTAGGTGCCGGGTGCCGCGCCGGTCGCCGTGCCGCCGGGGGCGGACTGGGTGACGCCGGTCCAGCCGCGGCCGTAGAAGCCGATGCCGAGCAGCAGTTTGGCGGAGGGGACGCCCTTCGCCTTCAGCTTGGCGATCGCGTCGGCGGAGTTGAAGCCGGCGGTCGGGATGCCGGAGTACGACGTCAGCGGGGAGTGCGGGGCGGTCGGGCCGGTGGCCGCCCAGGCGCCGAAGTAGTCGTACGTCATCACGTTGTACCAGTCGAGGTACTGGGCGGCGCCGCCGTAGTCGGCCGCGTCGATCTTGCCCCCGGACGAGCCGTCGGCCGTGATGGCGGCGGTGATCAGGTAGTTCGAGCCGAACTCGGTGCGCAGGGCGGACACCAGGTTCTTGAAGGCGGCCGGCCCGCTGGTGTCGCAGGTGAGGCCGCAGGCGTTCGGGTACTCCCAGTCGATGTCGATGCCGTCGAAGACGTCGGCCCAGCGCGGGTCCTCCACGACGGCCTTGCAGGAGGCGGCGAAGGCGGCCGGGTTGGCCGCGGCCTGCCCGAAGCCGCCCGAGTAGGTCCAGCCGCCGAACGAGTACAGCACCTTGATGTTCGGGTACTTGGCCTTCAGCTGGCGCAGCTGGTTGAAGTTGCCGCGCAGCGCCTGGTCCCAGGTGTCGGCGGTGCCGCTGACGGACTGGTCGGCGGTGTAGGCCTTGCCGTAGGCGGCGTAGGTGTCGTCGACGGTGCACTGGCCGTTCTTGACGTTGCCGAACGCGTAGTTGATGTGGGTGATCTTCGACGCGGAGCCGGAGGTCACCAGGTTCTTGACGTGGTAGTTGCGGCCGTAGACGCCCCACTCGGTGAAGTAGCCGAGCTTGACCTTGTCACCGGTGGCCGGGGGCTGCGTGGTGCCGCCGGTGGTGCGCACGGCGACCGCGCCGCTGGCCGGGCCGGTCTGGTCGGCGGTGTCCCGGGCCTGGACGGTGTAGGAGTAGTCGGTCCCGGCGGTCAGAGCGCTGTCCGTGTACGAGGTGGTGGTCACCGTGGCGACCTTGGCGCCGTCGCGCAGGACGTCGTAGTTCTTGACGCCGTTGTCGTCGGTGGCGGCGGTCCACGCCAGCTTCACCGAGGTGTCGGTGACGGCGGAGGCGGTGGGGGTGCCCGGCGCGGAGGGGGCCGCGTCGCCCGGGACGGAGGTGCCGTCGCAGCCGCCGCCGTTGAGCTTGCAGTTGGCGGGCGAGCCGGAGCCGGTGCCGTTGAAGCCGAAGGAGACGGACGCGCCGGGGGCGAGGGTGCCGTTCCAGGTCTTGTTCTTGGCGGTCCAGTGGGTGCCGGAGGAGGTGACGTCGGCGTCCCAGGCGGAGCTGACGGAGGTGCCGGAGGGGAAGTCCCACTCCACGGTCCAGGAGGTGAGGGCGGTGGTGCCGGTGTTCTTCACCGTCCACTTGCCCTCGAAGCCGGTGCCCCAGTCCTGGGGCTTGGAGTAGGTGGCGGTGGCGGATGCCGCGGCCTCGGCGGGGCTCGCGAGGCCGACCAGGCCGGCGAAGGGGAGCAACAGCGTCGCGAGTCCTGCCGCGGCTCTGTGTCTGAAGCGCATGGTGCGCCTCCTCGGGGGGAGTCGGGGGGCATGACTGAGCCTTCACACCCACGGTGCCGCGAGAATAGAAAGGTCTGGACCACGGGTCAATAGGTCTGGACCACCATGCGGCGTACCGCTCTAGATCCCCAACTCCTGTGCCAGGACGGCCGCTTGCACCCGGCTGCGCAGCTCCAGCTTCGCCAGCAGCCGGCTGACGTGCGTCTTCACCGTCGCCTCGGCCATGTCCAGGCGCTCGGCGATCCCCGCGTTGGACAGTCCCTCGCCGAGACACGCCAGCACCTCGCGCTCGCGCCGGGTCAGCGACTCCACGACCGCCGGGTCCGCCCTCGGCTCCCGGGCCGGCCGGGCCGCGAACTCGGCGATGAGACGCCGGGTGACGGCCGGCGCGACGACGCCCTCGCCCCGCGCGACGGTCCGCACCGCCTCGATGAGGTCCCGGGCCTCGGTGTTCTTCAGCAGGAACCCGGCGGCCCCGGCGCGCAGCGCCCCGAACACATAGGCGTCGAGGTCGAAGGTGGTCAGCACGAGCACGTCCGCGAGCCCCTCCCCGACCACCGCCCGGGTCGCCGCCACCCCGTCCAGGCGCGGCATCTGCACGTCCATCAGCACCACGTCCGGCCGCAGCTCCCGGGCCAGCGCCACCGCCCGCTCCCCGTCCGCCGCCTCACCGACCACCTCGATGTCCGGCGCGCTGCGCAGGATGAGGACCAGCCCGGCCCGGACGGCGGACTGGTCCTCGGCGACCAGGACGCGGATCATGCGAGGTCTCCTTCGGTGAGGGGGAACACGGCGCGCACCGTCCACCGGGCGCCGTCGGGCCCGGCCGTGAAGCTGCCGCCGAGCAGCCCCGCCCGCTCCCGCATGCCGACCAGCCCGGCGCCGGAACCGGGCGCGCGCGGGTCGTCCCGGCGGCCGTAGGGGCTGGTCACCCGCACGTCGAGCACCCCGTCGCGCTGTGCGAGCGCGACGGTGACCGGGCCGGGTGCGGCGTGCTTGAGCGCGTTGGTCAGCGACTCCTGGACGATGCGGTAGGCGGCGAGGCCGACGGGGGCGGGGACGCGGACGGCGGGGGCGTCGAGGGTGACGTCGAGGCCGTTGGCCCGGGCGCCCGCCACGAGCGCGCCGAGACCGTCCAGGGTGGGAGCGGGCGCCGGCTCCGGGTCGCCTCCGGTGTTGCGCAGGATGCCGATCAGCCGCCGCATCTCCGCCAGCCCGTCCACGCTGTTCTCCCGGATGACGCCGAGGGCCTGCCGGGAGGTCTCCGGGTCGTCGAGGGAGAGCGCCGCCGTCGAGTGGATCGCGATCGCCGACAGGTGGTTGGCGACCATGTCGTGCAACTCCCGTGCCATCCGCGCCCGTTCGGCCACCACCGCCTGGGTGCGGTCCATCTCGGCGAGCAGCGCGGTCTGTTCGGCGCGCAGCCGGGCGGCCTCGGCCGTCTCCCGGTGGTTGCGGACGATCCAGCCGGTGGCGGCCGGCATCAGCGCCACCAGGCCGGTGACCACCCCGGCCAGCAGGGCCTCCGGCACCCGCCAGACCGCGACGGGCACCACGGTGGCGGCCACCGTGAGCAGCCCGGTGATCCACGGGACGCGGCGGGCGGTGGCGGGCGGGCCGTACACCACGGCCGCGTACACCAGGTCGGTGAACATCACGACCGTGACCAGGTTGCCCCGGGTGAGGGTGTCCACGGCCAGCGCGCCCACGCCCACCAGCAGCGCCGTACGCGGCCGGACGCGGCGCAGCGCCTCGCAGCCGGCCGTCACCGCGAGCGGCACCAGGACCGGCCAGCGCCCGTCGAGGAGCACGAGCGGATCGTCCGCCGGGCGGGTGCCCAGGCCGACGCCCCACAGCAGCAGTCCGCCGAGCAGTCCGGCCAGCGCCACGCCCACGTCGAAGCGGTGCGGTCGGGGCAGTCGTACGGCCATGTCCCCATCCAACACGGCGACCGCGTCCCCCGCCTGATGCCCGGGGACGGTTCCGCACTGCATCCTTCGATGTACCGCGCTTTCGTCACCGCCGACGACGATCGCGGACGTTTCGCCCGGGAGCCTGAAAGGGTGACCGAGAGGAGCGAACCGTGATCGTCGCCCTGATCGCCGTGTGCGAGATCGGATTCTGGGTGCTGCTGGCCGCCGGCCTGGCCGCCCGCTACCTGCTGAGGATGGACCGCACGGGCATCGCGCTGCTGCTGTGCGAGCCGCTCCTGGAAGTGGTCCTGCTGGTCGTCACCGCGCTGGACCTGAAGAGCGGCGCCGAGCCGAACTGGACGCACGGCCTGGCCGCGCTCTACATCGGCTACACGGTCGGCCACGGCCACCGCACCGTGAAGTGGCTCGACGGCCACGCCGCCCACCGGCTGGCCGGCGCGCCCAGGCCCGCCGGACCCCCGCGGTACGGCATGGCCCGGGCCCGCCACGAGGCCGGGGTCTGGCTGGGCACGCTGACCGCCGCCGCGGTCGCGACCGTGCTGCTCCAGATCGCCGTCTGGTACGTGGGCGACCCCGGCCGCACCGGGCCCCTGGAGAGCTGGCGCTGGGTGGCCTGGCGGGCGGCCGGCATCCACGGCCTGATCGCGCTGACGTACGTGATCTGGCCGAAGAGGGCGCCGGAGGACGCGCCGTCGGAGCAGCTGCCCGGCGGCAGGGAGAAGGAGGAAGCCCGGCGCTGAGGCGCCCGCCCCGGGGCCCGCTCCGGAACCCGCCCAGGGGTCCGGAGCGGGCGTCCGCCTAGGCGCGTTCCCCGCCGGGCACCCACAGGACGTCGCCCACGGCCCGGTTGGCCGTCCGGGCGAGGATGAACAGCAGGTCCGACAGCCGGTTGAGATAGGTCGCCGTCAGCGGGTTCATCACCTCGCCGTGCACCTCCAGCGCCGCCCACGTCGAGCGCTCGGCCCGCCGGACCACTGTGCACGCCTGGTGCAGCAGCGCCGCGCCGGGCGTACCGCCCGGGAGGATGAAGGACCGCAGCTTCTCCAGCTCGGCGTTGAAGCGGTCGCAGTCGGCCTCCAGCCGGTCGACGTAGGACTGCTCGACCCGCAGCGGCGGGAACCGCGGGTTCTCCACCACCGGGGTCGACAGGTCCGCGCCCACGTCGAACAGGTCGTTCTGGACGCGGGTGAGGACCGTGACGACCGGCTCGTCCAGACCGCCCAGCGCGAGCGCCGTACCGATCACCGCGTTCGCCTCGTTCGCGTCCGCGTACGCGGCGATCCGCAGGTCGGTCTTCGCGACCCGGCTCATGTCGCCGAGGGCGGTGGTGCCCTGGTCGCCGGTCCTGGTGTAGATGCGCGTCAGATTGACCATGCGGCCAATCTAGACGGTCCCCGGGGATCCGTTCCGTTCCCTTCGTCACCGCCGCTCCCTACGGGGTCAATCGGTGCGAATCAGACAGGAATTGACGACGTGACCGGCGTCTCACGGCCTGAGACGTGAAACGCGTTACTAACCGGTCACACAGCCCCTCACGCCCGCTAGTGTCCGGCCGAGAGCCATGGGGAGGGCGACCGGTACGCCGGATGGCTGATGCCGGTGAGATCGGCCGCACGAGTGGGCAGGGCTTCTCCAGGCACTGCTTCCGCACCGGCCCCAGAGGCCTCACCCTCGCGGGTGAATTCGGTATCGGTTCGCTCACAGACGGCAACCTCCGACCGCTTCGCGCAGTCAGAGGAGGCAACACCGGACACCACACCGCGGAGCACGAGACGCACGCTTAGGGGAGTGCTATGTACATCAGGGGCGACCACACCGAGCTGGTCGTCGGGGGCCGCCTCGACGTCCGCAGCGCGGCGGACGCCCGTACGGTCCTGCACACGGCGGTGGACGACGGCGCCGGCGACCTGGTGCTCGACCTGTCCGAGCTGGACTCCTGGGACGCCACCGGACTCGGCGTCATCATGGGCGTCCACCGCCGGGCCGGCCGCTGCGGCCGCCGTCTGGTCCTGCGCGACGTACCGCCCCAGATGCAGCGCCTGCTGGTGGCCACCCGCCTGCACCGCATCCTCGCCATCGAGGGCGGCATCGGGGTGGAGTCGCTCCCGCAGGTGTAGGACCCGGCAGCGGGGCACCCGGCACACCACGGCACCCGCGGGCGGCACCACGCGACACCCACGGGCCGGCCCGTGGCGAACCGTGCGACGCGCGCAATCCTCACGAGACCGTGACGTCTCGGACGGGGCGGCACCCCGGGCTGTCGTGGATACTGTGCGAAGGTTTACGGTTCGTCTGCCCGCCGCCCGCAGCCCTCGAGCGGGCACCGGACCGCAAGCGACAGCGCAGTGTGCAGCAAGGCCGGGAGGGGCTACCGCCACACGACGCTTTTGGGGGGCTTGGACCTATGGACCCGACGCACCGGGGAGCCGACGAGTACGGCCACGACGGGGGCACCTCCCCGTCGAACGCATTCGACACCGGGGGAGGCCTCACGTCGCGCCCGCGGCCCGCCAGGGACCCGCTGACGTCCGACCTCGGCCAGCACGCCCCGGGCCTCGCCCGCACCGCACGCCTCGTCTCGGGGGACCACCTCCTCACAGTCAACCCCGTCGACGGCAGCGAGATCGAGTCGTGCCCGCCCACCGAGCGGCCCCGGCGGCCCGCCCGGCGCACCCCCGAGGCGCGCGCCGAGGCCGACCGCGCGGCCAGGCCGCCCGCGCCGGCCGGGCCCGCCCAGCCCCCGCAGCCGCTCCTGGGCCGCCAGGACGAGCGCGAGGAACTGGTCCGGCTGCTCGCCCGCGGCCGCTCCGTCCGCCTCACCGGCCCCGCCGGCTCCGGCCGCACCAGCCTGCTCGACCTCGTCGCCGAGGACTGCGCCGGCCTCGCCCCCGACGGCGTCGTCCGCCTCACCGGCCACCGCCGCACCGCCCACGACCTGCTGCACGACCTCTTCCACGGCGTGTACGACGCCCCCCGGTACCGCCCCGAGGACGACGAACTGCGCGCCCTCGTCGGCGAGATCGGCGCCGTCGTCGTGATCGACGACCTGGAGTTCGGCGGCGCCGCCCTCGACGAACTGCTGGACGCCACCCCCGAGTGCGCCTTCCTGCTCGCCACGACCCCCGACACCCCCGCACCCACCGCCGACTCCGCCGTCGAGGAGGTCGCCCTCAGCGGCCTGGGCCGCGCGGGCGGCGTCGAGGTGATCGAGCGCGCCGTCGGCCGCGTCCTCACCGAGGAGGAGGCCAACTGGGCCGGCGACCTCTGGTTCGAGTCCGAGGGCCTGCCGCTGAGATTCGTCCAGGCCGGGGCCCTGCTGCTCCAGCGGGACACGCTGCGCGCCACCGTCGGCGCCGTCGACGAGTTCGGCGTCTTCGAGGACGCCCGCCCGCTCGCCGAGCCCGTGGACACCGACGCCGCCCGGGCCGAGGAGATACCGCTGCCCTCGCTGGGCGAGGCCGCCGCGCCCGCCCCGCTGCTCGCCGCGCGCCTGAGCGCCTCCGCCCGCGCCACCCTGCGCTTCGCCGTCGCCCTCGGCGGCGAGGTGCCGCACCAGGCCCATCTGCCGGCACTGGTCGGCGACACCCACGCCGACGCGGCCCTCGGCGAACTCGTCGCCTGCGGCCTCGTCACCCCGGTCGGCACCCGCTACCGGCTCGCCACCGGTGTCCAGGCCCAGTTGGAGGCCGCCGGGTACGCCGACGACGTCGCCGACCGCGCCCACACCGCCGCCCGGCACTACGCCTGGTGGGCCGGGCACCCCTCGGTCACGCCCGAGCGGGTCTGCGCCGAGGCCGACGCGATCCTGGCCGCCCTCCTCGTCACCGTCCCCGCCACCGAGCCGCCCACCGAGGACGAGGAGGCCACCGCCGTCCAGCTGGCCCGCGCCGCGGCACCCGCGTTCGCCGCCGGACTGCACTGGGGCGCCTGGGAACAGGCCCTGCACGAGGGCGCCGAGGCCGCGCGCCTGGCCGGGCAGCCCGCCGACCGCGCCTACTTCCACCACGAACTGGGCGTCCTCGCGCTCTGCGCCGGACAGCTCGACCGGGCCCGCTCCGAGCTGGAGGCATCCCTCGGCCTGCGCGGCGCCCTCACCGACAAGCGGGGCACCGTCGCCGGCCGCCGCGCCCTCGCCCTGGTCTCCGACCGCTCCGGCGACATCCCCGGCCTGATGGCGCCGGCGGCCGCCGAGGAGGACTCCGGCGCCCGCCGCGAGGAGCCGGTGTCGCCGCCCCGCGGCATCCCCGCCGCGCTCCCGTCGGCCCCGCCCACCGGTCCCACCCTGGTCTCCGCCCAGCCGTCCGCCCAGCCGCAGGCCCCCGCCCACCGCGCCCGGGGCGGCCTGCGCGGCCTGGCCCGGCGCAACCTGGTGGCGGCCGGGGCGGGCGCCCTGCTCGTGGCGGTGCTCGGCACGGTCGTCACGCTCGGCGCGACCTCCAGCAACGACGCCACCGACCCCTCCGACAGCGTCGGCGTCAACCCCTCCGCCGGCACCGGCACGGGCGACGGCGGCCTCGGTGAGGACGCCCCGGGCGAGGACACCGGCTCCGGTTCCGGGGACACCGGGGAGGCGGCCGACGGGCCCGTGGACCCGGGGCCGGACGGGACGCCGGGAACCACGGACGACCCGACGCCGACGGGATCGGCGGAGCCGGCGCCGGGGGCGAGCGGCTCGCAGGACGAGCAGGACCCGGACGACGGATCGTCGCCCTCGCCGAGCAGGTCCACGTCGTCGAGTCCGGAGTCCACGCCGTCGTCGTCCGCGTCGTCGTCGACAGGGCCCTCCGCATCGCCGAGCACGCCGACGGAGCCCGATCCGGAGGAGTCGCCGTCGGAGCCGTCCGACACGCCGAGCTCCCCGGCCACGGAGAGCAACACGGTCTCCTCCGCTCCCGTGAGCCCGTCCGGCGTGCTCCAGAGCAGCGCCGGGGACACCCCGCCCGCCAACTCCTCGGCGTCGGTCATCTGACCCCGGCGCACGCACCGAGGGCCGGGTCCGTCATCTGACCCCGGCCCTCGTCGTCGTACGGCCGTACCGGCGCATGCCGTCGTCGCTCAGAACAACCGCAGCTTGTCGTCCTCGATGCCGCGCAGTGCGTCGTAGTCCAGCACCTGGCAGCCGATGCCGCGGTCGGTGGCCAGGACGCGGGCCTGGGGCTTGATCTCCTGGGCGGCGAAGACGCCGCGCACCGGCGCCAGCAGGGGGTCGCGGTTGAGCAGGTCCAGGTAGCGGGTGAGCTGTTCCACACCGTCGATCTCGCCGCGCCGCTTGATCTCCACCGCGACGGTCCGGCCCTCGGCGTCCCGGCAGAGGATGTCGACCGGGCCGATGGCGGTCATGTACTCGCGGCGGATGAGCGTGTAGCCCTCGCCGAGCGTCTCGATGCGGTCGGCGAGCAGTTCCTGGAGGTGCGCTTCCACGCCGTCCTTGATCAGGCCGGGGTCGACGCCGAGCTCGTGCGAGGAGTCGTGGAGGATCTCCTCCATAGTGATGATCAGCTTCTCGCCCGCCTTGTTGACGACGGTCCAGACGCCTTCCTCCTCGCCGGTGCCCTCCTTCAGCGTGCAGGGCGGCGACATCCAGTTCAGGGGCTTGTAGGCCCGGTCGTCCGCGTGGATGGAGACACTGCCGTCCGCCTTCACCAGGATGAGACGGGGGGCGGAGGGGAGGTGGGCGGTGAGCCGGCCCGCGTAGTCCACGGAGCACCGGGCGATGACGAGACGCATGGTCGGCAACGCTACTCGAAGCCACCCGGGCCACGCGATTCGCCCACCCGTACCCCGCCACCACCTGCCACCGTGGTCCCGGGGGCCGCACCTTTTCACCTGGAAAACGTGAGTTTCAGGGTGGCCGATACTGCGCCCAACCGTCGCTTCCTATGTGCCCATTCTCCTGGTGCGGTCACGGTCGGTTGCCTACGGTAGGGAACGGGAGGTCGCGGCGCGTGTACTCAGCGTGCTCGATGCTGGCTGCGCGGCGGACCCCCTTTCCCTGTCCGGCAACCCCTGCGCGCTTCGGGGGTGCGAGAGGAGAACCCATGTCGCTCGACGTCTCACCGGCCCTACTCGAACAGGCCGAGCGAGGCGAGGTCGACGAAGCAGAATTCGTCGACTGCGTCCGGACCTCCCTGCCCTACGCATGGGAGATGATCAGCTCCCTGGTGGCCCAGCTGAAGGTGGACGGCGGTCAGTTCGCCGACAACCAGACGCCCCCGCCGGACGAGCAGGCACGTGGGCAGTTGCTGCGCGCGCTGGCGAGTGACGCGATTCGCGGCGCGCTGCAGCGGCACTTCGGCGTGCGGCTGGCCTTCCAGAACTGCCACCGGGTGGCGGTGTTCCCGGTGGACGCCTCGGTGGACGAGACGCTGGTCCGTTTCACCTCGGTCCGCAGTCAGGTGCTCAACCAGTCCCCGGAGTTCCGGGACTGCTGAGGCCGCGTGTGCCCCGCTTGCCGCTCCCCGTGGGGGAGGTGCGTCACCGGAGCGGCAAGCTTCCCGGCCGGCAGGGCCGTTCACCGGAGGTGGGGGAGGACCTCCGTGCCCAGCCGCCGTACGTTCTCCTCGGTGGCCGCCAGATCGCCGGAGCCCTCCACGAGCAGGACGAAGCGTGAGATGCCGGTCCGTTCACCGGTCGCCGCGAGGCGGTCGACGCACAGCCGCGGGGTGCCCACCGGGTGGAGCCCGCAGAGCAGTTCGGTGTACGCCACCGGGTCGCGCATGCCGCGGGCGCGGCCGTCGACCGTCACATGGGCGTCGAGACCCTGCTTCAGCCAGCCCGGCATCGCCTTCACCAGCGTCTCGACGGCGTCGGTGCGCCGGTCCGCGATCTGGCAGACGCCCGCCGAGACATGGCCCGCGGCCCGGATCTCGTCCGCCGGCCGTCCGGCCGCGCGCGCGTGCTGCCGCCACAGGGCGACCATCTCGGCCTTCTCCTCGTCCCCGACGTGCATCCCGAGCAGCATCGGCAGTCCGCGCTCGGCGGCCAGCCGCACGCCGGCGGGGGAGGTGCAGGCGACGACCACCTCAGGGCCCGCCGTGTCCGTCAGCGCCTCCGACGGCCGCGGGACGACGGGCACTTCGCGGAAATTGAAGCGCTCGCCGTCGGCCCCGACGGACGGTTCGCGCAGCCAGCGAACCAGCAGATCGAGTGATTCCGGGAACCCCTTCTCGTACGCCTCCAACCCCGAGCCGAACACCTCCAGGTCGACCCAGGGGCCGCCGCGTCCCACGCCCAGCGTGAAGCGGCCGCCGCTGGTCAGGTGCAGCAGCGCGGTCTGTTCGCCGAGGGCGACGGGGTGGACGGTGGGCAGCACGCTGACCGCCGTGCCGACCCGGATGCGCCGGGTGCGGCCCAGCAGCAGGGCGGCCAGGGTGACCGCGGACGGACAGGTGCCGTACGGCACGAAGTGGTGCTCGGCCAGCCAGACCGAGTCCAGGCCCGCCTCCTCGGCGACCTCGGCGGAGCGGACCGCGCGGTGCAGTGCCTCCCCGTGGCCCTGTCCCGGGAACTGGGCCGCCAACACGAAACTTCCAACACGCATGGGACTTTCCTGCTTCCTTGGCTCCGACGCGGAGCTCCCCCGCCCGGCATAACCGTCTGACACGTGCCGAGGACACGGTGGGGCGGGGAGATTTGCGGATTGTCTGCAGAATCGGGCGTTCCGGAGGGAGACTTGTGGGGGTTGGTTCCCTACGGGTACCCCCACGGCCTCCGCGTAGGCTGGACACGAACCCTGCTGCCTGTATAGCCCCGTGAGGTGTCCCGTGTCCCCGCGTCGCAATCGACCGAAGGGTGACGGCTCGTCCGGCCGGAGCGCCGAGGACGACCGCACGAGCCGTTACGGCGGCTGGCAGTCCAGCGCGGACTGGCAGGGGGAGGAGTGGAGCGTGCGGCACGTGGCCGGGGCGAGCGCGCAGGGCAAGACGTACCGCTGCCCCGGCTGCGACCAGATGATCCCCGACGGGGTGCCGCACGTCGTCGCCTGGCCGGAGCACGCGGGTGTGGACGACCGCCGCCACTGGCACAAGGCGTGCTGGAACGCGCGGGACCGCCGCACCCCCGGGGTGCGGCGGTCCCGTAACGCGCCGAGGTTCTGACGGCCTCCTCGACGAGGCCTACACGTCCCGCTTCTCCAGCAGCGCGAAGGCGCCGGCGAACACGACGGCCGTGACGCCGAGCGCGATCCACAGCGGCTCCCAGCCGGACGGGCCGGTCTCGGTGAGCGAGGAGGAGTAGAAGACGCTGAGCTGGTTGGGGATCGAGTACTCGAACAGCGCCTCGCGCAGGTCCACCAGGGACTCCGAGAACATGAACAGCGCGATCACCAGCGGGGCCAGCACCAGGCCGATCATGAGGGTGATGGCGCCCGCCGAGTGCCGGATGACCGAGCCGACGGCCAGCGAGAGCAGTCCGAGCAGGGCGATGTAGAGGGACACCCCGAACGTGGCCTTCAGCCACTCGCCGCCCGACGGCTCACGGGCCTCGGGGAGCAGGGCCACGTCCACCATCGCGACGAAGACCGTCGACACCAGCGTCACCACGAACGCGACCAGGAAGAAGACGACCGCCTTCGCCGCGAGCACCCGGCCGCGGGACGGGCAGGCCACCATCGTGGTCCGGATCATGCCGGTGCCGTAGTCCGAGGCGGTGGTCAGCACGCCGAGCGTGATGACGCACATGCTGCCCAGGAGCAGTCCGAAGAAGCCGAGCGACAGCGCGTTCTCGCCGGACAGGTCGCTGTCGCTGGTGTTGGCGGAGACGATGAGGGCGGTCAGCAGGCCGATGCCGACGACGAGCAGCACGAACACGCCCAGCGTCCACATCGTGGAGCGCACCGACCGGATCTTGGTCCACTCCGAGGCGACGGCGTGCCCGAGGTGGGCGCGCACGACCGGGATCGGCGAGGTGTAGGAGGGGTACGCGGACCCGGGCGCCGCCTGCCAGGCGGGCGCGGCCTGCGGGGACGGGGGCTGCGGCGTGCTCATCGGGCGTCCTCGGTCGTGGTCGGGGCGGGGGCGGCGGGCTGCGCCTGCTCCGGCGGCGCGGCGGCGGCCGGAGGCGCCGCGGGGGCCACGGGGACCGCGGGGGCCACAGGGGCGGCGCCCGGTGCCGCCGGAGGCCGGTCCTGCGGCGCGGTAGCCGGTGCGGCGGGCTGCGGCGGGACGGGTGCCTGCGCCGGGACGGGTGCCTGCGCCGGGACGGGTGCCTGCGGCGGCTGCGCGTACGGGTTGGCTCCCGCCGGTCCCACGGCCCCCGCCGGTCCCACACCTCCCGCCGGACCCACGGCTCCCGCGTGCCCTGCCGGGCCGCCCGGAGCCCCCGGGCCGCCGGGGGCGCCCGGCGTGCCGTACGGCCACGGAGCGGCGCCCTGGGCGGGCTGCGGCGGCGCCCAGCCCTGCTGCGGGGGCGGCGGGGCGTACCAGCCCGGCTGGCCCTGGCCCGGCACCGGCATGGGCGGCAGCGCCCCCGGCGGCAGGGGCTGCTGGAGGCCGGCCTTCTGGTCGGTGGTCGACCGGTAGTCGACGGCCCCCTGCGTCATCCGCATGTACGCCTCCTCCAGCGAGGCCTGATGCGGCGACAGCTCCCACAGCCGTACGTCGGCGTCGTGGGCGAGGTCGCTGATGCGGGGCAGCGGCAGGCCGGTGACGCGCAGGGCGCCGTCCTGCTCCGGCAGCACATGACCGCCCGCCTCGGTGAGCGCGGCGGCCAGCTTCTCGCGCAGCTGCGGCTCGGTGCCCGGCGTGCGGACGCGCGCGAAGTCGGCGGAGTTCGCCGAGATGAAGTCCGTCACGCTCATGTCGGCGAGGAGCTGGCCGCGGCCGATGACGACCAGGTGGTCGGCGGTCAGCGCCATCTCGCTCATCAGGTGCGAGGAGACGAACACGGTCCGCCCCTCCGCCGCGAGGGACTTCATCAGGTTGCGCACCCAGAGGATGCCCTCGGGGTCGAGGCCGTTGACCGGCTCGTCGAAGAGCAGCACCTGGGGGTCGCCGAGGAGCGCGGCGGCGATGCCCAGCCGCTGGCCCATGCCGAGCGAGAAGCCCTTGGAGCGCTTCCTCGCCACGTCCTGGAGGCCGACCACGCCCAGTACCTCGTCCACCCGCCGGGCCGGGATGCCCGAGAGCTGGGCCAGGCACAGCAGGTGGTTGCGGGCGTTGCGCCCGCCGTGCACGGCCTTGGCGTCCAGCAGCGCGCCGACCTGGCGGGGCGCGTTCGGCAGCTTGCGGTAGGGGTAGCCGCCGATCGTCACCGTCCCCGAGGTCGGGTTGTCGAGCCCGAGGATCATCCGCATCGTCGTGGACTTGCCCGAGCCGTTCGGCCCGAGGAAGCCCGTGACGGTCCCCGGTCGCACCTGGAAGGAAAGGTTGTACACAGCGGTCTTGTCGCCGTAGCGCTTGGTCAGGCCGACTGCTTCGATCATGCTCCGCACCCATCGACAGGTTCAGGACAGCGGGGCGCACGCCCCCCGTAAGGGTTAGGAGGATATCGAGGCGCTGACGGTTCCGCTCAAAACAAAGCAAAGACCAAAGCTTCACGCATCGCGTCTGCGCAGCAGCAGGTACCCGCCCGCCAGCGCCGCCACCGTCCACACCGCCATGATCGCCAGCCCGCCCCAGGGGCCGTACGGTGTGTCGTCACCCGTCGGGGTGACCACCTGCATGACCTTGCTGCCGGCCTGGTCGGGCAGGTACCGGCCCACCTTCTCCGTCGCCTCCACGTTGCCGAGGATGTTGGAGATCAGGAAGAAGAACGGCATCAGGATGCCCAGCGAGAGCATCGGCGAGCGCAGCATCGCGGCCACGCCCATCGAGAACACCGCGATGAGCGTCATGTAGAGGCCGCCGCCGATCACCGCCCGCAGCACGCCCGGGTCCCCGATCGACGCCCGGTGCTCGCCGAGCATGGCCTGCCCGAGGAAGAACGCGGCGAAGCTCGTGGCCGTCCCGACGGCGAGGGCGAGCCCCGCGGCCACCGCGATCTTGCTGAACAGGAAGGTCCCGCGCCGCGGCACGGCCGCCAGCGAGGTGCGGATCATGCCGGTGCTGTACTCGTTCGACACGACCAGCACCCCGAACACGATCATCGCGAGCTGACCGAGGCTCATGCCCGCGAAGCTGATGAACGTCGGGTCGAAGGAGACCCGGGCGTCGCGGTTCATGCCGTCGAACTCGTTCCTCGACAGCGCGGAGATCAGCATGCCGAGGGCGATCGTGACCACCACGGCGAGGGAGAGCGTCCAGACGGTGGACGCCACCGAGCGGATCTTCGTCCACTCCGAACGGATGACCTGGGTCGCCGCCATGCTCAGTCCTTCCTCCAGCCGTCGCCCCACTGCCGGGCGGGGGCCCGGTCGGTGTGCGCGTGGTACTCGACCGACCCCGCGGTCAGCTGCATGAACGCCTCCTCCAGGGAGGCCTGCTGGGGGCTCAGCTCGTGCAGCACGAGATGGTGCCGGGCCGCCAGCTCCCCGATGACCTCGGACTTGCCCCCGTCGACCTCCAGGGAGCCGTTGCCGGTCTCCACGACGGTGATCCCGGCATCGCGCAGTACGTCGAGCAGCCGCTCCCGCTGCGGGGTGCGGATCCGGACGTAGGCCCGTGAGTTGCGGGCGATGAAGTCGGCCATGGAGGTGTCGGCGAGCAGCCGCCCCTGGCCGATGACGACGAGGTGGTCGGCGGTCAGCGCCATCTCGCTCATCAGGTGACTGGAGACGAACACGGTCCGCCCCTGCGCCGCCAGTGATTTCATCAGATTGCGGATCCAGTGGATCCCCTCGGGGTCGAGACCGTTGACCGGCTCGTCGAACATCAGGATCCGCGGATCGCCGAGGAGCGCGGCGGCGATCCCCAGCCGCTGCCCCATGCCCAGCGAGAACCCCTTGGCCTTCTTCTTCGCGACGGCCGTCAGCCCCACCGTGTCCAGCACCTCGTGCACCCGCCGCCGGGGGATGCCGTTGCTCTGCGCCATGCACAGCAGGTGGTTGTAGGCGCTGCGGCCCGGGTGCACGCCCCTGGCCTCCAGCAGGGCGCCGATGTACGTCAGCGGGTCCTTCAGCCGGTCGTAGTGCTTGCCGTCGATGCGGACGTCCCCGGCGGTGGGCCGGTCCAGACCGAGGATCATCCGCATGGTGGTGGACTTGCCGGCGCCGTTGGGACCGAGGAAGCCCGTGACGATGCCCGGTCTGACGGCGAAGGTGAGGTTGTCGACCGCCACCTTCTCGCCGTACCGCTTGGTCAGCCCCTCGAGCTCGATCATGCGGCCACGCTATGACCCGGAAAGGGCGGATGCCACCCCGGCGTGACGAACGGAGGGCGACGCCGTGGCGACGGCCCGGGCGCGGGGCACGGGACGGATGCCGCCTCCTCGCGTCCGCTGCCGCCCTTCACCCCGCCGCGTTATGCTCCAGCCCCCTTGATCACGAGGGGCGGCGCCGGGGGGTGCCGGAGAACTCAATACCCACGGGGGGAAGCATGGTGGCGGACAGCGGACCGCTGACGGGCGGGCGGCTGGCGCGGGCCGCACTGGCGGTCGTCGCGGCGGGCGCGGCGGCCGGGCTCGCGGCGGAGTTCCACCTGCTGGGCTGGACGTCCGTCCCGGGCAACGGATGCGGCGGCCGGTACAGCCCCTGCCCGGACGGCACCACGCCCACCCTGGTGCTGGCGTTCCTCCTCACCTTCACCGGCTCCATAGCGCTCCTGCTCACCATCGGGAAGCTCACCGACCGCCGTCCCGGCAAGGTCCTGCCCGCCGTGCTGGCCACGACGGGCGTCGTGCTCGTGCTCTGGCCCGGCTGGCAGGCGTACCTCTGGATGCGCGGCCCGGTCCTCGACACCGTCTGGAAGGCCGGGCACGACCGGCCCTCGACCGTCCTGGGCGAGGGGGTGTGGGTCGTCGGCACGGACGACCCGGCCGTGGTCCGGGTGCGCACCGACGCCCTGGTCGCCTACGACGCACACGACGGCGGCCGCCTCTGGGCGTTGAAGGCCCCGACCCGCACCACCGTGTGCGGGATGAGCGACACCGTCGTCGACGGCATCGGTCTGGTCGCCTTCGGCCGCGACGGCAAGCCCTGCGACACGCTGTGGGGCGTCGACCCGTCCACCGGCCGCACGGTGTGGGAGCGGACCATCGACGAGGCGGTCCCGTACGCCGGCGCCGACGGCGGTCTGCTCGCGGCCGACGGAGGTGTGGCCGTCGCGCTGGGCCAGGAGGCCGTCCGGGGGTACGGGCTCACCGACGGCGTACCGCGCTGGACCGCCGAACTGACCGGCAAGGGCGGCGACGAGAGCTGTGCGCCCGACGTCGTCTCCGCGGCCGGCGGCACCACCCGGGTCGTGGTCACGTGCATGGAGGACGGGGCGACCCGCGCGAAGCTGGTCGTCCTGGACAGCGCCACCGGCAAGCAGCGCGCCAGCCGGCCGCTGCCCGTGGAGAGCTCGCTCGACACCGCCACGGTGGTCTCCGCCGAGCCGTTCACCCTCCTGCTGAAGGAGAGCGACGAACGCGGGGTCGCGGCCGTGCTGTCCTACCCCGAGGACGGCGCCGACCCGGTGGAGATCCCGCTCACCGCCGACGAGGAGGACCTGGTCGTCACCCCGGGGGCCGGCGGAGAGTTCGAGGCGCGGCCGACGCTGTGGGCCGCGGTCGAGCGGGACGTCCTCGTCGTCGCGGCCAAGAAGCCGGGCGCGCACTACCCCGCGCGGGTCTCCGGCTACTCGCTGCGCGACGGACGGCGCGTGTGGCACACCGACCTCGGGAGCGGCAACGACATCGCGGCGCTGGCCCCGGAGGGCCGCGACCGGGGCAGGGTGGTCGTGCTCGGGGAGAGCGGCCGTCTGTTCACATTCGACGCGGCCGACGGGAGCCGTGTCGGCGAGGAGGACGGCACCGGCGTACGCGGACTCGACTTCAGCACCGTCTACGGCAGACAACTGGTGCGCGCGGGCGACACCTGGGTGCTGGTCAACGCCAACGGCGGCGGCTATCCGCCCGCCCTCGGCATCCGGTAGCCCACGCGAAAGGGGCGGTGGGCCCGAGCCCACCGCCCCTCACACCCACCGGTGACTACCGGGTCTGCTGGGCCGGAACCCCGCGGGAGATCGGCTCGTCGTCGGTCGAGGTGCCGGCGGCGGCCACCGCGGCGCCGGTCAGCGTGGCGAGCATCTCGCGGACGTTCGTCAGCTGGGCGTTGATCGAGTCGCGGCGGTTGGTGAGAGCCGCGAGCTCGCGCTCGGATTCCGAACGGATCCGGTCGGCCTTGGCGTTGGCGTCGGCCACGATGTCCTCGGCCTGGCGCTGCGCCGTCTCGACGGTCTGGCGGGCGCGGCGCTCGGCGTCCGTGCGCAGCTTCTCCGCCTCCAGGCGCAGCTGCTCCGCGCGGTGCTCGATCTCCGCGAGCCGCTTCTCCGCCTTCTGCTGACGGGACGCCAGGTCGCGCTCCGACTGCTCGCGACGCTTGGCGAGGTTCGTCTCGAAGTCGGCGGCGGCCTGCGCGGCCTTGGCGCGGGTCTCCTCGAAGAGGGCGTCCGCCTCCTCGCGCTTGGACTGCGCGTCCTTCTGGGCCTCGGAGCGCAGCTGCGAGGCGTCGCTCTTGGCCTTCTCGACGATCCGGACGCCCTCGTCCTCCGCCTTGGCCTTGCGCTCCGCGGCGAACGACTCCGCGTCGCTGCGGACCTGCTGGGCCGCCGACTCGGCGAGCTCGCGGTGCTGCTCGGCCGCGCGGCGGGCCTCCTCACGCAGATCCGCGGCCTCCTCCTCCGCCAGACGGAGGATCTTCTCGACACGCGCGCCGAGACCGGCGTACGACGGCTCGGCGTCACTGACGGCGGCCTGGGCGTTCTGCGTCTCGAGGTGGAGTTCCTCGATGCGCTTTTCCAGAGCGGTGATGCGGGCAAGAGCGCTGTCACGGTCGGAGACGAGCTTGGAGATCCGTTCGTCCACCTGAGCGCGGTCGTACCCACGCCGCACAAGCTCGAAGCCGTAGGGGGAAGTGTCGCTCATGGGGTTCCTGTCGAATGAGACCGGTGAGGTGATAGGTGGAATCCTAGGGGCCGAAGCGCTGTGTCATCGAGCGGATACGTGTTTGATCTGAGGAATGACACCCCTTTTGGGTGGCCGACCCCAGGACGGCTTGCCAGAAACCTGCTCAAACACCTCAGATTTCAACGGAATTCTCACATTCCGCTAGCTATCTGACGACTTGCCACCCGAACGGGGGGCTCCGACCGTCGCGCCCGCCTTGACGCCACCGTCCTTGTTCGACGACGGCGCCTCGAACGACTCGAGCGCCTCCAGCACGTCCTGGACCCGCGAGATCTCCGCGTTGATGTCCTCACGCCGGCGGACCAGCACCTCCAGCTCGCGCTTGCCCTCCTCGACCGTGCGCCGGGCCTCGCGGATCGCCTCGGCCCTGAGCTCCTCGGCCTCCTTGATCAGCGTGGACTTCTTCTGCTCGGCCTCCTTGAGCAGCCCCTCGGCCTTCTTCACCGCGGCGATGCGGACCTTGCCCGCCTCCGAGTTCGCCTCCGACACCAGCTCCTTGGCCTTGGCCTGCGCCTTGGCGAGCTGCTCCTCGGCGGCCTTGATGAGCGCGTCGCAGCGGTCGCCGGTCGACTTCATCGTCTCGGCGGCCTCGCGGCGGGCCCGCTCGTGCAGTTCCTCGATCTCGGAGGTGATGCGGTCGCGCAGCTCCTCGGCCCGCTCCCGGATGGCGGTCGCGTCCCGGCGGGCGCCGACGAGCAGCTCGTCCGCGTCCGTACGGGCCTTCTCCACCCGTCCGTTGCCCTCGACCGTCGCCTCCGAGACGAGCCGCTCGGCCTCCTTGCGGGCCGCGCCGACCATCGTGTCGGCCTGCGCCTCCGCCTCCGCGGTGGTCTTCAGCGCCTGCTGCTGCGCCTCGGTGAGCAGCTTGTCCGCCTCGGCGGCGGTCTCCGTGATCAGCGTGTCGACCTGCTCGGCCGCCTCCGAACGCCGCTTGTTGGCCTCCTGGCGGGCCTCGTCCAGCGTCCGGTCGGCCTCGTCGCGCGCCACGCTCATCATCCGGTCGGCCTCCGCGGCTGCCTCCGCCTTGACGCGCTCGGACTCGACCCGGACCCGCTCGGCGTGCTGCCGCGCGGACCCGACCGTCGCGGCGGCCTCGGCGCGCAGCCGCTCCGCCTCGTCGGTGGCGTCCCCGAGCAGCTTGTCCGCCCGCGCGACCGACTCGGCCCGCAGCCGCTCGGCCTCCTCGACCGCCTCGGTGCGCACCCGCTCGGCCTCCGCGGCCGTCTCGGTCGTCAGCCGCTCGGCCTCGGCGATGGTCTCCGTCTGGAGGCGCTCCGCCTCGGAGCGGGCCTCCGTGATGAGGGTGTCCGCCTGCGTCGCCGCGTCCGAACGGATGCGGTTGGCGTCCTCGCGGGCGTCGGCCCGGGTGCGGGCCGCGGCCTGGTCGGCCTCCGCGAGGGCGTCCGACGCCTCCGTGCGCACCCGCTGGGCGTGCGCGGAGGCGTCCGAGCGCATCCGCTCCGCCTCCGCGATCGCCTCGCCGACGGTCCGCTCTGCCAGCGCCCGCGCCGCCTCCGACTCCTCGCTCGCCTCGCGCCGGACCCGGCTCGCGTCCTCGGCGGCCCGCTCCCGCTCGGCGTAGGCGTCGCCGCGGACCCGGTCCGCCTCCTCCTCGGCCTCCCGCCGCGTACGGTCCGCCGCGTGCTCGGCGGCACTGCGCAGCCCGGTGATCTCCTCCTGGGCCTGCTCGTGCAGCCCGGCCACGGAGTCCCGCACCTGCTGGGCGTGCTGCTCCGCCGCCGCGACCATCTCGCCGGCGCGCCGGTCGGCCTCCTCCACCAGGCGTACGGCCTCGGCCTGCGCGTCCTCCACGCGCTTGCGCGCCGACGCCAGCAGCTCCTCGCTCTGCTCGCGGGCCCGCTCGCGCTCCTGGCCGGCCTCCTGGCGGGCCGCGCCGAGCAGTTCCTCGGCCTCGCGGCGGCGCCGGGCGGCCTCCTCCTGGGCGGCGGCCAGCGTCTCGGACGCCTCGGCCGCCAGCCGCTCGGCGGCGGCCTGCGCCTCCGCGCGCACCCGGTCCGCGGTGTCCTGCGCCTCCGACTTCAGCCGCTCCGCCTCGGCCGCGGCCTCCGACCGCAGCCGTACGGCGACGGCCTCGCCCTCGGCGCGCGAGGCGGACGCGTCGGCGGCGGCCTCGGTACGCAGCCGGTCGGCCTCCTCGGCCGCCTGCCGCTGGAGCGCCCGGATCCGCTCCGCGGCCTCCGACCGCAGCCGCTCGCTCTCCTCGCCGGCCTCGCGACGGATCCGCGCGGCCTCCTCGCGGGCGTCGGTCAGCGACTGCTCGGCGGCGGCGAGCCGCTGCTCGGCCTCCGACTGGAGCCGGGTCAGCTCCTCGGCGGCCTCCGCCTGCCGGGCCGAGACGGCCCGTTCGGTCTCCTCGCGCAGTTCGCGCGCGGCCCGCTCGGCGTCCGCGGTGAGGGCCTCGGCCTGCTCGGCGGCCTCCTCGCGGTGCCGGTCGGCCTCCTGGCGGGTGCGCTGGAGGGTCTCCTCGGCCTGCCGGCGCAGCGTCGTCGCCCGCTCGATGGCCTCGGTGCGGACCTTCTCGCTGTCCGCGGTGGCCTTCTGGCGCAGCTCGTCCGCGTCCGCCTTCGCCTTGGACAGCAGCTCCTCGGCGGTCTTGGCCGCCTCCTCGATCTGCTGGACGGCCTCCTTGCGGGCCTCCGCGCGGATCTTCTCGCCCTCGGCGACCGCGTCGGCGCGCAGCTGCTCGGCCTCACCGCGCAGCCGCCTGGCCTCCTCCTGGAGCTCGACCGTCTTGGCGCGGTACTCCTTGGTGTCGTCCTTCGCCGCGCCCTTGAGCTGCTCGGCGATGTCGTGCGCCTCGGCGCGCAGCCGGTCCGCCTCGGTCTCGGCCTCCCGGCGGATCCGCTCGGCCTCCTCGGCGGCGGCCTTGGTGGTGCGCTGCGCGTCCTCCTGCGCCTTGTTGAGGACGTCCTCGGCGGTCTTGGCCGCCTTCGACAGCTGGGTCGCGCTCTCCTCGGCGGTGATCGTGCGGGCCTTCTCGGCGGCCTCGGCGAGGAGTTTCTCCGCCTCGGCGCGGGCGTCGGCGACGACCTGCTCGGCGTCCGTCCTGGTGGCCTCGGCCTCCTTGGTGGCCTCGCTGACCAGCCGGGCGACCTGCTCCTTCGCCGTACGGGTGCGCTGCTCGTTGGCCGACTCGGCGGTCTGCAACGCCTTCTCGGCGGCCGCCTTGGCCTCGGTGAGGAGCTTCTCCGCCTCCGTGCGGGCCTCGCGCAGCGCCGTGTCGGCCTCCGCGATGCGCTGCTCGGCGGTCCGGCTCAGCTCCTGGGCCTGGCGGCGGGCCGCGTCCGACTCGGACGCGGTGGACGAACGCAGCTGCTCGGCGTGGTCGGTGGCCTCCTGGGCCTGCGCGGACGCGGCGTTCAGCAGGCGCTCGGCGTCCGCGCGGGCACGGCGCAGCAGCTGCTCGGCCTCCGCACGGGCGCCCTCGGCCTCGCTCTGGAGCCGCTGGCGGGCCTCGGCGGTCAGCCGTTCGGCCTCGGCGCGCGCGGCCGCCATCGCCTGCTCCGCCTCGGTGCGCGACTCGTCGAGGAGGCGGCGGGCCTGGGACTCGGTGCGGGCGCGCAGCTGTTCGGCCCACGCCACGTTCTCGTTGACGTGCGACTCGACGGTCTGCCGGCGCTCCGCCAGCTCCTGGTCGAGCTGCTGCCGGCGCGCCACCGCCTCCGCGTGCAGCTCCGCCTGGAGCCGGGCCGCCTGCTCGGCGTGCTCCTGGAGGATGCGCTGGGTCTGCGCCCGCGCCTGGCTCAGCTCGCGCTCGGCGTCGGCGCGCAGCTGGTCGGCCTGCACCTGCGCGTTGCGCAGCAACTGTTCGGCCTGATAGCCGAGGTCACCGCCGTCGAAGGCGGGCCGGGACATGATGGTGCGCCGCGCCTCGTGCAACTTGGCGCGCAGCACCTCGACCTGGTAGCCGAGGTCCTCGGCGTGCTGGATCGCCTTTTCCCGCTCGGTCTTCAGCCGTTTCATCTCGGCTTCGAACCGAGTGAGGTGGTCGACGTCAGCCGCCGGCTCCCGCTCCTGGCTCTCGTAGCCCCGCACTGCGCGGTCCCATCCGTCCCCTGGTCGCAAGCTTGTGAACCGAGCTCCGTCCATCCGCCGAACGGGGCCCCCGGGGAATGGTGTCAGATCGACGGCGGAGCACGGGCTGCTGCCCCGACCCTCGCCCCCCGAAACCCGGACCCCGGCTGGTCCTGCCGCCGGGACGGCAGGACATCGGTCGCCCGTTCCGAGCGGCGACCGCCCCCAACCCTACCGGCCCCTATGTACGAGGGTCAGTGCTCAGGTGACTCAACAGGCGCCGAAGTGACCAGTTCTGTCAGTACGCCATGGCAATCCTTTGGGTGGAGGAAGGTGATTCGTGACCCCATGGAGCCGCGTCGGGGCTCTTCGTACAGAACGCGTACGCCCTTGGAGCGGATTTCCGTGGCGTCACCGTCCACATCCGCCGTGCCGAAGGCGATGTGGTGGACGCCCTCGCCGTTCTTCGCCAGCCACTTGGCGACCGTGGAGTCCTCCCGGACGGGCTCCAGCAGCTGGAGGTACGAGGCGCCGCCGTCGGACGTATCGTTGATCTTGAGCATGGCCTCGCGCACGCCCTGCTCCTCGTTGACCTCGGAGTGGAACACCTCGAAGCCGTACGTGGAGCGGTAGAACTCGACGGTCGCGTCGAGGTCGTGGCAGGCGATCCCGATGTGGTCGATTCGCGTCAGCATGGACTCAGTGCAACGCTCCGGAGGTGGTTGCGCAACGTGCGCGCGATCACACCGACGGCCCGGTGACGGTGTGGGCTACCCCTCAGTACATTCGAAGTAAACCCTCGTTCACTCCTCGGCCCGTGCAGGCCGGTAAGGGGATCGCAGCTCATGACCGCAACGAACAGCACGACCTCGGTGATCGTCGCGGGCGCGCGGACGCCCATGGGCCGGTTGCTCGGCTCGCTGAAGTCCTTCTCCGGAGCCGACCTCGGCGGCTTCGCCATCAAGGCCGCCCTCGACCGTGCGGGGATCGGGGGCGACCAGGTGCAGTACGTGATCATGGGCCAGGTGCTCCAGGCCGGCGCGGGGCAGATCCCGGCCCGCCAGGCCGCGGTCAAGGCCGGCATCCCGATGAACGTCCCGGCGCTCACGATCAACAAGGTGTGCCTGTCGGGCCTGGACGCGATCGCGCTGGCCGACCAGCTGATCCGCGCGGGTGAGTTCGACGTGGTCGTCGCGGGCGGCCAGGAGTCCATGACGAACGCCCCCCACCTGCTGCCGAAGTCCCGTGAGGGCTTCAAGTACGGCGCGATCGAGATGCTCGACGCGATGGCGTACGACGGGCTGACCGACTCCTTCGAGGGCGTCGCCATGGGCGAGTCCACGGAGAAGCACAACACGCGTCTGGGCATCGCCCGGCCCGAGCAGGACGAGATCGCGGCCCTCTCCCACCAGCGGGCCGCCGCCGCGCAGAAGAACGGCCTGTTCGAGGCCGAGATCACCCCGGTCGAGATCCCGCAGCGCAAGGGCGAGCCGGTCGTCTTCAGCACGGACGAGGGCATCCGCCCGGAGACCACCGCCGAGTCGCTCGGCAAGCTCCGTCCGGCCTTCGCCAAGGACGGCACGATCACCGCGGGGTCGGCCTCGCAGATCTCCGACGGCGCGGCGGCCGTGGTCGTGATGAGCAAGGCCAAGGCGCAGGAGCTGGGCCTGGAGTGGATCGCCGAGATCGGCGCCCACGGCAATGTGGCCGGACCGGACAACTCTTTGCAGTCGCAGCCGTCCAACGCCATCCTGCACGCCCTGAAGAAGGAGGGCCTGGACGTCGCCGACCTCGACCTCGTCGAGATCAACGAGGCCTTCGCCGCCGTCGCGGTCCAGTCAATGAAGGACCTCGGGGTTTCCACGGAAAAGGTGAACGTCAACGGCGGTGCCATCGCCCTCGGTCACCCGATCGGCATGTCCGGCGCCCGGCTCGTGCTGCACCTGGCCCTGGAGCTGAAGCGGCGGGGCGGCGGGGTCGGCGCGGCCGCGCTGTGCGGCGGCGGCGGCCAGGGTGACGCGCTGATCGTCCGGGTACCCAAGGCCTGAGCCACCGGTACGCCCCTTCGTCCCGAACGGAGCTGTCATGCAGGACGTCTCCTCGCTGGTCGCCCAGGCCAGGGAAGGCCGGCCCCGGGCCGTGGCCCGGCTGATCTCCCTGGTGGAGGGGGCGTCCCCGCGGCTCAGGGAGGTCATGGCGGCCCTGGCGCCGCTGACCGGCAACGCCTGGGTGGTGGGCCTGACCGGCTCGCCGGGCGTGGGCAAGTCGACGTCCACCTCGGCGCTGGTGACGGCGTACCGCAAGCAGGGCCGGCGGGTCGGCGTCCTGGCCGTCGACCCGTCGTCGCCGTTCTCCGGCGGGGCGCTGCTCGGCGACCGGGTCCGGATGTCGGAGCACGCCTGCGACCCGGGCGTCTACATCCGCTCCATGGCGACCCGCGGCCACCTCGGGGGCCTGGCCTGGGCGGCTCCGCAGGCGATCCGCGTCCTGGACGCGGCGGGCTGCGACGTGATCCTGGTCGAGACGGTCGGCGTCGGCCAGTCGGAGGTCGAGATCGCCTCCCAGGCGGACACGTCCGTGGTCCTGCTGGCCCCCGGCATGGGGGACGGCATCCAGGCCGCCAAGGCCGGGATCCTGGAGATCGGCGACGTCTACGTCGTCAACAAGGCCGACCGGGACGGCGCCGACGCCACCGCCCGCGAACTCAACCACATGCTCGGTCTCGGCGAGGCACGCGGCCCCGGCGACTGGCGCCCGCCGATCGTCAAGACGGTGGCGGCCCGCGCCGAGGGCCTCGACGAGGTCGTCGAGGCGCTGGAGAAGCACCGCGCGTGGCTGGAGGAGCACGGCGTCCTCGCCGAGCGCCGCCGCGCCCGCGCCGCCCGCGAGGTCGAGACGATCGCCGTCACCGCCCTGCGCGAACGGATCGGCGACCTGCACGGCGACCGGCGGCTCGGCGCCCTGGCGGAGCGGATCGTCGCCGGGGAGCTTGATCCGTACCGGGCGGCCGACGAACTGGTGGCGGGGCTCACCGAGGGGTGAACCCCGCCCGGTCAGCTCAGCGCTTGCATTCGCGTACGACGCTCTCGTTCACACCCGACTTGGTCCAGAGCTTCACCGAGGTGATGCCGCCGGACCTGCTCGTGGTGAACGGGAACGAGCCGTCCGCCTGCCCCTCGTCGGCGGTGAGGTCCCTGCCGCCGACGTAGGTGCTGCCCGCGTACGCCTGGACGAACGCCTTGGTCGGGCGCAGCCAGGTCCCGTCGTCCCACACCTTGAGGTTCACCGTGGCGGACCGGTTCGTCCACGAGACGGTCGCGCGGGCCCCGCTCTTGGGGCCGCCGACCGAGCAGGTCGTCGTGTGCGCGGGCCGCACCGACTCCTGCGTCGCCGACAGCGCCGGGCCGGCGGCCGTGCCGGCGAGGACCGCCGCCACCGTCGCCGCGCCCACCGCGAACCTGGTCCGCATGCTCTTTTCGGGCATGGACATGCCTCCGTTCACTTGCTCGGATGGAAGGGAAGGCGGGCTCCGGGATCCGTCACCCAAAGTGCTGATCCGGCCCGCCGACACCACCGTGCCCGCCGCCGGACCGGCAGGCTAGGCACGGCGCGTACCCCATCCCGGGAGCGTCGGAATACAGGCTCTGAGCTGGGGGAACGCGGTGCATGAGGAGACGGCGGCGGAGGACTTCGCGGAGGCGATGCGGCGGATCCGCCGGGAGCGGGGCCTGTCACTCTCCGAGCTCGCCAGGCTGGTGAACTACAGCAAGAGCCACCTGTCGAACGTCGAGCACGGCCGCAAGCGCCCGCACCGCGAGCTCGCCGGGAAGCTGGACGCGGCGCTCGACTCCGGCAGAACCCTGCGACGCCTGTGCGAGACACCGGGCGCCCTGCCCGGGCAACGCGTGACTCCGTGCCCGTACCGCGGCCTCGACCACTACGGCAGGGACGACGCCCGCTGGTTCTTCGGCCGGGAGAGGGCGACGACCGCGCTGGTGGACCGGGTCGCCGAAGCCGTCCGCACCGGCGGCGGGCCCGTCGTGGTGCTCGGTGCTTCGGGATCCGGCAAGTCCTCGCTGCTGCGGGCCGGACTGCTGCCCGCCGTGGCGCAGGGCGCGCTCCCCGGGCCGGACGGCCGGCCGTGGCACGGCGTCGTCATGACGCCCACCGCCCGTCCGGTCGACGCCCTGGCCCGGGCCCTCGCCGGGCACCTCCACACCGGCGAGGGTGCCCTCGCCGGGCGGATCCGCGCCGGGGCGGCGCCGGGGGAGGCACGCGGACTGCTGCTGGTCGTGGACCAGTTCGAGGAGGCGTTCACGCTCTGCGCGGACCCCGCCGAGCGGGCCGCCTTCGTCGACGCCCTGTGCGCGCTGCCGCTCGTCGTGATCGCCGTGCGCGCCGACTTCTTCGACCGCTGCCTCGCCCACCCGGCGCTCGTCGGCGCCGTCCAGCGCCGGCCGATGGCGCTGGGCGCGATGAGCCGCGACGAACTCGCCGCGTGCGTGACCCGGCCCGCCGAACTGGCGGGACTGGAGATCGAACCCGGCCTCCTCGACGTCCTGCTGCACGACCTCGACCCGGCCGGCCGCGGCCACGAACCCGGAACGCTGCCCCTGCTGTCGTACGCCCTGCTGGCCACCTGGCAGCAGCGCACCGGCCGGCGGCTCACGGTGGCCGGGTACCGCAGGACCGGCGGGATCCAGGGGGCGATCGCCGCCACCGCGGAGCGGACGTACCTCGATCTGTCGCCCGCGCAGCGGGACGTGGCACGGCAGCTGACGCTGCAACTGGTCCGGGTCGGGGAGGAGGGCGCGGACAGCAGACGGCACGTGGAGCGGGACCGGCTGGTGGCCGGGGCCCAGGAGGTGCTGGAGGCGTTCACGAGGGCGCGGCTGTTCACCGTCGACGGCGACCGGGTCGAGATCACCCACGAGGCGCTGCTGCGGGCCTGGCCGCGGCTGGCCGGCTGGATCGACGCCGACCGGGCGGGGCTGCGCACGCACCAGCGGCTCACCGAGGCCGCCCGCGCCTGGGCCGACGCCGGCCGAGCCCCCGGACTGCTGCCGCACGGCGCCGCGCTGGCGGTCGCCGAGCAGTGGGCGGCCGATCATCCCCGGCGGCTCACCGCGGCCGAGCGCGAGTTCCTGGCGGCCGGCCGCCGGGAGGCCGACCGCGGGCTGCGCCGGCTGCGGCGGGCGCTGGCCGCCCTCGCCGGGCTGCTGGGGCTGCTGCTGATCGTCGCCTCGGTGGCGTTCGAGAACGGGCGGGAGGCGCGCCGGCAGAGCGACCTGGCGACGCGTCAGGCACGGGAGGCCGAGGCGGTCGCCCTGACCGAGCGGATCAGCGCCCTGCGCACCGCCGACCCGGCCCTCGCCGCCACCCTCTCCGTCGCCGCCCACCGCCGGGCCCCGGCCCTGCCGGCCGCCCGCGGCGCGCTGCTCAGCAGCACGGGCCTGCCCCACCCCACGCCGCTGCCGGGCAACGACGCCACCGTCTCGGCGTTCGCCTTCGGCCGGGGCGGGACCACGGCCGTCGGCACCCGCCAGGGAGCGGTACGGCTGTGGCGCGGGGCACGGCTGACGGGCGAGGTGCGGCTCGGGGCGCGGCACGCCGTGTGGGGGCTCGCCTTCGCGGCGGACGGGCGGAGTCTCGTGGTGGCGGACACGGTGGAGACCCGGGTGTGGCGGGTCGACGGACGGTCCGCCCGGCCCGCCGGGGTGGTGTGGGCGGACGGCGGCGCGCGGGACGCCCGGTTCGCGCCCGACGGGCGGACCCTCGCCGTGGCCGGCGCGGACGGGGCGCTGCGGCTGTGGGACCTGACGGACCCTGACCGGCCGCGCGGACCGGTCGTCCACCAGGTCTCCGACCGCGCCCTGTACTCCGTGTCGTTCAGCCGGGACGGCTGCCGGCTCGCCACCGGAGGCGAGGACGGGCGGGCCACGGTGTGGGCGCGCGGCACGCACCGCCTCGCGTACGAGCCGGCCGGCGGCGTGTCCTTCACGGGCGCCTCGGTCGGCGAGGCCGCGCTCAGCCCCGACGGCCGGCACCTCGCCGCCGGACTGTCCGACCGCGACGTGTGGATGTGCGCCCTGGACCGCCGCGGCCGCTGCACCACCAAGTCCCGGACGGGGCAGCGCGCGGAGGGCTACACGACCGGCATGGCCTACAGCCCCGACGGCTCCCTGCTCGCGGTCGCCGGGGAGGCCGGGGGGCTGCAACTGCGCCATCCGCACACCGGGTTGCCGCTGACCACCCTCGCCCACCCGAACGGGCTGCAGTCCCTGGCCTGGGGGCCCGGCGGCCGCGAACTGTACGCGGGGGCGGCCGCCGGCGGCACCGCCTCCGTCTGGCGGCTGCCGCTGCCGCTGCTCCTCGGCCACGCCGGCCAGGTCTACGCCGTCGCCCTCGACGACGCGCACGCCCGCGCCGCCACCGCCGCCCTCGACGGCACCGCCGCGCTGTGGGACGTACGCGATCCGGCCCGCCCCCGGCGCCTGGCCACTCTGCCGCACCCCGCGTGGGTGTCCGCCGTCGCCTTCGACCCGACCGGCACCCGGCTCGTCACCGGCGCCTGGGACGGACGGATCACCCTGTGGGACGTACGGCGCCCCGGCGCCGCCCGCGTGCTCGACCACGCCACCGTCCACCGGCAGGCCGTCGACGACGTGGCCTTCGGCCCGGACGGCGGGCAACTGGCCAGCGGCGGCCGCGAGACGGGGGCCCGGCTCTGGGACGTCTCCACCGGCGGCCGCCTCACCGAACGCGCCCGGCTGGACGGCGCGAAGGGCGTCCAGGCGGTCGCCTTCGGACTCGGCGGGAAGGTGCTGGCGACGGCGGAGGCCGACCACGCCGTACGGCTGTGGGACACCCGGGGACGGGGGCGGCCCCGGCCGCTGTGGGCGCTGGCCCGCCACACCGCGATGGTCACCGACGTGGCCTTCGCCGAGCGGGGCGCGCTGCTCGCCTCCGGCGGCAGGGACGGGGCGGTCCTGCTGTGGCGGCTCGACCCCGACGGGCCCCGGCACCGGCCGGCCGGCGACCCGCGACCGCTGCTCGGCCACACCCGCCACCTCGCCGCGCTGGCCTTCGCCCGGCGCGCGGGCACCCTGCTCACGGCCGGTGAGGACGGAGCGGCGCTGCTGTGGGACGTCGACCGTCCCGAGCCCGTCCTGCGGGAACGGCTGGACAGTCCCGGTGAGCAGTTCGGCGCCGCGGCCGTGAGCGCGGACGGACGGACCGTCGTCACGGCGGCGGGGTACACGGCCCGGGTGTGGACCACGGGCACCGAGGAGGCCGAGCGGCGGGTGTGCGCGGCGGCGGGGGCGCCGCTGACGGAGGACGAGTGGCGGGTGCGGGTGCCCGGGATCGGCTACCGGCGGACGTGCGCGGAGCGGGACTGAGGCGTCGGGTCAGTCGTCGTGGTCGTCGTCGGTGGTGTCGCTGCCGTCCGTGTCGTGGTGGTCGGCGGTGACCTCGGCGTTCCTCAGGCCGACGGTCCAGTCGTGCTCCCGGCCCGCGGAGTCGGTGGTCTCCACCTCCCAGCTTCCGGTGCCGTCGTCGTCCAGGTCGACCGAGGTGACGACGCCCTTCGCGGCGGCGGCCTCGGCGGCCTGCGCGGCCGTGACGCCGGCGCCCTTCAGCAGGCGGCGCTCGCCGGTGTCGTCGGCGTCGTCGTCGCGGTCGGTCTCCGTGCCCAGGATCCGGCCGTCCGAGGGGTCCACGCGAACGGTGCAGGAGGTGGTGCCCTCGCCGAGGACGTCGACCTCCCAGCGGGGGCCGTCGTCGTCGAGCTCGGCGGACAGGGCCGTGCCGGGCCGCGCCTCCAGGGCCGCGGCGACGGCCTGGGCGGCGGTGAGCCGGGTGGTGCCGTCGTCGGCCTTCGCGGTGCCTTCCCGGGACCGGGAGTCGCTCGTGCGGACCCGCGCGTCGCTCACCTCGGCCCGCGCGTCGCTCACCTCGGCCCGCGCTCCGTTTCCGGTGTCGTCGTCCGCGAAGGCGACGGCCGTGCCCGCGCCGATCACGGCGGTCGCGGCGACGGCGGCGATGACGAGCTTGCGCTTCACGGAGGTTCCTCCCGTTACAGGTCGATCACACCGTTTCGGTGCGACGGGAACCACCTTCGCCGATCGACGCTGAGAGGAACCTGAAGCCACCTGAAGATCCCTTCAGCTTCGGTTTGCGACGCTGAGGGGCATGCGACTGTTGATCGTCGAGGACGAGAAGCGCCTCGCCCTGTCCCTCGCCAGGGGCCTGACCGCCGAGGGGTACGCCGTGGACGTCGTCCACGACGGCACGGAAGGCCTGCACCGGGCGAGCGAGACGCCCTACGACCTGCTCGTCCTCGACATCATGCTGCCCGGCATGAACGGCTACCGCGTCTGCGCCGCCCTGCGCGCCGCCGGGAACGACGTCCCGATCCTCATGCTGACCGCGAAGGACGGCGAGTACGACGAGGCGGAGGGCCTCGACACGGGCGCGGACGACTACCTGACCAAGCCGTTCTCGTACGTCGTCCTCGTCGCCCGGGTGAAGGCCCTGCTGCGGCGGCGCGGGCAGGGCGCCGGGGCCTCGCCGGTGCACGTCCACGGCGGGCTGAGGGTGGACACGGCCGCGCGGAGGGTCTTCCTGCGGGACGAGGAGGCCGCGCTGACCGCCAAGGAGTTCGCCGTGCTGGAGCAGCTCGTGCTGCGGGCCGGCGAGGTGGTGTCCAAGGCGGAGATCCTCGACCACGTCTGGGACTTCGCCTACGACGGCGACCCCAACATCGTCGAGGTGTACGTCAGCGCGCTGCGCCGCAAGCTGGGCGCCGGGCTCATCCGGACGGTCCGCGGCGCCGGGTACCGGCTGGAGGCGGAGCGGTGAGGCGGTGGCCGGACTCCGTGCGGGCCCGCGCCACGCTCGGTGCCACCCTCGTCGTCGCCGTCGCTCTGGTGGCCGCCGGGACCGCCGTGCTGCTGTCGCTGATGTCCAGTCTCAGCGGCCAGGCGAGCACCCTGGCGGAGCGGACCGCGCGGGAGGTCGCCGCGGAGCTGGCCGCCGGGCTGCCCTACGGGCGGTTGTCCCTGGACGACGACGACCGGCCGGTCCAGGTCGTCGCCGCGGACGGCACCCTGGTCGCGGCCGGCGAGGACCTGCAACAAATCAGCGGCACGGGCACGGACGCGGTACGCCCGACGGGAGCCGCGCCGCCCGCCCGGGACGGCGACGGCGACGACGGCGACGACGCCGGGGCGGACGCCACGGAGGACAGCGAGGACGGCGAGGAGGCTCTCGAGGCCGGGGAGATCGGCGACGAGACCTCCTACTCCGACGGCTCCGCCACCGTCGACGGCGACACCGCCGACTACCGCTTCGCCACCGTGTCCGTGGAGACCGGCGACCGCGGCACGCTCACCGTCCACGCCGGCGCCCCCCTGGCCGCCGAACGGAGTGCCGTCGGCACCGCCCTGACCGTGATGCTGATCGGCTTCCCGCTGCTGCTCGCCGTGGTCGCGGGCGTCACCTGGCTGGTCACCCGGCGGGCGCTGCGCCCGGTGGAGGGGATCCGGCGCGAGATGGCCGCGATCACCGCCTCCGCGGATCTGGCCCGGCGCGTTCCCGAGCCGGACACCCACGACGAGATCGCCCGCCTCGCCCGGACGACGAACGAGACCCTGGCCGCGCTGGAGACCGCCGTGGAGCGCCAGCGCCGCTTCGTCGCCGACGCCTCGCACGAACTGCGCAGTCCCCTCGCCTCCCTGCGCACCCAGCTGGAGGTGGGCGCCGCGCACCCGGAGCTGCTGGACGTCCCCGGCGCCGTCGAGGACACCGTACGGCTGCAGAACCTCGCCGCCGACCTGCTGCTGCTCGCCCGGCTGGACGCGGGGGAGCGGCCCGTGGACGCGCGGCTGGACCTGGCGGCGCTGGCGCGGCGGGAGGCGGCCGGCCGGGCGCGGGTCACCGTGGACGCGGAGTCGGTGGGGGTGACCGGATCGCGGGGGCAGCTGGGGCGGGTGCTCGCCAATCTGCTCGACAACGCCGAGCGGCACGCCCGGTCGGCGGTCACCGTGGCCGTGCGGCGGGAGGGGCGGCGGGCCGTCGTCGAGGTGGCCGACGACGGGGACGGGGTCCCGGAGGCGGACCGGGAGCGCGTCTTCGAGCGGTTCGTCCGGCTCGACGCCGCGCGCAGCCGCGACGACGGCGGGGCGGGGCTGGGGCTGGCCATCGCCCGTGACGTGGCCGTACGGCACGGCGGCACGCTCACGGTCCGGCAGGCGCCGGCGGGCGGAGCCCTGTTCGAGCTCCGCCTGCCGGTCGCCGGGTAGCCGGACCGAGGGGCATGACGGATGCGAGGCGCGAGGAACGCGAGGAACGCGGGACGCTAGGGGCGTCCCCGCTGGGTGCGCAGATGGTCCGCGATGGGCTTCAGGGACGTGTCCAGTTCCACGAGCGCCTCGGGGGAGAGGAGGTCGATGAAGTGCCGCCGCACGGACGCCACGTGATGGGGCGCCACCTTCCGCATCGTCTCCAGACCGTGGTCGGTGAGGACCGCGAACAGACCGCGGCGGTCCGACTCGCAGTTCTCCCGGCGCACCAGGTGGGCGTTCTCCATACGGGTGATCTGGTGCGAGAGGCGGCTCTTGGACTGGAGGGTGGCGGACGCCAGGTCGCTCATCCGCATCCGGACGCCCTCCGACTCCGAGAGGTTCACCAGGATCTCGTAGTCGTTCATCGTCAGGCCGAACGGCTGCAGGTCCTTTTCGAGCTGGTACGTCAACAGCCTGTTGACCTCCAGGTGGGTGCGCCAGGCGCACTGCTCCGCATCGGTCAGCCAGCGCGTGGCCGTTTCGGTCTCCATGATTGAAGTCTACCTAAGAAGTTGAAAAGCTAACTAGTGAGGGCGGTGTGACGGTGCGCACGCGTTCGATGTCACACTCCGCAGACTACCGCTCACAGCCCGAAGCGACGCTGGAGATCCCCCAGCTGTCCGGGAAGGCGCGGTGCGCCGCTCTGCCCGCCGTGCCCGCCCGGCCGCCCGCCGCCGCCGGGCACCCCGGGCTCCGCCGGGACCGCCCCGGTGGCCTGCTCGGTCATCAGGGTCTCGCTCGACTGGAGCAGCACCGTGCCGGCCCCCACGAACTCGAACTGGTGCTCCTCGCCGGAGACCCCGCCCAGGCCCGTCAGCGCACGTAGACCACCCATCACGCCCGTCATGTACCCGTGGTCGTAGTGGTGGCACGGGGACGGGCAGTCGGCCCATCCGACGAGCGCCTGCGGGTCCACCCGGATGGGCGGTTCCATGAACACCACGGGACCGTTGGACGCGGCCACGAACTTTCCGGTTCCGATCAGCGTGAGGAAGCCCGGAACGATCGACTGCTTCAGCGACAGACTTGGCTGAAAAGCGAGGAGATTGCCCGAGCGAATGGTCAGATTGCCCTCGTCCAGGTCGTACGAGTTCACGTCGAAGGCCCGGTCGGCGAGGAGCATCTTGCCGGAGCCCTCCGCCACGACCCAGTCGCTCGCGTGCAGTGGCGAATGGAACGACGTACGCACCAGACGGTCCAGCCGGCCGTGCCCGATGCCGTTGAAGTCGATCGAGCCGTAGTAGGCGATCATCTTCCCCTTCTGGAGGAACCACTGGCTCCCCTTCAGCTCCACGCAGAAGGTGTAGGCGTTGACGTTGTCGTCGACGGGCAGGGTCGTCGGGTCGAGCACGGTGGGGCCGGTCCCCGGGTAGGTGGTCACAGCTTCTCCTCCGACGCCTGGACGTACACCGCACCACTGCCGCTGAGCTCCAGCTGGAACGCCTCGCCGGAGCCGCGGCCCACCATGTCCCGCCAGCCGAGCGCCGTCGACAGCTTGTTGCGGACGTCGCCGTGGTGGGCGACGTAGGCCTGCGGGTCGACGTGGACCGGGCGCTGCGGGGTGATCGGGATCTCGAAGACGCCGCCGTGGGCCATCACGGCCACCGCGCCGTGGCCCTTGAGCGTCGTGGTGAACAGGCCCTGGCCGCTGACCTGGCCGCGGACCATGCCCATGACGCCGCCCTGGGAGCCCATGAACATCGTGCCCTGCCGGAGCGTGCCCTCGAAGGCGAGCAGGCGGTCCGCCTCCACGTACAGGGTGTCGCCGGTGAGCTGGATGACCTGGACGTGGTGGCCGCCGTGCCCGAAGAGGACGGTGCCGCTGCCCTCGACGGTCATCAGCGGGGTGTCCTCGTCGGCGAGCCGCCGGCCGATCATCGACATGACGCCGCCCTGGCCGCCCTGCATGTTGGGCGTGAAGGACACCTCGCCCCGGTACGCGAGCATCGCGCCGCGCTGACTGAACAGCCGCTGACCGGGCAGGACGGTCGCCTCGACCATCCTGGAGTTGAGTTCACGGAAGGGCATCTCAGACGTCCCCCGCGATCGTGTTGCGCTCGCTGGGCTGCACGTACACCAGACCGTCCCCCTCGAACCGGATCTGAAAGGCCTCGCCGCCGCCCTCCCCCAGGAAGGTGCGGAACGTCACACCGGACTGGAAGGACTGCCGGACGTTCCCCTGGTGCGCGATGTACGCGCCCGGGTCGACGGTCAGCGGGTACTGCGGGCTCACCCTGAGCACCACCGCCGGTCCGTCCGAGGTGATCGCCGCCCGGCCGTGGCCCTCGACGGTGGTGGTGAACAGGCCGTTGCCCTGGGAGGCGCCGCGCAGGCCGGTGAAGCTCGTCCCCGTGCGCAGGCCGGAGTCCGTCGCGAGCAGGTTGCTCGACTCGACGTACAGCTTGTCCCCCCGGAGATCGACGAGGTTGATCTCGGAGGCCCGGTCCGCGAACCAGCACGTCCCCTGCCCCTTCACCTCCATCACGGTCATCTGCTCGCCGGTGAGCCGCCGCGTCACCATCCCGCGCAGCCCCTCACCGCCGCCGCTGAGCTTCTTGAAATCCATCTGCCCGTCGTACGCGACCATCGAGCCGTTCTTCGCCTTCACGGCGTCCCCGGTCATGTCGACGGCGAGCACCTTGCTGCCTTGGAGTCGGAACATCGCCACGCAGCGAAGGTAGCCTCCGGGCGGCTCCGCCGACAGGTCCCACGGGTGGACTTCGCCCCTGATCGTCCCCTGATGGCCCCCTGAGGGGGCAGGGGGGTCGCTCCCTGACAGGGACGGCGCACCGTCTCCTCGGGAGGAGGGCACACCGGTCCCCGCCGGGACGACGCACCCCCGTCCCCGCCCCGCGCCGTCCGTTTGCCACAATGGGCGGACCCTTGTGCGTGCGTTCACAAACGGCCCAGCTCATCGACACCGAAGGTGACCCGTGGACCTCAAGACTGCCTCCGCCCTGCGCCGACTGCGCCTGGTCTCCGCCCCGGAGGCCATCTCCTTCCTCCTGCTCCTCGTCTGCTCGGTGCTGAAGCGGACCACGGACTTCAACGCGGTGCCGGTCATGGGCGCGGTGCACGGCGCGCTCTTCGTCCTGTACGTGATCTTCTGGGCGGACGCCTGGAACCGTGCGAAGTGGTCCCTAGGGACCGCGGCCCTGTATCTCCTCCTCTCCGTCCTGCCGACCGGCGGGTTCTTCGCCGACCGCAGGCTGCGCCGCGAGGCCGAGGACGCGGTCATCGCCTCCCGCGCCCGCAAGGAAGGAGTGGTGAACGCGTGATCGTCGCCTTCTCCGTCACCCCTCTCGGCGTCGGCGAGGACGTCGGGGAGTACGTCGCCGAAGCCGTCCGCGTGGTCCGCGCCTCCGGGCTGCCGAACCGCACCGACGCCATGTTCACGTCCATCGAGGGCGAGTGGGACGAGGTCATGGACGTCGTCCGACGGGCCGTCGCCGCCGTCGAGGAACGGGCACCGCGCGTGTCCCTGGTCCTCAAGGCGGACATCCGTCCCGGCGTGACGGACGGACTCACGTCGAAGGTGGATACGGTCGAGCGGCACCTGGCGCACGAGGGGGAGTGAGGGCGCGGGCGCCGGCACCCACCGTGCGCTCACCGCCCCGCCCCGCCGCGGGCTGCTGTGGTGTCGGGTTCACCGTCGCGCCGCGGGCCGCCGTGGCGCCGGGCTCACCGGCCCCGCCCGGGCCGCCCCGGTGCCGGGCTCACCGTTTCGCCGAAGCCCGCCGCAGGTACTGCCGCACCGCCCGCTGGGCCACCGGACCCAGCTCCTCCAGCGCGCCCACCAGCACCCCGAGCTGCTCCAGCGCGTCCAGGGCCGCCGTGGCACCCGCCTCGTCGACCCCCTCGTACAGCTCGATCCCGACGAACGAGGCCGCGACCGCCCGGGCCAGTCCCGCCGGGTCCGTGAACGCTCCGAAGGGGGTGCCGGCGAGCACCCGGCGCAGGACCTTCTCGATCTCCACGACCCACAGGTCGAGCCCGGCGGCCGTGGCCGGGCCCAGGGCCTCGTGGGTGCGGGCGCCGGCCAGGAGCTGGCCGAGCCGTGTGACGTGGCCGTCGGCCCGCTCCCGCTCGTGGACCTCCCGGCCGAGGGCGAGCAGTTCGGACAGCGAGCCGACCGCCGCGAAGCGGTCCCGGTAGCGCGCCACCGTGCGCTCCGCCCCGTACCGGCAGGCCGCGGCGAGCAGTTCGTCGACCGAGCCGAAGTGGTAGAAGACCAGCGCCTGGTTGACCCCGGCGGCCGCCGCCACGGTCCGCGCCGACGTCCCGGCGATGCCCTGCTCGGTGAGGGTGCGCAGCGCTCCGTCCAGCAGCCTGGTCTTCGTCTCCAGCGACTTGGCGGTCTCCGGACTCACGCGCGGGCCTCCCCGCGCACGGCGGTGACGGACCCTCGGAAGTCGAACAGCGGTCCGACGTACCGTTTCACCACGCTGAGCGAAGCCCGGCCGGGCAGATCGAAAGTGCGCACGAACCCCACGGTCTCACGGCCGGAGGCGCCGGCCTACGGCACGTCACCGACGACGAAGGGCGCCGCGCGGCCCCCGCACGGGGTCCTTCAGGGGGCGCGGGAGGGGACGCGGGAGCAGCCGGTCGGCGAGCGCCCCGAGGACGCGCCGGCGGGGCCGGTAGTCGTAGGCGGTGACGAAGCGGACCCCGTTGCCGTCGGGGACGTGGCGCCAGGAGCCGCTGCCCTCGGTGAGAGGGGAGAGCGGGTGCGAGGAGGTGAGGCGCGGGGCGGAGGTGCGGGTGCCGTCCGGGTGTTTCCGCTCACCCGCCGGGACGCCCGTTCCGGCGATCGTCAGGAACGGGAGCACGCGTGTGGCGTAGCGGAGGCGCCGCGGCTCGCCGTTGGCCCGCGGGAGGTAGTCGATGCCGGTGAAGCGCAGGTCCCAGCGCCGGTGCGGGGCCGGGTCGCGCGCGTGTGTCCACACGTCGTCCAGGTCGGCACGGATCCGCGTCCCGACGTAGAGCCCCATGCGAACCCCCCAGGTCGGGACGGTGTTTGAGCGATCGCTCAAACACCTGGGAAGGGACGGTACACCCGTTTGAGCGATCGCTCAAACGGGTGGTATTTACATGGTTTTCAGCCCGCGTCCGAGGGCTAACCTTCCCGAGAATCGATCAAGTTCCGCCCGAAGGGCGGACCTTCGGGCGGAGGCGGAGTGACAGGTCGTCACGGGCCGGGACTGGCGGGCAGGGTCGTCGCGGCGGTGGTACTGGCGGTGTCGGTGGCGGTGGCGGGCGGCGGTGACGCATCCACGCGCGCGGGCGGCGAGGCGTCCACCCGTGCGGGCGGCGGGTGTGTCCTCGGGCGCGGCGCGCTGACCGTGGACGACCTGCCCGCCGGGTCCTCGGTGCTCGACTGCGCGGCCGTCGGACGCCTCTTCACCCACGGGGGCGCCGGCGTCACGGTCCCCGAACCCGGCACGAAGGTCACCGTCGACGCCCTGTCGGTGGACGGCTCGAGGCACGGCTTCACCCTGGAGGTCGCCGCCGACGGCACGGTCTCCTACGACCTGGAGGCCGGGGCGGCCGGGGCGGGCGAGGCGGGCACCGCGGCCCCCGCGGCCCCGGCGTCGGAGGCCGGAGCCGAGCAGCACACGCATGCCGCCGCCCCGGCCGCCCGCGCCGCCCGCCGCGCAGCCTGCGCCGACAGCGCGTACGCCGTCGCCGACCACAAGGAGTACGGCACCTACGACTGGTGGCTCGGCGACGACCCCCTGCCCGGCAATCTCTCCGCCGCCGAGGCCCGCCGCGCCCTCGAGGACGCCCTCGGCGCGATCACCGGCACCCGCAACGACTGCGGGTTCGCGGACGCGGTGGGAGCCAAGGCCCTCTTCCACGGCCGCACCCATCACGAGGCCGACATCGACCAGCAGGCCCGCTGCACCGCGCGGGACGGCGTGAGCGTCTGGGACGCCGGAAACCTCGGCGGCGGGGTCGTCGCCACGACCTGCTCGTGGAGCCGCCCGATGTCCGGCGCCCCGGACTGGCTCAAGGAGGCCGACGTCCGCTTCAACACCAGCCACTACACCTTCACGAACAACCCCACCGGCGCCTGCGCCGACGCGTACGACATCCGCAGCGTCGCCACGCACGAGGCGGGCCATGTGTTCGGTCTGGCCCACGTCGGCCCCGGTCACGAGGGGCAGACCATGTTCACGAACTCCTTCGCCTGCACCACGGGCGCCCGCACCCTCGGCCGGGGCGACGTCCTCGGACTGCGCAACCTCTACTGAGGAACGTCCGGGGAACGTCCGAGGAGCGTCGGAGGCGGGCCGTGCGGCCAGGGGGGCGTCGGGGGCGGGCCGTGCGGCCGGGGGACCGAAAACCGAGACGGGGCTGACCGCGATATGACCGGCGGGTAGGGTCTGGTGCCGTGCCCAAGCCGCTCAGCCTTCCCTTCGACCCCATCGCCCGCGCCGACGAGCTCTGGAAGCAGCGCTGGGGAAACGTGCCGTCCATGGCCGCGATCACCTCGATCATGCGTGCCCACCAGATCCTGCTCGCCGAGGTGGACGCGGTGGTCAAGCCGTACGGGCTGACCTTCGCGCGCTACGAGGCGCTGGTGCTGCTCACCTTCTCCAAGGAGGGTGAGCTCACCATGTCGAAGATCGGCGAGCGGCTCATGGTGCACCCCACGTCCGTCACGAACACCGTCGACCGCCTGGTGAAGTCGGGCCTGGTCGCCAAGCGGCCCAACCCCAACGACGGCCGCGGCACCCTCGCCACCATCACCGACAAGGGCCGCGAGGTCGTCGAGGCCGCCACCCGCGACCTGATGGCGATGGACTTCGGGCTCGGCGTGTACGACGCCGAGGAGTGCGCGGAGCTCTTCGCGATGCTGCGGCCCCTGCGGGTCGCGGCGCACGACTTCGACGAGGAGTGACGGGCGTCCCGACGAGGAGTGACGGGCGTCCCGGCGGGGAGTGACAGGCGTCCGGTGGGGAGCGGTCGGCGCGCCCCGGCGCGGGCGACCCGGTACAAGATCTCCCGGAACGGGTGGTTACGCTCGACGGCATGAAGAAGAGCGTGCTGACCCGCTACCGCGTCATGGCCTACGTCACCGGTGTGCTGCTGGTCCTGCTGTGCCTGTGCATGATCGGCAAGTACGTGCTGGATCTGGACGGTGCCGCGGACGCCACCCGGGTCGTCTCCATCGCGCACGGCTGGCTCTACGTCGTCTACCTGGTCTTCGCCTTCGACCTGGGCTCCAAGGCCAAGTGGCCGGTCGCCCGGCAGCTGTGGGTGCTGCTGGCCGGGACCGTCCCGACCGCCGCGTTCTTCGTCGAGCGCAGGATCAGCCGCGAGCTGGAGGCCGAGGTCGCCGAGGACGCCCCGGTGGCCGCCAAGGCCTGAGCGCCACCGCCGTACGGACCCGTACGGCGGTCTGCCGTCGACAGTTACTAGGACGTCCTAGTAAATTCGAGGGTATGGACGCTGACGCCATAGAGGAGGGCCGCCGACGCTGGCAGGCCCGGTACGACGCCGCGCGCAAGCGCGACGCTGACTTCACCACGCTCTCCGGGGACCCCGTGGAGCCGGTGTACGGGCCCCGGCCGGGCGACACCTACGAGGGCTTCGAGCGGATCGGGTGGCCCGGCGAGTACCCCTTCACCCGCGGCCTGTACCCGACCGGCTACCGCGGGCGCGCCTGGACCATCCGCCAGTTCGCCGGGTTCGGCAACGCCGAGCAGACCAACGAGCGGTACAAGATGATCCTCGCCAACGGCGGCGGGGGGCTGTCCGTCGCGTTCGACATGCCGACGCTGATGGGCCGCGACTCCGACGACCGGCGCTCGCTGGGCGAGGTCGGGCACTGCGGGGTCGCCGTCGACTCCGCGGCCGACATGGAGGTGCTGTTCCGGGACATCCCCCTCGGGGACGTCACCACCTCGATGACGATCAGCGGGCCCGCCGTGCCCGTCTTCTGCATGTACCTGGTCGCCGCCGAACGGCAGGGCGTCGACCCGGCCGTCCTCAACGGCACGCTCCAGACCGACATCTTCAAGGAGTACATCGCGCAGAAGGAGTGGATCTTCCCGCCCGAGCCGCACCTGCGCCTCATCGGCGACCTGATGGAGTACTGCGCGTCCGGCATCCCCGCCTACAAGCCGCTCTCCGTCTCCGGCTACCACATCCGCGAGGCCGGCTCGACGGCCGCACAGGAGCTGGCGTACACCCTGGCCGACGGCTTCGGCTACGTCGAACTCGGCCTCAGCCGCGGCCTGGACGTCGACGTCTTCGCCCCGGGCCTCTCCTTCTTCTTCGACGCGCACGTCGACTTCTTCGAGGAGATCGCCAAGTTCCGCGCGGCCCGGCGCATCTGGGCCCGGTGGATGCGGGACGTCTACGGGGCGCGGAGCGAGAAGGCGCAGTGGCTGCGCTTCCACACCCAGACCGCCGGCGTCTCACTGACCGCCCAGCAGCCGTACAACAACGTGGTGCGCACGGCGGTGGAGGCGCTCGCGGCGGTCCTCGGCGGCACCAACTCGCTGCACACCAACGCGCTGGACGAGACGCTGGCGCTGCCGAGCGAGCAGGCCGCGGAGATCGCCCTGCGCACCCAGCAGGTGCTGATGGAGGAGACCGGCGTCGCAGGCGTCGCCGATCCGCTGGGCGGTTCCTGGTACGTCGAGCAGCTGACCGACCGCATCGAGGCCGACGCCGAGAAGATCTTCGAGCGGATCGAGGAGCGGGGGCTGCGGGCGCACCCCGACGGCCGGCACCCGATCGGTCCGGTCACCTCCGGAATCCTGCGGGGCATCGAGGACGGCTGGTTCACCGGGGAGATCGCCGAGTCGGCCTTCCGCTACCAGCGGGCCCTGGAGAAGGGCGAGAAGAGAGTCGTCGGGGTGAACGCCCACACCGGCTCGGTGACCGGGGACCTGGAGATCCTGCGGGTCGGCCACGAGGTGGAACGGGAGCAGGTGCGGGCGCTGGCCGCGCGCCGGGCGGCCCGGGACGACACCGCCGTGCGCGCCGCGCTCGACGCCATGCTCGCCGCCGCCCGGAGCGGCGCCGGCATGATCGAGCCGATGCTGGACGCCGTACGCGCCGAGGCGACCCTCGGGGAGATCTGCGACGTGCTGCGGGAGGAGTGGGGGGTGTACACGGAGCCCGCCGGCTTCTGAGCACCCGGGGCGGACGCGGGGCCGCGCCCCCAGCCCGGCGGGCGGGGACTCAGGCGGCGGCTCCCGCCAGTCCGAGGAGCAGCACCCGGGTGAAACCGCGCACCCACTCCTCGTCCGCCGGCTGTCCGCTCACCAGCGTGCGGTGGACCACCGCGCCCGCGACCACGTCGAAGATGAGGTCGACCGTGCGGGCGGCCTGTCCGGGGTCGGGTTCCGGGGGGAGTTCGCCGCGGTCCTGGGCGCGGGCCCGGCCCTCCAGGACCAGGTCCTTCTGCGGCTCGACGATGGAGCAGCGGATGCGGGCGCGCAGGGCGTCGTCGCGGGTGGACTCGGCGACGACCGCCATCAGGCCGCTCCTGGCCTCGGGGCGGGCGAGGATCGCCGCGAACTGCGCGACCACGCCCTCGACGTCGGCGGCCAGGCTGCCGCGGTCGGGGAGTTCCAGCTCGTCGAAGAGTTCCGCGACCGCGTCGACGACGAGTTCGTTCTTGCCGGCCCAGCGGCGGTAGAGCGTGGTCTTCGCGACCCCGGCCCGTGTCGCCACGTCCCCCAGCGTGAGCTTCGACCAGCCCAGTTCCACCAGCGCCTCCCGCGTGGCGGCCAGGATCGCGGCGTCCGCGGCGGCGCTGCGCGGACGTCCGGTGCGTCTGGCGGGGCTGCGGCTCTGCATGTCCCGACCCTATCCGGCGGGTTTTCCGCGCTCCCGGGGGTCGTGCCGCCGTGAGGGAGATCACCGGGGACCGGTCCCGGGGAGGCCCGCGACGCCATTACGCTACGACTCGTAGCGAAAGCCCGTGACGGACGTGCACGGGCCGCGGCCGCCCGGCGTGGAGGGGCCGCGACCGCGTGGCGCGGGTGGGGACCCGCCGCACATTCGGGTTCGCTTTTCACGCACACGCGCGGACGGGGGAGGATAGACGCATGCAGCCACGGAACATGTCCATGAGCGGGGTCGTCGACCTCGCCGCGGTGAAGGCGGCCCAGGAGGCCAAGGCGAAGGCGGAGCAGGCGCGGGCCGACGCCGCCCGGCAGGGCGGTACGGGGGCGGTGTCCCCCGCCGACCTCGTCATCGACGTCGACGAGGCCGGGTTCGAGCGGGACGTCCTCCAGCGGTCCGCCGAGGTGCCCGTCGTCATCGACTTCTGGGCCGAGTGGTGCCAGCCCTGCAAGCAGCTGAGCCCGGTCCTGGAGCGTCTCGCGGTCGAGTACGACGGCCGTTTCCTGCTCGCCAAGATCGACGTCGACGCCAATCAGATGCTGATGCAGCAGTTCGGGGTGCAGGGCATCCCGGCCGTCTTCGCCGTCGTCGCGGGCCAGGCACTGCCGCTCTTCCAGGGGGCCGCCGGTGAGGCGCAGATCCGCCAGACCCTCGACCAGTTGGTGGCCGTCGCCGAGCAGCGCTTCGGCCTGACCGGCCTGACCGTCGACCCCGACGCCGAGACCGGCGGCCGTGCGGAGCCGGCCGAGGAGCCGGCCGGTCCGTACGACGCGCTGCTCGAAGCCGCCGTGCAGGCACTGGACGCCGGTGACCTGGCCGGTGCCGTCCGCGCCTACCGGAACGTGCTCACCGACGACCCCGGCAACACCGAGGCGCAGCTGGGTCTGGCGCAGGCCGAACTGCTCCAGCGGGTGCAGGAGATGGACCCGCAGCAGGTGCGCAAGGACGCCGCCGAGAAGCCGCAGGACGCGCGGGCGCAGATCGCCGCCGCCGACCTGGACCTGGTGGGCGGTCACGTCGAGGACGCGTTCGGACGGCTCATCGACACCGTGCGGCGCACGGCGGGCGACGACCGGGACGCCGTACGGCTGCGGCTGCTGGAGCTGTTCGAGGTGGTCGGGCCGGACGACCCCCGGGTGGCCACGGCGCGGCGGGCGCTGGCGAGGGCGCTGTTCTGAGCCGGGCGGGCGGCCCGGTTCTGACCAGTCGCTAAACGCCAGGGCCTGTGGTGCCCGCGTGAAAGTTCTGCCGACAATGTCCCCGTGCGGCCGCGCTTTGCCAAATCTTGGCAATCGCGGCCGCTGTTACTGGCAGTAAGTCGGGGCGGCCGTTCTGTCGGGTTCCGTCCATTGATCAACAAGTTTGTCCCGGGTGTGACAGCCACCGACTGTCGCCGCTCGAGACCTCCGGGTCGTTGTTCGGTTATCCGGCCGTTACTAGCGAGTAACGAACCCCCTTGTGCGGGCGGCGAGAATGCACCACGATCGGCCACGCTCGGTCCGTTCCCGTGCCCCGGCAGCCAGTTGGGTCAACGGGTTTTCCTGGGTCCCCACCGAGCAGAGCGGGCGGTAGTGACGCCGGCTCTTGGGCAGGGGGGTCTTCGCCACGGCGAAGCCTGTCCAGCAAGGTTGTGCGTGATGCGTGTCAGGCGCGACCAGTGGTTGTCGCTCGGGGGTGATCGCCGGTGATCGGTGCGCGGTTCGCGCCTCCGAGGCGGGCGCTCTCCTTCCCGAGGACGTAGCACTTCTCCCATCCCTGCCCGGCCGAGCCGCCGCCTAGGGGGCGAGCCGGAGCCAGGAGATGTACGTCCGAGAAGGAGGAAATATGGAGTCCCAGGTGCGTGGCGGGACCAGATGGAAGCGGTTCGCCGTGGTCATGGTGCCCAGCGTCGCCGCGGCGGCGTGTGTGGGCATCGGTCTGGCGCAGGGTGCCCTCGCGGCGTCGTTCAGCGTCTCCGGCCAGCAGTTCAAGGTGACGGCCGGTCACCTGCACGGTGAGGGTTTCGCCCAGTACGGCGGCATCGACACCGTCTACACCTCGACCAAGGGCGATGCCCAGACGCAGGTTCCGGTCGCGGTCTCGTCGTTCGAGGACGCGACGATCACCAAGATGTGCCAGTCGGTCAAGACCGAGATCCCCCTCATAGGCAAGACGATCTACCTTCGTCTCGAGGCGGGCAACGACGAGAAGAACCCGGTCGTCGCCGAGAACCTCTACATCGACGTCGCCCAGCTCGACGCCGACGCGGAGTTCAAGAACATCGACATCGGCGTCGCGATCCAGGACAAGACCGAGGGTCCCGCCGTGAAGCAGGGCGAGACCGTGCTGCCGGGCGGCTTCGCCCAGCAGGCGGAGACGGCCGACCTGTACGGCGTGAAGCAGACGGCCTGGGCGACCACCGCCGGAACGTTCAAGCTCAGCGGCCTGTCCATGCGCCTCGGCACGGACGCCAAGATGGAGTGCTACTGACGGCTTCCGTCACCGGGGTGTCCCGGGGCGGCTGAGCCGCCCCGGGGGGTTCCGCAGGGGGGCGGGGAAGCCGGTGCTTCTCCGCCCCGCGGGCCCGGCCCGGCCGGACGCCGGGCACACCTGATCCGTCTCAGACTTTCCGGCTTCTCCACGCATACGGCCGAGCCGGTACGTACTTCCACCGGACCCAGGGAGCTGTTTTCCATGAGTGCCGAGACTCCGGTCCAGAGCGCCGGGAGGTTCACCCGGCTGCGTCTGCGCTTCCGTGATTGGCGGGGCACCCGGCCCTTCTGGGCAGGCCTGTTCACCCTGCTCGGCGGGCTGCCGATCGCCTACTTCCCGTACGCCACGCTCAAGCTGGGCACCATGTCGCTCGCCATGTCGACCACCGCGGGTGCCGGCTCGCTGATCATCGGCGTCCTGCTGGTCACGCTGGGCCTGACCATGTGGTTCCAGCAGGCCACCCGGGTCTTCGCCGGCATCGCCTCGATCCTCCTCGCGCTGGTCTCGCTGGTGGTCTCCAACATCGGCGGCTTCATCGTCGGCTTCCTGCTGGCGCTGATCGGCGGAGCGCTCGCCCTCTCCTGGGCGCCCGGCAAGCCGGCGGCCGAGGGCGCCGCGCCGCAGGGCGCCCGGCCCGCTCCCACGACGGACGGCGCGCCGGAACCGGCTCCGGGAGCCGTCGCGGGTGAGCCGTACCTGCCCCGCTCCTGGAACGAGCCGGCCGAGGGCGGCGCGCCGTACGGCGACGGGGCGAAGGAACCGAACGGGGTGCACCGTGTCGGCTGACGAGGCCCGCGCCACCGGCCCGGCCTCCCCGGACCGGCGGAAGGGCACAGGGCGCCACGCGGCGCCGAAGAAGCCGCTGCTCACCCGGCTCCACATGCCGGCCGGCAAGGCGATAGCGATGGCGGCGATGCCCACGGCCGTCCTCATGGGCATGGGGTTCACGCCGACCCTCGCCGTCGCCGACGACCAGCCCACGGCGAACAGCAAGCTGGCCGACGAGTACCAGGAGTGCGTGACGGCCTTGGAGGGCGCGGACGCCTCCGCCTCCGCGTCCCCCTCGCCGTCGGCCTCCGGGAGCGACTCCGCGGACGACGCGTCGGACGCAGGGGACTCCCAGGACTCCGGGAGTTCCGAGGACTCCGAGGACTCCACGGACTCCACCGGCAAGGGGAGTTCGGCGGACGGCTCCTCTTCGTCGGATTCAGGTTCCGACGACGGGGCCGAGCCCGCGCCGTCGGCGTCCTCCGGGGCCGCCTCCTCGGCGGAGGAGTCGACGCCGTCCTCCGGCGCCACCGCGACGGCGAGCCCGTCGGCCTCCGCGACGGACAAGAACCTCCTGGAGACCATCGGCGACGCCATCACCGACCTCTTCGACGGTGACACGTCCGACGAGGCGACGACCGGTGCGAGCCCGTCGCCGTCCGCGTCCGCGTCCGCCTCGGCCTCCGCCGGCAGCGGCACCTCCTCGTCGGCACCGGACGCGACGGACTCCTCCGACGGGGGCGGCTCCGCCGGCGGCACGGCCAAGGACACCACCGACGCGGTCACCGACGGGGTGAAGGACACCGCCGAGGACGCGGTGGAGGACACCGAGGAGGCCGCAGAGGAGGCCGCGGACGAGACCACCGACGGGGCCACGTCCTCGCCCAGCCCCTCCGCGAGCTCCACCACCGACGCGGAGGACTGCGTCGCCGCCACGGACGACGAGGGCGGCGTGGACAACAAGGTGCCCGTCGCGGACGACCCGTGGTACCTCGAGGCGAGTTCGCTGCTGCTCAAGGAAGCGGACTACCAGGGCGTCGTCGAGGTGAAGACCGCGAGCGGCACCACGAAGAAGGTGCTCAAGTACGTCATCTCCGGCGGCACCGACATCGGCGACCTGCACCAGCTGGTGAACGACGACAGCTCCGGCAAGACGTACCACGTGCAGGCCGGTGAGGGCACGACCTCCACCATCCGCGACGGCGACACGATCATGTACACCGAGAGCATCTCGGGCAACCTGTTCGGCCTGGTCCCGATCACGTTCAGCCCGGACAGCCCGCCGCCGCTGAACATCCCGCTGATCTACTTCACCGACGTGAAGGTCACGCAGGCCGCCCAGTTCGGCGGGACGCTGCACATCCCCGGCATGCAGCTCTACACGACCGACTGACGGCGCCGCCCCCGGCGCGGATCCGTGCCGGGGGCACTCCCGTGGGACGTCAGGCCACGACGTCGATGTAGTACGAGGGGCCGCTGCTGCTCCCCTGCACCGGCGTGACGTACATGCGGACGGTCCGGCCCTCCGTGAGGTTGCCGCCGAGCCAGCCGCTGCAGTAGCCGGCGGCGTGACCGCGGGTGTCGACGATCCGGTCGGGGACCGTGTCGAAGTCGTAGTCGAGAGCGGTCTCGACGCCCCAGCCGTCGGCCTTGGTGTCGCAGGCCCGGATGGCGTCACCGGGGATCGAGCCGTTCGGGTCGGCGTTGAAGGTGCCGTATCCGGCGTCGCCGGCGGCGTCGATGGTCACCGTCCCCGCCCAGGCCTGGCCCTGCATTCCGGCGATCAGACCGATCGCGCACACACCCGTCGCCAACGCTCGCGTCACCGTTCTCCGGGACTTCATGGCCTTTCCTCCCCCTTGCCGACGGGCTCGCGCCCGTCGTCCTCGTCGCTCGGCACCAGCCGGGACCGCCGAAACGGATCACCGCCAGGGGAGGAGAATCTCATAAGACGATCATCTTTGACAGTGTGTTGATAGTTCGCGGTCCGTTCGGTGCCGGACAGCCGAAAGGGCGCGCCCCTGCCTCAGGGGCGCGCCCTCAGCGCGGTACCGCCGTACGAGACCCGCGCGGGAGCCTGTGCTCAGTCGCGGGAAGAGCCCTCGCCCAGGTGGTGGACGCGGACCATGTTGGTGGTGCCGGGGACGCCGGGCGGCGAACCGGCGGTGATGACGACGATCTCGCCCGGCTCGAAGCGGTGCAGCCGGGTGATCTCCTGGTCCACCAGGTCGACCATCTCGTCGGTGCTGTTCACGAACGGCACGACGTGCGACTCCACGCCCCAGCTGAGCGCCAGCTGGTTGCGGGTGCCCTCGTCCGTGGTGAACGCGATGATCGGCTGGGCGGCGCGGTAGCGGGACAGACGGCGGGCGGTGTCGCCGGACTGGGTGAAGGCGACCAGGCCGCGCCCGCCGAGGAAGTCGGCGATCTCGGCGGCCGCGCGGGCCACCGAACCGCCCTGCGTGCGCGGCTTCTTGCCGGGGACGAGCGGCTGGAGGCCCTTGGAGAGCAGCTCCTGCTCGGCCGCGGTGACGATCTTCGACATCGTCTTCACGGTCTCGATCGGGTACGCGCCCACGCTCGACTCGGCGGACAGCATGACCGCGTCGGCGCCGTCCAGGATCGCGTTGGCCACGTCGGAGGCCTCGGCGCGGGTCGGACGGGAGTTGGTGATCATCGACTCCATCATCTGGGTCGCGACGATCACCGGCTTGGCGTTGCGCCGGCACAGCTCGATCAGGCGCTTCTGCACCATGGGGACCTTCTCGAGCGGGTACTCGACGGCCAGGTCGCCACGGGCGACCATCACGCCGTCGAACGCCATCACGACGTCCTCCATGTTCTCCACCGCCTGCGGCTTCTCCACCTTGGCGATGACGGGGACGCGGCGCCCCTCCTCGTCCATGACCCGGTGGACGTCGGCGACGTCCTTGGCGTCCCGGACGAAGGAGAGCGCGACCAGGTCGCAGCCCATGCGCAGCGCGAACCGCAGGTCGTCGATGTCCTTCTCGCTGAGCGCGGGCACGTTGACGGCCGCGCCGGGCAGGTTGATGCCCTTGTGGTCGGAGACGACGCCGCCCTCGATGACGATCGACTTCACCCGCGGGCCCTCGACGTCCAGGACCTTCAGCTCGACGTTGCCGTCGTTGATCAGGATCTGGTCGCCGCGCGAGACGTCCCCGGGCAGGCCCTTGTAGGTGGTGCCGCAGATCTGCTTGTCGCCCGGCACGTCCTCGGTGGTGATGACGAACTCGTCACCCCGCTCCAGCTCGACCGGGCCCTCGGCGAAGGTCTCCAGGCGGATCTTCGGGCCCTGGAGGTCGGCGAGGACGCCGATGGCGCGGCCGGTCTCCTTGGACGCGGCACGGACCCGGTCGTAGCGGCCCTGGTGCTCGGCGTGCGTACCGTGGCTGAAGTTGAAGCGGGCCACGTTCATGCCGGCCTCGATCAGCGACACGAGTTGGTCGTGGGAGTCGACCGCGGGGCCGAGAGTACAGACGATTTTCGAACGGCGCATGGGACGATCCTATCGGTTTGTTTCGCCGCGGAATATTCCGTCTGGCGGAAGATACAAATGAGGTGGCCGGCGCTCAGTTGCTTTCCTGCTCAGTTCGTGTTTTCGACCAGTGCGTACGTCTGCGTCGCGATCTCCAGCTCCTCGTCGGTCGGTACCACGGCGACCTTCACCCGCGCGTCACCGGGCGAGATCAGCCGCGGCTCGTCACCGCGTACGGCGTTCAGTTCGCCGTCCACCGCCAGGCCCAGGGTCTCCAGGCCCGCGACGGCCGCCTCCCGCACCGGCGCCGCGTTCTCGCCCACCCCCGCGGTGAACGCGATCGCGTCCACCCGCCCGAGGACGGCGTAATAGGCGCCGATGTACTTCTTCAGGCGGTGAATGTAGATGTCGAAGGCGAGCTTCGCCCGTTCGTCGCCCTCGTCGACGCGGCGCCGGATCTCCCGCATGTCGTTGTCGCCGCACAGGCCGATCAGTCCGCTCTTCTTGTTGAGAAGAGTGTCGATTTCGTCGATGGACATTCCGCCAACACGCGCCAAATGGAAGATGACGGCCGGATCGGCGTCCCCGGAGCGGGTACCCATCACCAGGCCTTCGAGCGGCGTCAGCCCCATGGACGTGTCGACGCACCGCCCGCCCCGCACGGCCGACGCCGACGCCCCGTTGCCGAGGTGCAGCACGATGACGTTCACCTCTTCGGGCGCCCGGCCCAGCAGCTTCGCCGTCGCCCGGGAGACGTAGGCGTGCGAGGTGCCGTGGAAGCCGTAGCGCCGGACGCGGTGCGCGTCGGCGGTCTCGACGTCGATCGCGTAGCGGGCGGCCGCCTCCGGCATCGTCGTGTGGAAGGCGGTGTCGAAGACGGCGACCTGGGGCAGATCGGGGCGCAGGGACAGCGCGGTGCGGATCCCGGTCAGGTTGGCCGGGTTGTGCAGCGGCGCCACGGGGATCAGCCGCTCGATCTCCGCGAGCACGGCGTCGTCGACGACGGTCGGCTCGGTGAAGCGCTTGCCGCCGTGCACCACCCGGTGCCCGATCGCGGCCAGCTCGGGCGAGTCCAGCCCGAGCCCGTCCTTGGCCAGCTCCTCGGCCACGGCCTTCAGCGCGGCGTCGTGGTCGGCGATCGGCCCGGTCCACTCACGGGACTCCCCGCCCCGGGCGAGGGGCGTGTGCTTGAGCCGGGAGGTCTGCTCCCCGATGCGCTCCACGAGCCCGGCGGCCAGCCGGCTGCTGTCCCGCATGTCGAGCAGCTGGTACTTCACCGACGAGGAGCCGGAGTTGAGGACGAGGACACGGGTGGAACTCACTGTGCGGTTGCCTTCTCGCTCGGGGACTGTGCCTGGATCGCCGTGATGGCGACCGTGTTGACGATGTCCTGCACGAGGGCGCCCCTCGACAGGTCGTTGACCGGCTTGCGGAGCCCCTGGAGCACCGGCCCGACGGCGATCGCGCCGGCCGAACGCTGCACGGCCTTGTAGGTGTTGTTGCCGGTGTTCAGGTCGGGGAAGATCAGCACGCTGGCCTGGCCGGCCACCTCGGACCCGGGCAGCTTGGTCGCCGCGACCGACGGCTCCACGGCCGCGTCGTACTGGATCGGCCCCTCGATGGCGAGGTCGGGACGGCGGGCGCGGACGAGCTCCGTGGCCTCCCGCACCTTGTCGACGTCGGCCCCGGAACCGGAGGTGCCGGTGGAGTACGACAGCATCGCGATCCGCGGCTCCACGCCGAACCGGGCGGCGGTCGCCGCCGACTGGATGGCGATGTCGGCGAGCTGCTCGGCGTTCGGGTCGGGGTTCACGGCGCAGTCGCCGTAGACGAGGACCTTGTCGGCCAGGCACATGAAGAACACGGACGAGACGATGTCGGCGTCCGGCTTGGTCTTGATGATCTCGAACGCGGGCCGGATGGTGGCGGCCGTGGAGTGCACGGAGCCCGACACCATGCCGTCGGCGAAGCCCTCCTGCACCATCAGCGTGCCGAAGTAGTTCACGTCGGAGACCACGTCGTACGCCAGCTCCACCGTCACGCCCTTGTGGGCGCGCAGTCCCGCGTACAGCTCGGCGAAGTGGTCGCGCAGCTCGCTGGTGGCCGGGTCGGTCAACTGGCAGTCGCCCAGGTCGATGCCGAGGTCGGCGGCCTTCTTGCGGATCTGCTCGACGGGACCGAGCAGGGTGAGGTCGCAGACGCCGCGGCGCAGCAGCACCTCGGCCGCGTGCAGCACCCGCTCCTCCGTCCCCTCCGGCAGCACGACCCGGCGCCGGTCGGAGCGGGCCTGCTCCAGCAGCTGGTGCTCGAACATCATCGGCGTCACGCGGTCGCTGCTCGGCGCGGAGACCCGCTTCAGCAGGTCGGCCGTGTCGACGTACCGCTCGAAGAGACCGAGGGCGGTCTCCGCCTTGCGCGGGGTGGCCGCGTTGAGCTTGCCCTCCAGGGAGAACAGCTGCTCGGCCGTCGGGAAGCTGTTGCCGGTCACCGACAGCACGGGGGTGCCGGGCGCGAGCCGGGCGGCGAGGGTCAGGACGTCCCCGCTCGGCACCTCGCCGAGGGTGAGCAGCACACCGGCGATCGGCGGGGTGCCGGCGCTGTGCGCGGCCAGCGAGCCGACGACCAGGTCGGCCCGGTCGCCGGGGGTGACCACCAGGGCGCCCGGGGTCAGCGCGTTCAGGAAGTTCGGCAGCATCGCGCCGCCGAAGACGAAGCCGAGCGCGTCACGGGCGAGCCCGGAGTCGTCGCCGAGCAGCACCTTCGCGCCGAGCGTGTGCGCGACCTGCGCGACGGTCGGCGCGGACAGGGCGGGCTCGTCGGGGATCACGTGGCAGGGCACCGGCAGCCGGCCCGCGAGCCGGTCGGCTATCGGGTCCCGGTCCTGGCGGGCGACCCGGTTGGCGACCATGGCGATGACGTCGCAGCCCAGCCCCTCGTACGCCCGGTAGGCGTTGCGGGTCTCGGCGAGCACGGACTCCGCGGTCTGCCCCCGGCCGCCGACGACACCGATCACGGAGGCGCCGAACTCGTTGGCCAGCCGGGCGTTGAGGGACAGCTCGTCCGGGAACTGGGTGTCGGCGTAGTCGGTGCCCAGGACGAGGACGACGTCGTAGGCGCGGGCGACGCGGTGGAACCGGTCGACGAGCGTGGAGACCAGCTCGTCCGCGCCCCGCTCCGCCTGGAGGACGGACGCCTCGTGGTAGTCCATGCCGTAGACGGAGGCCGGGTCCTGGGACAGCCGGTAACGGGCGCGCAGCAGCTCGAACAGGCGGTCCGGCCCGTCGTGGACGAGGGGACGGAACACGCCCACCCGGTCGACCTGCCGGGTCAGGAGTTCCATGACTCCCAGCTCGACGACCTGGCGGCCGTCGCCGCGGTCGATCCCGGTCACGTACACGCTGCGCGTCACGCGTGCTCTCCGTTCCTGTCGGTTCCTGTCGGTGGCGGCTGCCGGCGGCGGGTACCCGCGGCGAGGCACCTGCCAGTGCACAAAAATCGCCCACCGGGGTGAGCGGGATGCTCTTGACAATACCCCCGTCCGCGGATAAGGCGCCCGTCAAGAGACAGTCTCCTCGGCGGCATGAAACAATCGGTGTGGCTCACCGGCGACAACAGCGAGCAGGAGACACAGCACGATGCGTATCGGAGTTCTCACCGCAGGTGGCGACTGCCCCGGGCTGAACGCAGTGATCCGGTCGGTCGTGCACCGAGCGGTCGACAACTACGGCGACGAGGTCATCGGCTTCGAGGACGGCTACGCGGGCCTGCTGGACGGCCGCTACCGCGGCCTCGACCTCAACGCCGTCAGCGGCATCCTCGCCCGCGGCGGCACCATCCTCGGCTCCTCCCGCCTGGAGCGCGACCGGCTGCGCGAGGCCTGCGAGAGCGCCGGCGACATGATCCACGACTTCGGTATCGACGCGCTCATCCCGATCGGCGGCGAGGGCACGCTGACGGCGGCGCGCATGCTGAGCGACGCCGGGCTGCCGGTGGTCGGCGTCCCGAAGACGATCGACAACGACATCTCCTCCACGGACCGGACGTTCGGCTTCGACACGGCGGTCGGCGTCGCCACCGAGGCGATGGACCGCCTCAAGACCACGGCCGAGTCCCACCAGCGCGTCATGGTCGTCGAGGTCATGGGCCGGCACGCGGGCTGGATCGCCCTGGAGTCGGGCATGGCGGCCGGCGCCCACGGCATCTGCCTGCCGGAACGCCCCTTCGACCCGGCGGACCTGGCCAAGATGGTCGAGGAGCGCTTCGCACGCGGCAAGAAGTTCGCCGTCGTCTGCGTCGCGGAGGGCGCCCACCCCGCCGACGGCACCATGGACTACGGCAAGGGCGAGATCGACCAGTTCGGCCACGAGCGCTTCCGGGGCATCGGAACGGCGCTGGCGTACGAGCTGGAGAAGCGGCTCGGCAAGGAGGCCCGCCCGGTCATCCTCGGCCACGTCCAGCGCGGCGGCACCCCCACCGCGTACGACCGCGTCCTCGCCACCCGCTTCGGCTGGCACGCCGTCGAGGCGGCGCACCGCGGCGAGTTCGGCAAGATGACCGCGCTGCGCGGCACCGACATCGTGATGGTGCCGCTGGCGGAGGCGGTCACCGAGCTGAAGACGGTGCCGAAGGACCGGATGGACGAGGCGGAGTCGGTCTTCTAGACGGTCCGCCGGCTCCGCCGCCCGCGCCGTCTCCTTCGCCGGACGCCGGTCATGGCGGGCCGATCAGGCGGGCGGCGACGGAGCGCGCTTCGGCGGCTTCGCCGGGGGCGTGGGCTCTGCTGTAGGCGTCGGCCGCTTCCAGGTAGGCGGTCCGGGCTTCGGACGGGCGTTGCGCGGTTTCGTGGAGCAAGGCGAGATTCACCAGGGTCTGCCCCATGCCGTACCAGTCCTCGAACTCCGCACTGATGGCCAGGTCCTGGTGGAACGCCTCGACCGCCTCATCGAGCCGTCCTCCGCTGTGCAGGGCGATACCGAGGTTGTTCCACGCCCTGCCCTCGCCCTGGCGGTCCCCGAAGTCCCGGTGGATCGCCAGGGCCTTGCCGAACGCGTCGATGGCATCCGCTGTCCGCCCCGCCTCGTGCAGGGCGTTGCCGAGGTTGGTCCACGCCTTGCCCTCGCTGTGGTGGTCCTCCGCTTCCTGGAACACGTTCCGGGAGCGGGTGTGGGCGTCGATGGCGTCGTCCAGTCGGCCGGCCTCGTGCAGGGCGTTGCCGAGGTGGCCCCATGCCATGCCTTCGCTGCGGTGGTTCTCCGTCGCCCGGAACAGATGGCGGGAGTGAGTGTGGGCGTCGATGGCGTCGTCCAGCCGGCCGGCCTCGTGCAGGGCGTTGCCGAGGTTGCTCCAGGCGATGGCTTCCGCCCTCCGGTCCCCGGCACGGTGCGCGGCCGACCGAGCCGTGTCCGCGACGGTGATGCCGTCGTCGAAGTAGCGCCGCCAGTGCAGGTACTGCCCCAGGTTCAACGCCAGCGAGAGGCCCGCATCGGCGAACTCCTCCTCCTGTGCCCACCCCACCGCCGCCACCAGGCCGGCCCGCTCTCGGTCGAGCCACTCCAACGCCTCCCTGCGGCCTTCGAACACCTTCGGCACCGGCTGCCCCGGGAACCACCGCAGCCAGTTGTCCGCCGCGTCGGCCCACCGCGCATAGAACCCCATCACCCGCCCGCGGGCCGCCTTGCCCTCCTTGCGCAGCTCGGTGTCCTCCGCCACCACCCTCGATCCGAACGCCCGCACCAGGTCATGCGTCCGCCATCGCCCAGCGGAGACCATGCCGTCGCCGGGCCGGACCGAGGCCACCAGATGAGTGGCTGCCAAGGACTCGAGCACCGACAGCGTGTCCTCCACGGCCATGTCGGCCAGAGCGGCCACTGCCTCCGTGCCGGTCTCCGCGGCCGGAGCGAGACAGAGCAGGCGCAGCAGCCGGGCCTGCTCGTCGGGCAGCCGCTCGTACGAGGTCTCCAGGACGGGGCGGAGAACGAGCGAGCGGCCGTACAGGTCCGTTCCGGTGCGGCCGTTGTCGAGGACGGCCGTCGCGTCGCCGGCCGTCCTGATCTCGGCCACCAGTGACGCGATGTCCCGGTGGCTGCGCCGGCGCAGCATGGCCGCCGCGATGTGCAGAGCGAGGGGGAGATGGCCGCACAGATCGGTCAGTTGCCGAAGTGCGGCCGGTTCGCGCTCCGGACGGTCGTCGTGCTCGTCGGTGATGCGCAGGGCACGGACGACGAGGGCGACGGAGTCGTTCGGGGCGAGCGTCCCGAGGTCGACGAAGCGCAGCGGCAGAGTGTCGTGGCGATCACGGGAGGTGATCAGGACCCGGTGGCGGTCGGTGGGAGGCAGCAGTTCCCGGTACTGCTCCGGATCCGACGCGTTGTCCAGGATCAGCAGCATCCGCCCTTCCCGCTCCGCCAGCAGCGCGCGGTAGGCGTCGTACTGTCCCGTGGCCGTCGTCGGAAGGTCGGCGCCCCGCACACCGAGCGCGTCCAGCAGCGCCAGCACCGCCTGGTCGGCCGTCACCGGATCGTCGTCGTACCCCCGCAGGTCCACGAAGAGCGTGCCGCCCGGGAACCACCCCTGCCCGCAGGCCCGGTGCGCCGCCTCCAAGGCCAACGCCGTCTTGCCGATGCCGCCCATGCCGGTGACGGCGAAGACGAGGACGGGGAGGGCATCGTCCGTGGTGGGGGCGAGTTGGGCGAGCAGGCGGTCGATGTGTTCCCGCCGGCCGGTGAAGCCCAGCGGCCGGGGCGGCAGGACGGCCGTCGCCCGGGGCACCGGGCCGTGCACGGTCTCCCTACGGCCTTCCGGTCTGCTTGCCGATGACCGTTCCGTGGAAGGTGCCGCCCCGGAAGTCGATGTGGTCCCCGCCGTATGCGGTGCCGCCGCCCGAGCCGGGTTGGGGGCCCTCCTGGGCGTCGGAGGAGCCGGCCCGGGGACGGTGTCTGCGCAGGACCGCCACCGCGACCTTCGCCGCCTGCGCGGCGGCGAGCTCCTGGGAGCCGCCCGCGTCCGCGTCCGCCTTCCGCGCGTCGGCGCGGTCGCTGACCCCCCGGATCACCAGAGCCGTCACCTGGCCGCTCAGATGGGCCGCGTGCGCCGCGCCGGAGCCCTCCATCTCGATCGCGGCGGCGTCGTTGTAGTGCTCGCGCAGGTGCTGGGCGATCTGCGACTCGGCGTCGGCCAGGACGACGTCCCCGGAGGCGATCGGCTTGAAGTGGGGCCGGACGTCCGTCATGTCCCGTACGGCCGACCGGGCCGCCTGGACCAGGGCGTTGGAGGCACGCCAGGCCTCGGGCCTGGACAGGAAACCCCGCGGGGTCCACTTGCCGCCGTGGACGGCGTACACCTTGGTGCCCACGACGACGTCCCCGACCGCGATGTCGTCCTTCAGACTGCCCGCGATGCCGACGAACAGCACGGCCTGCGGGCGCAGCCAGTTGATGATCTGCGTGGTCATCGCGGCCGCGTTGTCCACCCCCTCGCCCAGCTCGGCGAGCGCCACCCGCCAGGGCGTGCCGTCCAGACGGCCGATCTCCACGCGGGTTCCGTCCTCGGGGTGGACGTCCTCCTCGCGGTCGGTGATGTGGGCGCGTACGGCCGCGTACTCGAGCGCGAGCGCGGTGAGGACCACGACAGTGGGTTTTGTCTCCGGCACCCCTTTAAGGTACTGCCAGAGCCATCGGGGGAAGGGGCGCTTGCCGTGGCAGAACAGGACGTCACCGTCGGGCAGTTGCTGCTCGCCGAGTACCAGAGCGTCAAGGACGAGCAGAAGGCGCGGATCGGGTTCCGGGACAACCTGCTGTACGTGACGCTGGCCGTGGTGGCGGCGGTGATCGCCGCCGCGGCGCAGGCGAAGCAGGCGCAGATGCTGCTCGCCCTGCCGCCGGTGTGCGTCGTGCTGGGGTGGACGTACCTGGTCAACGACGAGAAGATCTCCGCGATCGGGCGCTATGTGCGGGGCGATCTGGGGCCCCGGCTCGCCGGACTCGCCGGGCTCGCCGGTGCGGCGGAGGCCTTCGGATGGGAGAGCTTCCACCGCAACGACGCCCGCCGGTTCTCGCGCAAGCTCGTGCAGTGCGTGGTGGACCTGGTCGCGTTCTGCGTCGTGCCGCTGGGCGCGCTGGTCGTGTACTGGGCCGGAGGCGATGTCTCGGCGGGACTGCTGGTGCTGTCCGTCGTGGAGGCGGGGGGCGTGCTGGGGCTGGGGGTGTACGTCGTGCGGTACGCGGTGCCGTTCGGGAGCGGCAGCGGGGGCGGCAGCGGGGGCGGCGGCGGGGCATGAGCCGGTACGACGACCATGTCGACTTCCAGGGCGGGGAGTTCAACGGCCCGGTGATCGGGAAGGTCGAGTACGGCCGGCCGGCGGCCGCGCCCACCGCCCTGGACTCCCTGCCGGCCCGGGCCCCCGGGTTCACCGGACGCGAGACCGCGGGAGCCCGGGCCCTCGCCGGGGCCCTCACCTCCCCCGGCTCCCCCGAACCCACCGATACACCAGCTCCGGCCTCCCCACCTGCCCGTACAACGGCTGCCGCACCGCCTGCCCCGCCTCCACCAGGTGCTCCAGGTACCGGCGCGCGGTGATCCGCGAGATGCCCACGGCCTCGGCGGCCGCCGCCGCGGTCAGCCCCTCCTCCGCCTCCCGCACGGCGCCCACCACCCGCTCCAGCGTCGGCCCGCTCAGCCCCTTCGGCAGCGCCGCCGGTCCCGGGGCGCGCAGGGCGGCCAGTGCGCGGTCCACCTCGTCCTGGCCGCTCGCCTCGCCCGCGGCCGCCCGGAACTCGGCGTACCGCACCAGGCGGTCCCTCAGCGTGCCGAAGGTGAACGGTTTCAGGACGTACTGCACGACACCCAGCGACACCCCCTCGCGGACCACCGTCAGGTCCCGCGCCGACGTCACCGCGATCACGTCCGCGCGGTAGCCGGCGGCCCGCAGGGACCGGGCCAGTTGCAGCCCGTGGCCGTCCGGCAGGTGCAGGTCGAGCAGCAGCAGGTCGACCGGTGTGCGGTCCAGCAGGCGCCGGGCCTGCGCACCGGTGTGGGCCTTGCCCACCGCGACGAATCCCGGCACCCGTCCGACGTACAGGACGTGCGCGTCGGCGGCCACCGGGTCGTCCTCGACGACCAGGACGCGGATTTGCTCCTCGCCCGTCCCGCCGGTTCCGCCTGTCCCGCAAGTTCCGCCGGTTCCGCCGGTTCCGCCAGTCACGTTCGTACCGCCAGTCACGCCCCTCCCGCCGGTCCCGCCCGTCACGTCCGGCCTCCCGGTACCGGTGCCGCGCCGGCCGCCGTCCGCAGGGGCAGCCGTACGGTGAACTCCGCCCCGCCCCCGTCGGCCTCCGCCACCGACAGCGTGCCCTCGTGGCGGTGCACGGCCTGGCGGACCAGGGCGAGGCCCAGGCCGCGCCCGCCGGGGCCGGCCGGCTTGGTCGAGAAGCCGCGTTCGAAGACCTGGGAGGCGTGCGCGGGGTCCACTCCCGCCCCCGTGTCCGCCACCCGGAGGACCAGTTCCCCGCTGCCGCCGGGTCCGGCGCGGCCCTCCGTCGACGCGGTCACCGTCACCCGCGCCGGCGCGCGGCCCCGGGCCGCGTCCACGGCGTTGTCGATGAGGTTGCCGAGGATGGTGACGAGGTCGCGGGCGGGCAGCGACCGCGGCAGCAGCCCGTCGTCCAGGCCGCTCTCCCGGGAGACCACCAGCTCCACGCCCCGCTCGTTGGCCTGGGCCGTCTTGCCCAGGAGCAGGGCCGCCAGCACCGGCTCGCTCACCGCCGAGACCACCTGGTCGGTGAGGGCCTGGGCCAGTTCCAGTTCGGCGGTCGCGAAGTCGGCGGCCTCGTCCGCGCGGCCCAGTTCGATCAGCGAGACGACCGTGTGGAGCCGGTTCGCCGCCTCGTGGGCCTGGGAGCGCAGTGCCTGGGTGAAGCCGCGCTCCGAGTCCAGCTCGCCCATCAGGGACTGGAGCTCGGTGACGTCGCGCAGGGTGACCACCGTGCCGCGCCGTTCACCGCCGGACACCGGGGAGGTGTTCACGACCAGCACCCGGTCGGCGGTCAGGTGCACCTCGTCCACCCGCGGTCCGGAGGCCAGCAGCGCGCCGGTCAGCGGCGCGGGCAGACCGAGGTCGGCGACGGAGCGGCCGACGACCTCCCCGCGGAGCCCCAGCAGTTCGCGGCCGCCGTCGTTGATCAGCGCCACCCGGTACTGGCCGTCCAGCATGAGCAGGCCCTCGCGGACCGCGTGCAGCGCCGCCTGGTGGTAGTCGTGCATCCGGCTCAGCTCGGCCGCGTTCATGCCGTGGGTGTGGCGGCGCAGGCGGGCGTTGATGACGTAGGTGCCGACCGCGCCGAGGACGAGGGCGCCGGCCGCGACGCCGAACAGGGCCGTGACCTGGTCCGAGACCCGCCTGCTGATCGCCTCCACCTTGATGCCCGCGCTGACCAGGCCGACGATCCGGTCGTCGTCGTCCCGCACGGGGGTGACCGCGCGGACGGACGGGCCGAGGGTGCCGGTGTAGGTCTCGGTGAAGGTCTCGCCCTTCAGCGCCCGCGCGGTGTTGCCGCGGAACCGCCGCCCTATCTCGTCGGTGTCGGGGTGGGTCCAGCGGATGCCGTCCGGGCTCATGATCGTGACGAAGTCGACCTCGGTGTCGTGCATGATCCGCGTCGCGTACGGCTGGAGCTCGGCCGTGGGGTCGGCGGTGCCGATCGCCTCCCGCACGGAGGGGGCGTCGGCGACCGAGCGGGCCACGGCGGTGGCCTGGCGGCTCGCCGCCTCCTCGGCCTGGGAGCGGTCGCTGACGTAGGTGAACAGCGCGCAACCCGCCACGACGACCGCGATCAGCACGGCCTGCATGGCGAACAGCTGGCCGGCCAGGCTGCGGGGTCGGGGGACGGGCAGGCGCATCCCGTCAGTGTGCCCCTGACCTCGGGCGTGAACTAAATGAACGGAAGGGTGACCGCCCTCACACACCGGGAGATAGTCACCGGGTTCCCTTATCTCGCCCGGACGTGAGCCGCACGCCGGTGATGCCGACGAAGACGTCTAAGGAGGGTAGCCGTGGCCGCCAGCAGCACCCCCGATACGGCACCTGCCGCACCCGCCGCCAAGCGGGACCGGACCCACTACCTGTACATCGCGGTGATCGTCGCGGTCGCCCTCGGCATCGCGGTGGGTCTGATCGCCCCCGACTTCGCCGTCGAGCTGAAGCCCATCGGCACCGGCTTCGTGAACCTGATCAAGATGATGATCTCGCCGATCATCTTCTGCACGATCGTGCTCGGCATCGGTTCGGTCCGCAAGGCCGCCAAGGTCGGTGCCGTCGGCGGTATCGCCCTCGGCTACTTCCTGGTGATGTCGCTGGTGGCGCTGGCCATCGGCCTGGTCGTCGGCAACGTCCTGGAGCCGGGCACCGGCCTCGCGGTCACCGACGCGGTGAAGGAGACCGGCCAGGCGCAGGTGTCGGCCGAGGCCAAGGACACCACCGAGTTCCTGCTGGGCGTCATCCCGACCACCATCGTCTCCGCCTTCACCGGCGGCGAGGTGCTCCAGACCCTGCTCGTCGCGCTGCTCGCCGGCTTCGCCCTCCAGGCGATGGGCCCGGCCGGAGAGCCGGTCCTGCGCGGTGTCGAGCACATCCAGCGGCTCGTCTTCCGCATCCTCGCCATGGTGATGTGGGCCGCCCCGCTCGGCGCCTTCGGCGCCATCGCCGCGGTCACCGGTTCGGCCGGCGTGGACGCGCTCAAGAGCCTGGCCGTGCTGATGCTCGGCTTCTACGTCACCTGCTTCCTCTTCGTCTTCCTCGTGCTCGGCGCGCTGCTGCGGATCTGCGCGGGCCTGAACATCCTCACGCTCTGCAAGTACCTGGGCCGTGAGTTCCTGCTGATCCTGTCCACCTCCTCCTCCGAGTCCGCGCTGCCGCGCCTCATCGCGAAGATGGAGCACCTCGGGGTCAGCAGGCCCGTCGTCGGCATCACCGTCCCGACCGGCTACTCCTTCAACCTCGACGGCACCATGATCTACATGACCATGGCCTCGCTGTTCATCGCCGACGCGATGGGCACGCCGATGTCGGTCGGCGAGCAGATCCCGCTGCTGCTCTTCCTGCTGGTCGCGTCCAAGGGCGCCGCCGGGGTCACCGGCGCGGGTCTGGCGACCCTGGCGGGCGGCCTCCAGTCGCACAAGCCGGCCCTGGTGGACGGCATCGGCCTCATCGTCGGCATCGACCGCTTCATGAGCGAGGCGCGCGCCCTCACCAACTTCGCGGGCAACGCCGTCGCCACCGTCCTGATCGGCACCTGGACCAAGGAGATCGACAAGGCGCGCGTGGAGCAGGTGCTCGCCGGCCGGATCCCCTTCGACGAGCGGACCCTGCTCGACGACGGTCACGGTCACGGCGGCCCGGCCCCGGAGGCGGACGTGCTCGAGCCGCGGGCGGGCGGCGAGCGCGGCGGCGAGAAGGAGCTCGCCAAGGCCTGACGCACCGGCCCCGGACTCCGGGCGCCCGGCCCCGCCTGAACCGGGGCCCGCCCGGGGGCGGGGCGCCGCGGGCGCCGCCGCTAGGGCGCCCCCCACGGCCGCCCCCCCCGGCCCGGCACGCCGGGCGCCCGCCCCGCCCTGACCGGGGGCGGGGCGCCCGGCCGTCTTGTTCCGTCGTCCTTTCCGGGGGCGCGGTCTTGCCTTGACGTCGGCGTCAAGCCGTACGTTCACCGGTATGCGAATCGGCGAGCTGGCCGCACGGGCCGGGACCACGACGCGGACCCTGCGCTACTACGAGTCGCGGGGGCTGCTGCCCGCGCGCCGCGACGAGCTGGGGCACCGCGCCTACGACGAACGCGACCTGCGGCTGCTGCGGCAGATCACGACGTTGCGGGACTTCGGGTTCGACCTGGAGGAGACCCGGCCCTTCGTGGAGTGCCTGCGCGCCGGGCACCCGGAGGGCGACTCCTGCCCGGCGTCGCTCGCGGTGTACCGGCGCAAGCTGGACGAGCTGGACGCGCTCATCGGCGAGCTGGGGGCGGTCCGGGAGAAGGTCGCCGGGCAGCTGGCGCGGGCCGAGCGGGCGCGGGACACGCTGGGCGCCGAGGCGCTGGTTCCGGGGGGTCCGGAACCCGTGTGCGAACTGGGAGGACGTGAACGGTGACGAAGGCGGCCGGAGTGCCCGAGGTGACGGACGCGGATTTCGGGACGGAGGTGCTGGGGGCGGATCTGCCGGTGCTGGTGGAGTTCACCGCGGACTGGTGCCCGCCCTGCCGGCAGATGGCGCCGGTGCTCGGTGCGCTTGCCGCGGAGACGAGCGACCGCCTGAAGGTGGTGCAGCTGAACGTGGACCACAACCCGGCGACGACCAACCACTACAAGGTGCTGTCGATGCCGACCTTCATGGTGTTCCGCGGCGGTGAGCCGGTGAAGGCGATGGTGGGGGCGCGGCCGAAGCGGCGGCTGCTGGAGGAGCTGACGGACGTCCTCTGACCCCCCGGCGCGCACCGCGCGCACCGCACGCAGAAATCCCCCGAGCGCAATTGCGCCCGGGGGATTTCTTTATGTATATTCAATGGTTCGCGAATTCGCTGTGGGCGGTTCGCGGGGAAGTCCAGTGACCACAGTATATCCGGCCGGGAGTGGAATTGTCAAACATCGGTTTTCCGGGCAGTGAAGACAGTGAATTGCGCGGTGAACAGGAATTCATCGACGGCCTGTACGCCCGCGTCGACGCCCTGCGCGGTGACACCGAGGCCTCCGTAGCGGACGCCCTCGCCCAGGGCGACAAGCCCATGCAGGCCCGGCTGGAGCGGGACATCCTGGTCGCCGAACGCTCGGGGCTGCTCGCCGCGCTGAACGCCGTCGACGGCTCCCTGTGCTTCGGCCGGATCGACCTGGCCTCCGGCGCCGCCCACCACATCGGCCGGGTCGGGCTGCGTTTGAACGACGCCGAGCGCACGCCCGTCCTCGTCGACTGGCGTGCCGACGTGGCGCGCCCCTTCTACCTGGCCACCGGCCACACCCCGATGGGCCTGCGCCGCCGCCGGCACATCACCACCGAGGGCCGCCGGGTCACCGCCCTGCACGACGAGTTCCTCGACCTCGGCGACGCCACCCGCACCGGCCACGAGGACCCGGCCGGCGACGACGTCCTGCTCGCCGCGCTCAACTCCGCGCGCACCGGCCGCATGGCCGACATCGTGCAGACCATCCAGGCCGAGCAGGACGAGATCATCCGCGCCCCGCACCGGGGGGTGCTGGTGGTCGAGGGCGGGCCGGGCACCGGGAAGACCGCGGTGGCCCTGCACCGGGCCGCCTACCTCCTCTACGAGCACCGCGACCTGCTCGCCAAACGGGCCGTCCTGATCGTCGGCCCCAACCCCGCCTTCCTCGGCTACATCGGCGAGGTGCTGCCCTCGCTGGGCGAGACCGGCGTGCTCCTCGCCACGGTCGGCGAGCTGTACCCGGGCGTCCGGGCGACGGCCGGCGACACGCCCGAGGCGGCCGCCGTGAAGGGCCGCGCCGACATGGCCGACGCCCTCGCCGCCCTCGTACGCGACCGGCAGGCGCTGCCCGACCCGGTCCTCGCGATCGAGCACGACCGCGAGGTCCTGATGCTCGACGACGGGCTCGTCAGCGTCGCCCGGGAGCGCACCCGGGCCGCGAAGCTGCCGCACAACGCGGCCCGCGAGCACTTCGAGGGCCACATCCTGAACACGCTCACCGAGCTGTACGCGGAGCGCGTCGGCACCGACCCCTACGACGGGTCCAGCCTCCTCGACGCGAGCGACATCACCCAGATCCGCGACGAGCTCGCCGAGAACCCCGAGGTGTGGTCCGCGATCGACCGGCTGTGGCCGGTGCTCACCCCGCAGCGCGTGGTGGCCGACCTCCTCGCCGACCCCGAGGGCTACGTCCCCGACGAGGACGTGGCCGCCGTACGCCGTCCGGTGACCCGGGCGTGGACGGTCGCGGACGTCCCGCTGCTCGACGAGGCCGCCGAGCTCCTCGGCGAGGACGACCGGGCGGCGCGGGCCCACGCGTGGCGTGAGCGGGAGAGGCAGATCGCCTACGCGCAGGGCGTGCTCGACGTCTCCTACGCCTCCCGCACCTACGAGTTCGAGGACAAGGAGGAGGACGATCCGGAGGCCGGAGAGGTCCTCTCCGCGCACGACATCATCGACGCCGAGCGGTTCGCCGAACGGCACGAGGAGGACGATCACCGCAGCGCCGCCGAGCGGGCGGCGGCCGACCGGACCTGGGCGTTCGGGCACATCATCGTCGACGAGGCGCAGGAGCTGTCGCCGATGGCGTGGCGGCTGCTGATGCGGCGCAGCCCGACCCGCTCGATGACCCTGGTCGGCGACCCGGCCCAGACCGCGGAGGCGGCCGGCGTCGGCTCCTGGTCGGAGATCCTCCGGCCGTACGTCGGGGACCGCTGGGAGCACACCCGCCTGGGCGTCAACTACCGCACCCCGGCGGAGATCATGGAGGTCGCCGCGGCCGTCGTGCGCGCCGAGCGGCCCGGCTTCGCCCCGCCGGGCTCGGTGCGGTCCACCGGCGTCCGGCCCTGGGCGCGTGCCACCGACGACCTGCCCGGCGCGGTCGCCGAGGCGGTCGGCGAGCTGACCCCCGCGGAGGGCCGGCTCGCGGTGATCGCCCCGCGCGAGCTGCACCGCCGTCTGGCCGCCCGGCTGGACGGGGTCACCGCGGGCGCCGAACCGGACCTGACGCGCAAGGTCGTCCTCCTCGACCCCCGGCAGTCCAAGGGCCTGGAGTTCGACTCGGTGCTCGTGGTCGAGCCCGGCGGGTACGGAACGAGCGACCTGTACGTCGCCCTGACCCGGGCCACCCAGCGGCTCGGCGTGGTCCACACCGGGGAACTGCCCGAGGCGCTGGCGCGGGCGCTGGCGGAGCCACTCCCGTAACGGGGGCCGACGTGCCGCGGCAGTCCGCGCCGACTGCCGCAGGAGTGCTCGCGGTTCGCGAACTTGCCTTCTCCGAGGTTCAGTTGGCCGCATATCAGGCCTTCGCCTCCAGGGCAACCCGTCCCTCTTCCACGGCGGGGGAGGGGGGAGGGCGGGGGAAGGGGAGGCAGCGGTCAGGTTGCGCAGCGGTGTGGTTCGCGATTCGAAGCGTTGGCCATTGATTTCATTTTCGGCAATGCGAACGCGTTCATGTGTCGCTGATTCGAAGGGGACTCGTGCAGAGCTGATCGATTCAGGGCGGGTGCTCGACGCCGCGTGGGCTACCTGCCAATCTGCTGCCGTCGGGCAGCAGCCCGGCGTCGTGGAGCACATCGAAGGATCTTTCATGTCCGCACCCGGGAACGGTGATTCGTCCGACTCCGACGCCTTGAGACCGCTTATCGAGATGCTGAGTCGAGAGGTGGCCGAGTTGAAGGGCAGCGTCGAGGAGATGCACAAGCGGCAGGAACGGAGGGCTCGTTGGAACACCCTGATCTCTCTCTTCAGCATCGCCCTCGGCGTCACTGTCAATTTCGCGCGGAGCTAGGGCATGTAACGATCGATTGTGATCGAAAGCGGGTTTCATAAGGCCAATCGACCAGCCCCTGTCGCCCTTCTGTCACTCTCTGCTGCGAAAGCAGTGACGGAGAGCAGGGGGATTCCATGGCTGACAGCGAGCGTCCTTTTCCGTTGCCCGCTTCCGAGGAGGAGCGGGAGGAGTGGATCGATGCGGCGAGCGCGACACCGGGAGTGAACGTTCCCCGGGACGCGCTCGCCAACATCGCACCGTTCCTCGTACAGCCGTGCAGCCTGATCGGGGCGGCGGACGGCGCCGGGCGCCGTCGTCTGGCAGAGAGCGCCCTGCGGCGCGTCAGCACCGATGCCGGTGACATGACCGTTCTGGCCGTCAGTATGCACGGCGCGGGAGGGGTCGTCTGGGAGAACAACGAACGCATCAGCTCGGCCTGGCACTCCCCCGCCGATCCATCGGTCGTGAGAGGGGAACAGCGCGCCCTGGCCCGGGTGTACCCGTGGACGACGATGAACGCCGAGGGCCGGGAAGAGGTCCGTGCCGCGCTGCGCAGCCAGGTGGCGAGCCGGGACGAACTGATCGCCAACGTGCAGTTGGCGGTCGAGGCCCTGGGCAGTCACGTCGGACATCGGCCGTACGACCTGAAACAGGACCTCGTTCTCAACGGCCAGCAGGAACCCGGCCTCTATGTCGCCCAGCAGTTCCACCTCGAAGAGCCCCCGCTGGTGGGTGAGGACGGTCAGCCCCTGCACCCCTCCGATCATTGGGGCTGGATGGCCGTTCGAGGGAACAACCGCACGAAGGAACGCCAGGAGATCTTCGGCGTGACCTCCGCGGAGGTGCTCACCGGCATGCCTCTCAAACGGCTGGGAGGGGAGGGCGAGACGCTCGTCTTCGACCCCGCCGAGTGGCTGACCCTGCTGTCGGAGACCCTCAACGACGAGTACGCGACCGTGGAACGCTGGGAGCCGGACAGCGGCCTTCGAGCGGTCCTGGCCCGCAACGTCGCCGTTGTCGAGGCACACCTCGTGCTGGGCAGCACCACACCACGCCGCCTGTACCGCATCGTGCAGATGAGCAACCGGCGCGATCACGTCCACCCGCCACTGGAGTTCGAGCAGAACGACCGAAGCCGCGCCCTCGCCCGCAGCGTTCTCGGCACGTACCTGGCGGCGGGCCGCCTGGACGAGAGGACCGCGGAGGTACTGTCCGGGTCAGCGCCGGTCACCGATCTGCCGGGCGTCCCGGGCGACGCTTCGGTGAGCGAACTCAGGGACCTGCGCTCCATGATGCTGCTGGAGGAACTCTTCCCGACCGACCGCGAGAAGCAGTTCCTGATCCGGCGGGCGCTCAGCGAGTCGCCGCCCTCACAGCTGACGGCCCCCGAGGTGAACCGCCGAGCCCGCGCCTGGTCGGCCCTGACGTCCGAGAGCTACCCCAAGGCCTGGAACCCGCGCATCGGTGAGATGTTCCAGGTGGGGGACGTGCGCGCCGGTATCCAGCTCTCCGGCCGCCCGCTGCGGGACCTCCTGGCCATCGCCGAGTCCGACGAGGAAGCCTTCGAGGAACTCGTCAGCTTCCGCGCCGCCCATTGGCTCGCCGCCTTCGGCATCATCGAGGCCGACCGGGGCTCGCTGACCGGACAGAAAGCCGACGAGGACGACGGTACGGAGGCGACACGCGTCCGGCGTACGGTGCGCAACACGCTGAACGCCCTGCGGAACAACAGCAGGGAGCAGGCGGTCGCGGTGCTCCGGGAACTCGCCCTGGCCATGGACCAGGGCGACCGGACGCCGAGGAAGGTCAACAAGTCGGGGGAGCGGCTCGTGGAGCCGATGAAGATCGCGTGGTTCAACCGCGAGTTCCCGAAGGAGACGGGGAAGCGGCCGGCCAGGCCCAGGGTCCCGCGTCCGGCTCCGCCCGGGCCGCCGGGCGCACCCGTCGCGGGCAGCGCGGGTCGGCCCGCGACGGAGCCTTCCCACACCGCCGCGGGGACGGATCCCGCGGCGCCACTGGGCGGCGCACCGGGGTCCCTCCCCGCGTCCCGGACGGCCGCGGACGCGGGACAGGACCCCACTCCCACTCCCCCCGCGTCCGCGTCGCCGCCCGCTCCGTCGGACGTCTCTCCTCTCGATCAGCTGGCGGAGGAACTGAAGGTCCGGGTCGGCAGACTGCTCGACGAGTCGCGCCGGGCCAGGGAGACCCTGGACCTGATGGCCGACAAGGCGCGCCAGGGGAACGTACGGTTCGCGTTCAGCCGGGGACAGGCCGAGGCGATCGCCCTCGACATCCCCCGCGCCCTGCGTACGCTGCGTGAGCTCCCCGAGCTCGTCGAAGCGCTGACCGAGCCTTAGGCCAGGGCCTCTAGGCAGGCCGCAGCCACACCGTCGCCAGCGGGGGCAGGGTCAGCCGGATGCTCGCCGGGCGCCCGTGCGCACCCTGCGGCTCGGGCTTGATCGGGTCGGGATGCGCGACGCCGCTGCCGCCGTACCGCTCGGAGTCGGTGGTGAGGACCTCCAGCCAGGCGGGGACGTCGCCGGGGACGCCGAGGCGGTAGTCGGGGCGGACGACGGGGGCGAAGTGCGAGACGGCCAGCAGGGGCGTGCCGTCGGCGTCGTACCTCAGGAACGCGAGGACGTTGTCGTCGGCGGCGTCGCCCGCCACCCACCGGAAGCCGTCGGGGTCGGTGTCCCGCTCCCACAGCGCGGGCGTCGACCGGTAGACGGCGTTCAGGTCGCGGACCAGGTCGCGGACGCCCCGGTGGTCGGCCTCGGCGCCGTAGGCGGGGTCGAGGAGCCACCAGTCGGGGCCGTGGGCCTCGGACCACTCCGCGCCCTGGGCGAACTCCTGCCCCATGAACAGCAGCTGCTTGCCCGGGTGGGCCCACATGAAGGCCAGGTAGGCGCGCAGGTCGGCGCGCTGCTGCCACCAGTCGCCCGGCATCTTCGACACCAGCGAGCGCTTGCCGTGGACGACCTCGTCGTGGGAGATCGGCAGGACGTAGTTCTCGCTGTAGGCGTACACCATCGAGAAGGTCATCTCGTGGTGGTGGTACCTGCGGTGGACAGGCTCGTGGCCGATGTACTGCAACGAGTCGTGCATCCAGCCCATGTTCCACTTCAGGCCGAAGCCGAGCCCGCCGAAGCCGCTCGGGCCCCGGTGGTGCGTGGCCCGGGTGACACCGTCCCACGCGGTCGACTCCTCGGCGATCGTCACGACGCCCGGGGTCCTGCGGTACACGGTGGCGTTCATCTCCTGGAGGAACGCCACCGCGTCCAGGTTCTCCCGGCCGCCGTGCTCGTTGGGCGTCCACTGGCCGGGCTCGCGCGAGTAGTCGAGGTAGAGCATGGAGGCGACGGCGTCGACGCGCAGCCCGTCGATGTGGAACTCCTCGCACCAGTACACGGCGTTCGCCACCAGGAAGTTGCGCACCTCGCGCCGCCCGAAGTCGAACTCCAGGGTGCCCCAGTCGGGGTGCGCGGCCCGCAGCGGGTCCGCGTGCTCGTACAGGGGCCGCCCGTCGAACTCGGCGAGCGCCCAGTCGTCGCGCGGGAAGTGCGCCGGAACCCAGTCCATCAGGACGCCGATCCCGGCCCGGTGCAGTCGGTCCACCAGGTACTTGAAGTCGTCGGGGGTGCCGAGCCGGGCCGTCGGTGCGTAGAAACCGGTGACCTGGTAGCCCCAGGAGCCGCCGAACGGATGCTCGGCGACCGGCATCAGCTCGACGTGCGTGAAGCCCAGGTCCTTGACGTAGGCCGGGAGCTGCTCCGCCAGCTGGCGGTACGTCAGCCCCGGACGCCAGGACGGGAGGTGGACCTCGTACACGGAGAAGGGGGCCTCGTGGGCCGGCCGGTCGGCGCGGCGCGCCAGCCACTCCTCGTCGCCCCACGCGTAGTGGGAGGCGTGCACGATCGACGAGGTGGCCGGCGGCGTCTCCGTACGGCGGGCCAGGGGATCGGCGCGCAGCGTGTGCGAACCGTCCGGCCGGGCGATGTCGAACTTGTACAGCTCGCCCTCCCCGATGCCCGGCACGAACAGCTCCCAGACCCCGGACGAGCCGAGCGAACGCATCGGGAAGCCGGTGCCGTCCCAGTAGTTGAAGGTGCCGGCCACCCGCACCCCGCGCGCGTTCGGCGCCCACACCGAGAAACGGGTGCCGGTCACGCCCTGGTGGGTCATGGGGTGCGCGCCGAGCACCGTCCACAGCCGCTCGTGCCGGCCCTCGCCGATCAGGTGCAGGTCCAGCTCGCCCAGCGTGGGCAGGAAGCCGTACGCGTCCTCGGTCTCCTGGACCGTGCCCTCGTACGTCACGACGAGGCGGTGCTCCGGCACCTCGCGCAGGGGCAGCAGACCGGAGAAGAAGCCGTCGCCGTCGTCGTGGAGGTCGGCGCGCACGCCGCCCCCGACGACCGCGACGGACAGCGCGTAGGGCCGGAAGGCCCGGAAGACGACCCCGCCGGGCGTCGGATGCGCGCCCAGCACGGAGTGCGGATCGTGGTGCGTGCCGTGCAGCAGCCGCTCCCGGTCGGCGGCGTCCAGGGCGGGGGAGGGGACCACCCCGGCCTCCACGCCCGGGGACACCACCCCGGCCTGCACGTCCGGGGACACCACCCCGGCCTCTACGTCCGGGGACGTGACGGCGGGCTCCCGGACCTCGGCGTGCGCCGCCGGGACGTGCGCCGCCGGTGCCTTCTCCGCCGCCGCCTTGCCCGCCGGTGCCTTCCTCGCGGGAGCCCTCTGGGCGGCTGCCTTGCCCGCCGGTGCTTTCCTCGCGGGAGCCTTCTCGGAGGCCGCCTTGCGCGCGGGTGCCTGTGCGGCCGCGGCCGACTTCTGCGCGGGGACCTTCTTCGCGGCGGGCTTTCCGGCGGTGTCCTGACCGGCAGCCGCCTTCTTGGCGATGGCCTTCTTGGCGCCGGCCTTCTCGGCGACGGTCTTCTCGGTGGCGGCCGTCCGGACCGTGGGCTGTTCGACCGAGGTCCGCCCGGCCGCGGTCTTCTGCGCGGGGACCTTCTTCGCGGCGGACCCCCCGGCGGTGCCCTTCTTCGCGGCGGCCTTCTCGGCGGTGGCCTTCTTGCCCGCCGCCGTCGTCCTGCCCGCCGTCGCCGCCTTCTTCGCCGCCGCCTTCTGTGTCACCGCCTTCGCCGCCGCCTTCTTCGCGGTGGCCTTCTTCTTCGGGTCCGGACCGTCGGACGGGGGACTGGGAGTCACGGGTGAAGCCTCCTCAGAACGGGTCGGATGCGGCGAGCCTGCGGATCGCGGACAGCGGGACGGAGAGCCAGTCGGGACGGTGCCGGGCCTCGTAGACGACCTCGTAGACGGCCTTGTCCGTCTCGTAGGCCCGCAGCAGGACGGGGTCGGTGCGCGGGTCGGCGTCGGCCACCTCGGCGTACCCGGAGCAGTAGGCGGCCCGGCAGGCCTCGGCCCAGCCCGGTGCCGGCGGGTCGGCCGAGTGGGCCGCGTAGTCGAAGGACCGCAGCATGCCCGCCACGTCCCGCACCGTCGGCTGCGGCATCCGGCGCTCCGCCAGCGGACGGGCCGGCTCGCCCTCGAAGTCGATCAGCGCCCACTGTCCGGAGGGCGCGCGCAGACACTGCCCGAGGTGCAGGTCGCCGTGGACGCGCTGGGCGGTCCAGGTGTGGCCCTCGGCCGCGAGGTCGGCCAGCGCGGTGAAGGCGGTGCGCAGGGCGGGTGCGTACGGATGCAGCGCGGGCACCGCCCGCGCGGCCGCGTCGAGCCGCTCGGTCATGCCGTCCACCAGCGGCCCCAACTGGGCGTACCCCAGGGTGGCCGTGGGCAGCGCGCGGGCGAGCGCGGTGTGCACCTCGGCGGTGGCGCGGCCCAGCGCCCGCGCCTCGGCGGCGAAGTCCTCCCCCTTGGCCAGCTCCCGCAGCGCCAGCTCCCAGCCGTCCGCCGCGCCCTGCACGTACGGCTGGAGCACCCCGAGGACGTACGGCTCGCCGCCGAGCTCGGCGTGCATCCACGCCGTCGGCGCCGGCACCCGGGGGCAGCCCTCGCGGGCCAGGGCCAGCGGCAACTCCAGGTCGGGGTTGACGCCGGGGACGACCCGGCGCAGCAGCTTCAGAATAAACGTATCTCCATAGACGACCGACGAGTTGGACTGCTCGGACGTCAACCGCCGGGGCACCAGGCCGGTGCGGATCTCCTGGGCCGGATCGCGCTCGCAGCGCAGGGCGCCGACCCGGGCCCCGGTGCGCAGTGCCTCCAGCAGCACCTCGGCGGGCCGGGTGTCGTAGAGGGCGTCGTACACGGTCCGCCCGGCGAGCGGTCCGTCCTGCACATGACCGATCAGCGCGGGCGCCAGCCGGGGCGGCAGCGCCTCGCGCGCCCCTATCAGGAGCTGGTAGGTGTCGCCGTACCCGGTCGTCTGATGCGCGCGGATCAGCAGGTGGTACAGGCCCAGCCGTCCTCCCGCGGGCAGCAGCTCGGTGGCCGCCACCGGTGTGAACCCGGTGACCGGACTCCCCTTGCCGGCGAACCAGCGCTGCCGCGGCAGCCACTCCCGCAGCAGGGGCGTCAGTGACGCGAGGAGACCAGGGGCTGTCGTGCCGGAGAGTGTGACAGTGTCCGCCATTGCGTCACATTCCTTTCCCCGGAGGGTCGGGGTGCTACTTCTGCGTGCCCCGGGCGGGGCAGGGGAAACCGCCCCGCCGCAGGGTTCTAGGCGGCGTCCCTGCGGAGCCGGAACCAGTAGAAGCCGTGTCCTGCGAGGGTGAGCAGGTAGGGCAGTTCGCCGATGGCGGGGAAGCGGACCCCGCCGAACAGCTCGACCGGGAAACGGCCCTTGAACGGGCGCAGGTCCAGCTCGGTGGGCTGGGCGAAGCGCGAGAAGTTGTGCACGCACAGGACGAGGTCGTCCTCGTACTCGCGGAGGAAGGCGAGGACGGCGGGGTTGGAGGAGGAGAGCTCGGTGTAGGAGCCGAGTCCGAAGGCGGGGTTCTGCTTGCGGATCTCGATCATGCGGCGGGTCCAGTGCAGCAGCGAGGAGGGCGATGCCATGGACGCCTCGACGTTGGTGACCTGGTAGCCGTGGACGGGGTCCATGATGGTGGGCAGGAAGAGCCGTCCGGGGTCGCACGAGGAGAAGCCGGCGTTGCGGTCGGGGGTCCACTGCATGGGGGTGCGGACGGCGTCGCGGTCGCCGAGCCAGATGTTGTCGCCCATGCCGATCTCGTCGCCGTAGTAGAGGATCGGCGAGCCGGGGAGGGAGAGGAGGAGGGCGGTGAAGAGTTCGATCTGGTTGCGGTCGTTGTCCAGGAGGGGGGCCAGGCGCCGCCGGATGCCGATGTTGGCGCGCATACGCGGGTCTTTCGCGTATTCGGCGTACATGTAGTCGCGTTCTTCGTCGGTGACCATTTCGAGGGTGAGCTCGTCGTGGTTGCGGAGGAAGATTCCCCATTGGCAGTGGGTGGGGATGGCGGGTGTCTTGGCGAGGATTTCGGAGACGGGGTAGCGGGATTCGCGGCGGACGGCCATGAAGATGCGGGGCATGACCGGGAAGTGGAAGGCCATGTGGCATTCGTCGCCGCCGGAGGCGTAGTCGCCGAAGTAGTCGACGACGTCCTCGGGCCACTGGTTGGCCTCCGCGAGGATCACGGTGTCCGGGTAGTGGGCGTCGATCTCCTTCCGCACCCGTTTGAGGAACTCGTGGGTCGCCGGGAGGTTCTCGCAGTTGGTGCCCTCCTCGGCGTACAGGTAGGGCACGGCGTCGAGGCGGAAGCCGTCGATGCCCAGGTCCAGCCAGAACCTCAGCGCGGAGATCATCTCCTCCTGGACGGCCGGGTTCTCGTAGTTGAGGTCCGGCTGGTGGGAGAAGAAGCGGTGGAAGAAGTACTGCTTGCGGACCGGGTCGTAGGTCCAGTTGGAGACCTCGGTGTCGACGAAGATGATGCGGGCGTCGGCGTACTGCTTGTCGTCGTCGGCCCACATGTAGTAGTCGCCGTAGGGCCCGTCGGGGTCTTTGCGGGACTCCTGGAACCACGGGTGCTGGTCGCTGGTGTGGTTCATGACGAAGTCGATGATGACGCGCATGCCGCGCTGGTGGGCGGCGTCGACGAATTCCACGAAGTCGGCGAGGTCGCCGAATTCGGGGAGGACGGCGGTGTAGTCCGAGACGTCGTATCCGCCGTCCCTCAGGGGGGATTTGAAGAACGGGGGGAGCCAGAGGCAGTCGACGCCGAGCCATTGCAGGTAGTCGAGTTTGGCGGTGAGGCCCTTGAGGTCGCCGACGCCGTCGCCGTTGCTGTCCTGGAAGGAGCGGACGAGGACTTCGTAGAAGACCGCGCGTTTGAACCACTCGGGGTCGCGGTCCTTCGCGGGGGTGTCCTCGAAGGTGTCCGGAACGGGCTCGTTGACGATCATCGTGTGGGTGACCCTCCGATCTGCGGGTTGGACGGTCGCAGGACGGTGCCATGCTCGCCCGGGGGACTGTCCCCGGACTCCGGGCCGACGGTCAGCACATGGGCGCCGCCCGGTCCGAGACGCACGTAGTTGGCCCTGCCCCAGTAGTAGGTCTCGCCGGTGAGCAGATCGCGCACCGGCGCCGACTCGTGCCATTCCAGGCCGAGTTGTGGCATGTCCAACGAGACCGTCGCCTCCTGGGTGTGGTGGGGGTCGAGGTTGACGGCCACCAGAACCGTGTTCGAACCGCTCCGCTTCGAGTAGGCGATCACCGCTTCCTTGTCGGCGTGGTGGAAGTGAAGGTCGCGCAGTTGGCGCAGGGCCGGGTTCGTCCGCCGGATGTGGTTGAGGCGGGTGATGAGCGGGGCGATGGTGCGGCCCTCGCGTTCGGCGGCCGCCCAGTCGCGGGGTTTGAGCTGGTATTTCTCCGAGTCGAGGTACTCCTCACCGCCCTCGCGCAGGGGGGTGTTCTCGCAGAGTTCGTAGCCGCTGTAGACGCCCCAGGTGGGGGAGAGGGTGGCGGCGAGCACGGCGCGGGCCTCGAAGGCGGGGCGGCCGCCGTGCTGGAGGTAGGCGTGCAGGATGTCGGGGGTGTTGACGAAGAGGTTGGGCCGCATGGAGGAGGCGGCCTCCCCCGACAGTTCGGTGAGGTACTGCGTCAGTTCGTCCTTGGTGTTGCGCCAGGTGAAGTAGGTGTAGGACTGCTGGAAGCCGATCTCGGCGAGGGTGCGCATCATCGCCGGGCGGGTGAAGGCCTCGGCGAGGAAGATCACGTCGGGGTCGGTGCGGTTGGTCCCGGCGATGACCCGTTCCCAGAACACGACGGGTTTGGTGTGCGGGTTGTCGACGCGGAAGATCCGCACGCCGTGGGACATCCAGTGGCGCAGGACGCGCAGGGTCTCCTCGACGAGGCCGTCCATGTCGGCGTCGAAGGCGACGGG
>NZ_JBHWKO010000019.1:0-81225 GCF_042731035.1 Streptomyces sp. NPDC059895
GCGCCGTCCGTGCCGGACGGCGCCCCCGTTGTCGTACGGAACGCTAGAACTTGTTCCTCGGGGTGATCCCCAGGGACAGCCCCGACAGCCCGCGCTGCCGTCCCCCCAGCTTCCCCGCGATCGCCCGCAGGGCCGAGCCCGCGGGAGAGCCCGGGTCGGTCAGCACGACCGGCCTGCCCTCGTCGCCGCCCTCGCGGAGGCGGACGTCGATGGGGATGCTGCCGAGGACGGGGACGGAGGTGCCCGTCGTGCGGGTCAGGCCGTCGGCGACGAGCTGGCCCCCGCCCGTGCCGAACACGTCGACCATCTCGCCGCAGTGCGGGCAGGGCAGGCCGGACATGTTCTCGACCACGCCGACGATCTTCTGGTGGGTCTGTACGGCGATGGAACCGGCCCGCTCGGCCACCTCGGCGGCGGCCTGCTGAGGCGTCGTCACGACCAGGATCTCGGCGTTCGGGACCAGCTGGGCCACCGAGATGGCGATGTCGCCGGTGCCGGGCGGCAGGTCCAGCAGGAGGACGTCCAGATCGCCCCAGTACACGTCCGCCAGGAACTGCTGGAGCGCGCGGTGGAGCATCGGACCGCGCCACACCACGGGGGCGTTGCCCGGGGTGAACATGCCGATGGAGATGACCTTCACGCCGTGCGCGGACGGCGGCATGATCATGTTCTCGACCTGGGTGGGACGGCCGTCGGCGCCCAGCATGCGCGGCACGCTGTGCCCGTAGATGTCGGCGTCGACGACACCGACCTTCAGGCCGTCGGCCGCCATCGCCGCCGCCAGGTTCACCGTCACCGACGACTTGCCGACACCGCCCTTGCCGGAGGCGACCGCGTACACGCGCGTCAGCGAGCCCGGCTTGGCGAAGGGCACCTCGCGCTCGGTCTGGCCGCCGCGCAGGGCGGTGGCGAGCTCCTTGCGCTGCTCGTCGCTCATCACGTCGAGCGTGACGTCGACCCGGGTGACGCCCTCGACCCGGGAGACCGCCTCGGTGACGCGCTGCGTGATCGTGTCGCGCATCGGGCAGCCGGAGACCGTCAGGTACACGGTGACCGCGACCGCTCCGTCCGCGCCGATCTCCACCGACTTGACCATCCCCAGTTCGGTGATGGGGCGGTTGATCTCGGGGTCGTTCACCGTCGCCAGTGCTTCGCGCACCGCGTCTTCCGTAGCCATAGAGACGATGGTACGGCGCGCCGCGGGCGCCCCGGGATGCCCGTCAGCGGTCGTCTACGTCACGTCCGCGCGACCGTTCCGCCGGGACTGCCGGGAATACGCCGTGCCCCACGCCATGGCCGTCCCGGCGGTCCTCCAGATCCTTGAGCACGTCCTGGAGCTCCGAGCGGATCCAGTCCCGGGTGGCGACCTCGCCGAGGCCGATGCGCAGGGCGGCGATCTCCCGGGTGAGGTACTCGGTGTCCGCGATCGACCGCTCGTTCTGTTTGCGGTCCTGCTCCAGGTTGACCCGGTCGCGGTCGTCCTGCCGGTTCTGCGCGAGCAGGATCAGCGGGGCCGCGTAGGACGCCTGGAGGGACAGCATCAGGGTCAGGAAGATGAACGGGTACTCGTCGAAGCGCAGGTCGCGCGGGGCGGAGACGTTCCACACCACCCACAGGATGATGACGATCGTCATCCAGACGATGAACCGTCCGGTGCCCAGGAACCGGGCGATGCGCTCCGACAGCCGCCCGAAGGCCTCCGGGTCCCATTCGGGCACGATGCGCCGCCGGGGCGGGCGCGGCTGGTCCAGCCGGGCCCGGGGGCGGCCGGTCGCGGTGGCACCGGCCGCTCCCGGCCGGCCGGCCGCGGTGGCGCCGACCGGGGTGCGCTCGACACGGCCGCTCTCACGCTCGGGGGCCATCGGGCACCTCCCCGTCACCGTCGCCCAGGTGGAACTCCGTCTCCCGCCAGTCCTCCGGCAGCATGTGGTCCAGCACGTCGTCCACGGTCACCGCGCCCAGCAGCGCCCCCGCCTCGTCCACGACGGGCGCCGCGACCATGTCGTACGTCGCGAAGAACCCGGCGACCACGGGCAGCGCCGCGTCCGGCTCCAGCGGCTGGAGGTCGTCGTCGAGGAGGGAGCTGACCAGGGTGTAGGGCGGGTCGCGCAGCAGGCGCTGGAAGTGGACCGTGCCGAGGTACTTGCCGGTGGGGGTCTCGTCGGGCGGGCGGCAGACGTAGACCTGGGCGGCGAGGGCGGGGGAGAGGTCGCGGTTGCGGACCCTCGCGAGGGCGTCGGCGACGGTGGCGTCGGGCCGCAGCACGATCGGCTCGGTCGTCATCAGACCGCCCGCCGTGTGCTCCTCGTACGACATCAGGCGCCGCATGTCCGCCGCGTCGTCGGGCTTCATCAGGCTCAGCAGCCGCTCCTTGTCCGCCTCGGGCAGTTCGGCGAGCAGGTCGGCGGCGTCGTCGGGGTCCATGGCCTCCAGGACGTCCGCCGCGCGTTCCTCCTGGAGCTTGCCGAGGATCTCGATCTGGTCGTCCTCCGGGAGCTCCTCCAGGACGTCGGCGAGACGGTCGTCGTCGAGGGCGGCGGCGACCTCCGCGCGGCGCTTGGCGGAGAGGTGGTGCAGCACGTTGGCGAGGTCGGCGGGGCGCAGCTGTTCGAAGGTGGCGAGGAGGCTCTCGGCGCCCTGCCCGTGCTCCTCCAGGGAGAAACCGGAGACCGCCGACCACTCCACGGTGAGCTTCTCGCCCTTGCCGCGCCGGAAGGCGCCCGACTTCTTCCCCTTCTGCACGAAGATCCGGTCGATCTCCCAGTCCCGGCGGGCCGGCAGCTGCTGCACGGACAGGTCGAGGACGGTGACCTCCTCGCCGGTCTCGGCCAGCGTGACGCGCCGGTCGAGCAGTTCCCCGAAGACGAGGCGCTCGGTGGGCCGCTGCTCGAAGCGGCGGACGTTGAGCACGCCGGTGGTGATGACCTGGCCGGACTCGATGCTGGTCACCCGGGTCATGGGCAGGAAGATGCGGCGGCGGGTGGGCAGTTCGACGACCAGCCCGAGCAGCCTCGGCGGCCGGCGCCGGACGCGCAGCATCACGACCAGGTCGCGTACGCGGCCGACCTGGTCGCCGTTGGGGTCGAAGACGGCGACGGCGGAGAGGTGCGAGACGAAGATCCGGGGGACGCCCGCGGCCATGGCCGCACCTCCTTTGTTACCCGTGGTGCTCTTTTCGCAAATGCCCGCTCGTGCGGGCTTCAGGCTAGCCCGTCCCGATCGGCTGCGCCCTGGTGAGCGGTGCGGACGGACTGGCTCCGCTGCCGCCAGGCAGCCCCGGTACGCTGCGGTACGCCGTTCAGGACTCCCCCGCAGAAAGGCTGTTGTCTCTGTGACTGCGATGCCCCAGGGCCGTACACTCCGCCGGACACTGGTGAGCGCGATGTGCGCACTGGTCGTGACGGGCCTGGGCGTGACGGGGTGCAGCGAGGACCCGGACGCGGGCACGAACGGCGTCGGCAAGCTGTCGGCGGACCGGATCCAGAAGAAGACGAAGGCGGCCGCGGCCGCGGCCGACACCGTGCGGCTGTCCGGGACCGTGGTCGCCGGCGGGAAGTCGTACAAGCTCGACATGCGTCTGAAGTCGGACGGCGGCACGGGGTCGGTCACCGCCGCGGGGGCGTCCTTCAACCTGCTGCGGGTGGGGGAGCAGCTGTACCTGAAGGCGGACGCGGCGTTCTGGAAGAACGAGGACGGCGAGGCCGGCAGCGACTCCGACACGGCGGCCGCGGACAAGCTCGACGGCAAGTACGTGAAGGTGCCGTCCGGGGACCCCTCGTACAAGAAGTTCAGCGGCTTCACGGACAAGGACCTGCTCCTCGGCGACCTGCTGACACTGCACGGCTCGCTGGGCAAGGACGGGTACCACGAGCAGTCCGGCAAGCGCACGGTCCGCATCACCGGGGACGGCGGCTCCGGCGGCACGCTGGACGTCTCCCTGGAGGGCAAGGCGTACCCGCTGCGCCTGGTGCGCGCGGGTGACGCCGGCACGCTGAGCTTCTCGGCGTGGGGCGAGGACTTCGCCCTGAAGGAACCGGCGAAGGGCGAGACGGTGGACTACGGCAAGGAACTGCCCACGTCGTGAGCGCCGGGGCCGGCCGCGCGGGCGATCCCGCCGACCGGCTGCCGCGCGGGCGGTCCGATCCGGCTCGGGGCCGGCTGCCGTGCGGGCGGTCCGGTCCGGTTCGGGCGCGGGGGTGGCGGCTGCGAGCCGGGGCTCCGCCCGGGTCACTGCTCGGGGATGGCTGCGGGGCTCCGCCCGGGCACCGCTCGGGGCCGGCTGCCGTGCGGGCGGTCGGGCCCGGTTCGGGCGCGGGGGTGGTGGCTGCGAGCCGGGGCTCCGCCCGGGTCACTGCTCGGGGGTGCTGCCGCGCGGGTGGTTCGGTCCGGGTCACCGCTCGGGGGCGGCTGCGGGGCGGGGTCGGGACCGGCTCCCGCGCCGGCGGCGGCTACTTTCTCTTGCGTCGCTTCAGCAGCAACCGCGGCAGGGCCGCGGGGATCTCCCGCCGGGTCGTGGCCGGCGACGGCCGCGGGGCCTCGGCCAGGGAGCCCTCGGGCAGCGGCACCGTATCCCCGGTCGGCTCCAGGCGGACCACCCTGCACTCGGCCGCCCACCGCTCGGTCATCGCCTCCCCGTCGGGGGCGTTCAGCCGCTTCCCCTTGAGGTCGGCGACGGCCGCCTCGTACGCCACGCTGCCGGGGGCGAGCTGGACGACCCGGGCGGTCCAGGTGACCAGCCGGCCGCCCTTGTCCTTGCTGCGCACGGTCACCTCGGCCGACGCGCCGTCGGCCAGGCCGGGCAGCGGCTGCTCGCCCGGTCCGTCACCGACCAGGCAGGCCGCGCCCTCGTGCCAGACGTGCCACAGCGCCCGCGCGGTCGGCTCACCGGACGCCTTGACCCAGATGAGACCGGACTTCTTGGTGGCCTCCTCGACGAGGGCCTGGTCGAGCAGCTCGCGTGTCATGGCCTCACCCTATCCAGGCGCGGTCACAGCCAGCCGTTGCGCTTCAGCGTGCGGTGGATGCCCAGGCAGAGGACGACCGTGACCGACATGATCACGGGGTAGCCGTACTTCCAGTGGGTCTCCGGCATGTAGTCGAAGTTCATGCCGTACACCCCGCAGACCATGGTCGGTACGGCGATGATGGCCGCCCAGGACGTGATCTTGCGCATGTCCTCGTTCTGGGCGACGGACGCCTGCGCGAGGTTGGCCTGGAGGATGGAGTTGAGCAGCTCGTCGAAGCCGACTACCTGCTCCTGGACACGGGCGAGGTGGTCGGCGACGTCCCGGAAGTACTTCTGGATGTCGGGGTCGACCAGCCGCATGGGCCGCTCGCTCAGCAGCTGCATCGGCCGCAGCAGCGGCGAGACCGCGCGCTTGAACTCCAGCACCTCGCGCTTGAGTTGGTAGATCCGTCCGGCGTCGGTGCCGCGCGGGGCGCCCTTGCGGCCCGGCGAGAACACCTCGGTCTCGACCTCGTCGATGTCGTCCTGGACGGCGTCGGCGACCGCGATGTAGCCGTCGACGACGTGGTCGGCGATGGCGTGCAGCACGGCCGAGGGGCCCTTGGCGAGCAGCTCGGGGTCGTCCTGGAGGCGGCGGCGCAGACCGCGCAGCGAGCCCTGGCCGCCGTGCCGGACGGTGATGAAGAAGTCCTTGCCGGTGAAGGACATGACCTCACCGGTCTCGACGACCTCGCTGTTGGCGTCGAACTGGTCGTGCTCGACGTAGTGGATCGTCTTGAAGACCGTGAACAGGGAGTCGTCGTACCGCTCCAGCTTGGGCCGCTGGTGGGCCTGGACGGCGTCCTCCACGGCCAGCGGGTGCAGCCCGAACTCGCCGGCGATCCCGGAGAACTCGGCCTCGGTGGGCTCGTGGAGCCCGATCCACACGAAGCCGCCGTCGCGCCGCACCTGGCGCATCGCCTCCTGCGGGGTGAGCGGCGCCGGGGTGTGGACACGGGCGCCGTCGCGGTAGACGGCGCAGTCGACGACGGCCGAGGGCGTGGCGGGGTCGCGGGTGGTGTCGTACGCGTGGCCGTCCTTGCGCGGAGAGGGACGGGACGGGCGGACCACGGCACGCAGGTCGCGGATCATCGACATGGCGGGCTCCTTCGCGACGGGCAACGAAAAGGCGCCGACGACGGGTGGAACTACCCGGAATGGGGACGTCCTGACTCCAGATGTTTGGCACGTCCACAAAGCGGGGAGCACCGCACCGTCGCGGTGGCGGGTTTCGCTACTGATTCAGCTACTGCTTCAGATCAGAAGGACCAGGACGATCGGACCTTGCGGGACCGGTCGGACGGATCCGGTACAACGAAACGAAGTGCTCTTCCGTGTGAAGACGCGAGCGCGAGAGGCGGCGATCGGCCGGAGCCACAGAGCTACATCAGCGGCGGGAAGAGCGAGTGGTACTGCACGGTCGACTTCGATCCATGACAGCCCCACCTCCTCCAGCCGGTCCCCCGTGGGGGAGTACCTTCGGCGTCGGGGCTTGATCGCGACGCTTCTGCGTGCTGCCCCGAACCACCGGGCCAGAGTATCAGTCGACGGAAGTGTCAAGGCGCTGCTTTGCCCGGTACCGACGAGTTCTATTCTCGCGGCATGACGGATGTTCTCCCTTTGGTCGAGGCCCGGTTGCGTACCGCGCTGGGCGATCCCGACGCCCGCGCCGCGGTCACCTTCCTCGGTACGGACCGCATCGAGGTGCTGCGTTTCCAGGAGGGGGACATCCTGCGCTACGCCACACTCGGCATGTCCGCGCAGCCGATGGGCGACCCCACCGCGATGGTCGCCGACCCGGTCCGGGGACCGCGCGCCGAGTTGGTCCTGTCCGTGCGCGGCGGTCTCGCCGACACCGACAAGGTGCTCCGCCCGCTCGCCGTGCTCGCCGCGTCCCCGCAGGTCGAGGGCGTGGTCGTGACCCCCGGCGCCTCCCTCGACGTCGGTGAACCCCTGTGGCCCGGCGCGCCGTTCACCTCGGTGCTGGTCGCCGAGCCGGGCGGTCTGGTCGAGGACCTGGACCTCGACGAACCCCTCGACCCGGTCCGCTTCCTGCCGCTGCTGCCGATGACGCCGAACGAGGCGGCCTGGAAGCGCGTGCACGGGGCCCAGGCCCTCCAGGAGCGCTGGCTCACGCACGGGACGGACCTGCGGGATCCGTCCCGCAGGCCCGTCCCGCTGGACTGACGGCACGTGAGCAAGGTCACCAACCGGCTCGGAGTGAGCGCCGGTTGACCGGACGCCGGCTCGGTCGGCGAAGACGGTGACGCCCTCCGCCGCTCAGTCGGCGAAGACGGTGACGCCGTCCTCCGTGGCGTGCCGCGGCGCGAGTTCGCCCGCGTCGTGCGCCAGCGCCCGGCGCCGTACGACGACCACCAGCGCGCCGGCGGCCGCGGTGAGCGCCGCCACGACGAACGGGACGTGGACGTCGGTCCACTCCTCTATCTTGGGCGCGAAGTAGGGAGCGGCCGCCGCCGCGAACCACCGCACGAAGTTGTAGCCCGCGCTCGCCACCGGGCGCGGTGCGTCCGACACGCCCAGGGCGAGCTCCGTGTACACGGTGTTGTTCACGCCGATGAAGGCGCCGGACAGGATCGTGCAGACGACGGCCGCGGTGTGGCCGCCGTAGCCGAGGACCAGCACGTCGGCGGCGAGCAGTACCAGGGAGCCGCCGAGCACCTTCAGCGAGCCGAACCGCTTCTGCAGGCGGGGCGCCACGACGACCGAGAAGACCGCGAGCAGCACACCCCAGGCGAAGAACACCGCACCCGATGCGTAGGGCGTCATGTTCAGCACGAACGGGGTGAAGGCCAGCACGGTGAAGAACGTGTAGTTGTAGAAGAACGCCGACCCGGCCACCGAGGCGAGGCCGCCGTGGCCGAGGGCCCGGACGGGGTCCAGCAGAGAGGTCCTGCGGGCCGGCCGCGGCTGCTCCTTCAGGAACGCCGTGATGCACAGGAAGCCGATCGCCATCAGGACCGCGGTGCCGAAGAAGGGGTAGCGCCAGCTCGCGTCGCCGAGCAGCGCGCCCAGCAGCGGCCCGCACGCCATGCCGAGGCCCAGGGCGGACTCGTACAGCAGGATCGCGGCCGCGCTGCCGCCCGCCGCCGCGCCGACGATGACCGCGAGGGCGGTGGAGACGAACAGGGCGTTGCCCAGGCCCCAGCCGGCGCGGTAGCCGACGAGCTGGCCGACCGTGTCCGAGGTGCCGGACAGACCCGCGAAGACCACGACGAGGGCGAGGCCCAGCAGCAGGGTCCTGCGGCCGCCGACGCGGCTGGAGACGAAGCCGGTCAGCAGCATCGCGAAGGCGGTGATGAGGAAGTAGGACGTGAAGAGGAGGGAGACCTGCCCGGCCGTGGCGTCCAGGCCCTGGGCGATGGACGGCAGGATCGGGTCGACCAGTCCGATGCCCATGAAGGCGACGACGGACGCGCCGGCGGTCGCCCAGACCGCCTTGGGCTGCCGCAGTATGCCGTTCGTTCCGGTGCCGGCGGCGGAGCCCGTGTCGATGGGGTCCATGCCTGCTCCAATCCCGGTAGATGGTTGGTGTATGCACACAGTAAGTTAGCCGATCTAATTAATGCAAGATGCATCTATCTCGGGAGGGGGAGGGTTCCGCCACCCGTACCCCCGCTTCCGCCCGGACGGGTGATCGTCCTTGACGTGGACGGAATGGGGTAGGACCGTGGGGCTCTATGAGGGGCGAACCCAGTTGCCCGAAGTGTGGTGGCCGGGTCAGGGCTCCCGGTCTCTTCGCCGATTCCTGGCAGTGCGATGTGCACGGGACGGTGCATCCGCTGCAGCCCGTGATCCCGCCCAGCGTCGAGGCCCTCAGCGTCGTCGTCCACCGCACCCAGGTGCCGGTGTGGATGCCGTGGCCGCTGCCGGTCGGCTGGCTGTTCACGGGCGTGGCGTACGCCGGTGACGACCGCAGCGGCGGCCGCGCCTCCGCCGTGGCCTGCTCCGGTCCCGGTCCGCTCGGAGGAGTGGGCGAGCTGATCCTCGTCGCAGAGGAACTCGGTGTCGGTCTCGGTGCGCGGTACGCCGGCGTCGACGGGCCGGACCCCGGCCCGTATCTGAACGTCGAGAAGCCTCCCCAGGCCAAGGTGCTGGCCGCCGGCCGCCCGACCCCGCTCTGGCACGTCTCCGGCTCCCCCGACGACCGGGCGGTCTTCGCGGGCGAGGCGCGCGGCCTGTGGCTGTGGGCGGTGGTGTGGCCCGAGCAGTCCGGGCTTCTCATGTACGACGAACTGGTGCTGACGGACCTGCGGGACGCGGGCGCGGAGATAGAGCTGGTGCCGTGCGGCGCGCTGTCGCCGCGGCTGTTGAAGCCCTAGGGGTCTGCTGTAGGGGGTGCATCCGGGGTGCGGGTGTGACAGGGGTGCGCGAGGTGCGGTTATGCTGGAGCGTCCCCTTCCGCCCCGTCACCGCCTGGAGCCCGCGTCGTGCGTATAGACCTGCACTGCCACTCCACGGCCTCCGACGGCACGGACACCCCGGCCGAGCTGGTGCGCAACGCCGCCGCGGCCGGCCTGGACGTCGTCGCCCTCACCGACCACGACACCACACGCGGGTACGCCGAGGCGATCGCCGCGCTGCCGGAGGGGCTCACCCTCGTCACCGGCGCCGAACTGTCCTGCCGTATCGACGGCATCAGCATGCACATGCTGGCCTACCTGTTCGACCCGGAGGAGTCCGGCCTGCTCGCCGAGCGGGAGCTCGTGCGCGACGACCGGGTGCCGCGCGCCCGGGGCATGATCGCCAAGCTGAACGAGCTGGGCGTGCCCGTCACCTGGGAGCAGGTCGCGCGGATCGCCGGCGACGGGTCCGTCGGGCGGCCGCACGTCGCCACGGCGCTGGTGGAGCTCGGAGTCGTCCCGACCGTGGGCGACGCGTTCACGCAGGACTGGCTGGCCGACGGCGGACGGGCCTTCGTCGAGAAGCACGAGACCGACCCCTTCGAGGCGATCCGCCTGGTCAAGGCCGCGGGCGGGGTGACGGTCTTCGCGCATCCGGGTGCGAGCAAGCGCGGCCGTACGGTGCCGGAGTCCGCGATCGCCGACCTGGCCGCCGCCGGCCTCGACGGCATCGAGGTCGACCACATGGACCACGACACGGACACCCGCGCGCGGCTGCGGGGGCTCGCCGGTGATCTGGGTCTGCTGGTGACCGGGTCCAGCGACTACCACGGCAGCCGGAAGACCTGTGTGCTCGGCGAGTACACGACCGACCCCGAGATCTACGGGGAGATCACGCGGCGCGCCACGGGGGCGTTCCCGGTGCCGGGGACCGGCGGGGCCTGAGGCTCGGGCTCGGCTCCGTCCGTTCACCCTTCGCCGTTCGCCGGCTGCGTTCGCCGTTCTCCGGCCGGCCTGCGTTCGCCGTCGTCCGTTCCGTGTCCGCCGTCGTCCGTGCTGCATTCGCTGTCTCGTCCCGCGTCCGCCGTCGTCCGTCCAGTGTTCGCCGTCGTCCGTCCCGCGTTCGCCGTCCGCCGGCCTGGTCGCTCACGGCGTCCTGAGTCTCACCCTCCACGGTCCCGCTCCCGCGACCGTCCTCCTTCGCCGTCCTCCCGGCGGCCCCGCCCCTTTCCCGTACTTTCGCGTATGTGCGCGTCGTTCCCGCAAGGCCTGTACCGATGTTCGACCTCGCCGTCTTCGGCTCCCTCTTCCTCACCCTGTTCGTCATCATGGATCCCCCCGGGATCACCCCCGTCTTCCTCGCGCTGACCGCCGGACGCCCGGCCGCCGTCCAGAAGCGGATGGCCTTCCAGGCCGTCTGCGTGGCCGGCGGGGTGATCGCCGTGTTCGGCCTCCTCGGGCACCAGATCCTCGACTACCTGCATGTGTCTGTGCCCGCGCTGATGATCGCGGGCGGGCTGCTGCTCCTGCTGATCGCGCTGGACCTGCTGACCGGCAAGACCGACGAGCCGAAGCAGACCAAGGACGTCAATGTCGCGCTCGTCCCGCTGGGCATGCCGCTGCTCGCCGGTCCGGGCGCGATCGTGTCGGTGATCCTGGCCGTGCAGAAGGCCGACAGTGCCGCCACGCAGCTGTCGGTGTGGACGGCGATCCTCGCCATCCATGTGGTGCTGTGGCTGGTGATGCGCTATTCGCTGCTGATCATCCGGGTCATCAAGGACGGCGGCGTGGTGCTGGTGACACGGCTCGCGGGCATGATGCTGTCCGCGATCGCCGTGCAGCAGATCATCAACGGGGTCACGCAGGTGATCCAGGGGAACTGAGCGGATCGGGGCCGGGGCCGGGCTGCTCCGGCGCCGGGGAAAACGTACGGAACCCCGTACGGCATTCGAGTGACTGCCGTACGGGGCTCCGGAGTGCGTGGAGAGGATCCGCGGATTACGAGGCCGAGGTGTCGGCCGGGCGGATCCACAGCCGCTGCCCTATGGCTGCGGCCTGCTGAACGATCCGGTTGACGGAGGCGGCGTCCACAACGGTGCTGTCCACGGGCGTGCCGTCGACGTCGTCGAGTCGCATGATTTCGAAGCGCATGGCTTCTCCCTTCGTCTGGTCATCCTCCTGAGGAGAACTACTGATGAGTGACCCATGGGACGACGGTGCCCCCTGGTCTGTTCGTATTCAACGCGGTGCGTGTTACAAACATTCCCTACGCTAAAGAAATTTTTCGAACGACTAATTACTAACGAGTAAGGGAGCTTCGGTGGACCGAACGGGACCGGTTGTGTTCGCAGCGTGACCGCCAGGAGAATGGAGGTGATGAACGACGACCTCGCGGCTCTCGCCGCCCGCATCGACCGCACGAACGAGCTGCTGAACCGCATGCTCGCCGAGGTGGCGAAGACACCCTCGACCCATGCGATCTTCGTCGACGCGGGGTACCTCTACGCGGCCGCGGGCCGGCTCGTTGCGGGGACCGAGGACCGCCGGGCCTTCGACCTGGACGCCGAGGGCCTGATCGAGGCGCTCATCGACCGGGCACGGACCATCTTCGCGGACAGCCGGCTGCTGCGGGTCTACTGGTACGACGGCGCCCGGCGCCGCATCCACACCGCCGAGCAGCAGTCCATCGCCGAACTCCCGGACGTCAAGGTCCGCCTGGGCAACCTCAACGCCAACAACCAGCAGAAGGGCGTCGATTCCCTGATCCGCAGCGACCTGGAGTCCCTCGCCCGGCACCGCGCCATCAGCGACGCGGCCCTCCTCGGCGGCGACGAGGACCTGGTGTCGGCGGTGGAGGCGGCGCAGGGCTACGGCGCCCGCGTCCACCTGTGGGGCATCGAGGCCCCCGAGGGCCGCAACCAGGCGGAGCCGCTGCTCTGGGAGGTCGACAGCCAGCGCACGCTCGACCTCGACTTCTTCAAGCCGTACGTCTCACGGCGCACCACCCTCGCCTACGAGCCGGCCGGCGCGGCCCGGCCCACCCGCGAGGACGTCCGCTTCGTCGGCGCGCAGATCGCCGCGAAGTGGCTGGCGGCCCGGGGCAGGGAGTCCCTCGGGGAACTCCTGCCCGGCCACCCGTACCTGCCCGGCTCCGTCGACCAGGACCTCCTGGTCGAGGCGGAGGGGCTCCTCCAGTACTCCCTGCGCGGCCAGGCGGACCTGCGGCGCGCGCTGCGGGACGGGTTCTGGGAGCACCTTCAGACGCAGTACTAGCAGTGCTGGCCGGTACCGGCGGCGGGGGGAGGGCCGTCGGCTAGAGGTCGTCCCCGTCCTGGTGGACCTTGTCCCAGAAATCGGCGAGGCCGTGGGCCGTCGGCAGGGGCTGGTCCATGTTCGGCGAGTGCTCCGCGTCCGGCACGACCGTCCGGTGCGCGCCCAGTCGTACGGCCATGTCGTCGAGGACCGTCACCGGCCAGGTGTCGTCGCGGGCCCCCGACAGGACGTGGAACGGCAGCGGAACGGCGGCGAGTTCGTCGACCCGGTCCGGCTCGACGACCAACTGGTGTCCGGTGGCGATGAGTTGGGCGGGCTTGTGGTTCAGCCAGCGCTGACGCAGACGGGCGAGGTCCCCGATGCCGCGGGCGGGGCCGCCGACCTCCTCCGGCGGGCCCATCGCCAGGATGGCCTCCCACACCTGGGACATCGTCAGCACCGCGAGCGCCTCGTGCAGCAGTCGGACCCGCTGTTGCTGGGACGGGGAGATCCTGGCCGGGCCCGAGGAGAGCAGGGTGAACGAGACGAAGGGGGAGTGGTCCAGGAGGACGGCGGCCCGGGCGATCTGTCCGCCCAGGGAGTGTCCGACCAGGTGGACGGGCGTGTCGAGGGCGGCCGCCTGGGCGAGCACGTCCCGCGCCAACTCCCGCTGTGCGTAGGGTGCTTCGTCGTGTTCGGGACCGTCCGACTCGTTCTGTCCGCGCCCGTCGACGGCGACGGTGCGGTATCCGCGCGCCGCGAGGGGCTCGTGCAGGAAGTGGAAGTCCTCCTTGCTCCCGGTGAACCCGGGCACCAGCAGCGCGACACCTCGGGGCTCGGCCCCGGCTGCCACGGGCGCGTCGACGACGGCGAACTCACCGCGCGCGGTGCGCAGGCGGTGGGCGCGGGCGCCGGGAGGGGGCGTGAAGCTGATCGGCTTGGTCACGGGGCGAGGTTATCGGGCGGGTGGGCCGGGGTGGTGTCCGGTGTCAGGTGTCCGCTGCCCGGTGCCCGGTGGGCGCGCGGCGCCGGTGGGCTGGGGAACGCCGACGGCCCGGCGCCTCCGTGCGGGAGGAACCGGGCCGTCGGGCCGTTCTGCCGTGCCGGCCGGGCGATCAGCCGTCCGCGGGCTCCGCGGGGACCGTCGCCTTGCGGGTGGTGCGGCGTGCCCTCGGCTTTGCTTCGGCCGTATCGGCCGTGCCCGACGTGGTGTCGGCCGTCGTCGCGGTGGCGGCGGCGGTCTTGCGGGTGCGGCGGGGCTTGGGCTCCGGTTCCGCGGTGGCCTGGGCCGGGATGCCGGGGGTGGTGGCCGGTTCCGGCTGGGTGGCCTTGCGGGTGGTGCGGCGGCGGGGCTTGGCCTCGGTGCCTTCGGCGGTGTCGACGGCCGCGACGGCGTCGGCGGTGTCGACGGCTGCCTCGGCCGGGGCGGCCGTGGCGGTCTTGCGGGTGCGGCGCGGCTTGACCTCGGGGACCGCCTCCGGCGTCGTCTCCGCGGCCTCGGCCGGGGCGGCCGTCTCGATCGTCTCGACCGCTGCCTCGGCCGGGGCCGCGGCAGCCGTCTTGCGGGTGCGGCGGCGCGGCTTGGCCTCCACGGCCTCCGCCGCGTCGACGGCGGCCTCGGCGGCAGTGGCCTTGGTGGCAGCAGTCTCGGCGGCCGTGGCCACCGGGGCCTGTGCGACCGTCTCCGTCGGGGCCTGCGCGACCGTCTCCGTCGTGGGTTCGACGACCGTCTCCGCCGGCGTCTCGACGGCCGTGTCGGCCGGGGCGTCCGCCCCGCGGCGGGTGCGGCGGCGCCGAGGCTTCGACGGCGTCTCCGAGGTGTCGAGGGCCGGGCTCTCCGCCGTCGTCACGACCGTTTCCGCGGCCTCGGGGGCGGTGGTGGTGATGAGGGTGTCGGTCGCGGCCGGTGCGGCGCCGACGGCCTCCTGCACGGCACCGCCGCGCGTACGGCGGCGTCGGCGCGGAGTGCGCGAGGAAGCCGCTGCCGCCTCCTCCGCCACCGGGGTCTGCTCGACAACGGGAGCGGGAGCGGCAGCCGATGCCGCGTCGAGCGGGGACCCGTTCCGGGTACGGCGTCGGCGGCGCGGGGTCCGCGCGGGGCGCTCGTGGTCGGCGGAGCGGGACTCGTCCCGGCCGCCCCGGCGGTCACCGCGACCGCGTCCACCACGGCCGCCCGGCTCGCCCAGGTCCTCCAGCTCCTCCGCGTCGAGCCCGGCGCGGGTGCGCTCCGAGCGCGGCAGGACCCCCTTGGTGCCGGCGGGGATGCTCAGGTCCTCGAAGAGGTGCGCGGACGTGGAGTACGTCTCCGGCGGGTCGGCGAAGTCCAGCTCCAGCGCCTTGTTGATCAGCTGCCAGCGCGGGATGTCGTCCCAGTCGACGAGCGTGATCGCCGTACCCTTCGCCCCCGCGCGGCCCGTACGGCCGACGCGGTGCAGGTACGTCTTCTCGTCCTCGGGGGACTGGTAGTTGACGACGTGGGTGACGCCCTCGACGTCGATGCCGCGGGCGGCGACGTCGGTGCAGACGAGCACGTCGACCTTGCCGTTGCGGAAGGCGCGCAGCGCCTGCTCGCGGGCGCCCTGGCCGAGGTCGCCGTGGACCGCGCCGGAGGCGAAGCCGCGGCGCTCGAGCTGCTCGGCGATGTCGGCGGCCGTCCGCTTCGTACGGCAGAAGATCATCGCGAGTCCGCGGCCCTCGGCCTGGAGGATGCGGGAGACCATCTCCGGCTTGTCCATGGAGTGGGCGCGGTAGACGAACTGCTTGATGTTCGCGACCGTCGCGCCCTCGTCGTCCGGCGCGGTGGCGCGGATGTGCGTGGGCTGCGACATGTAGCGGCGCGCGAGGCCGATGACCGCGCCCGGCATGGTCGCCGAGAACAGCATGGTCTGCCGCTTCGCCGGCAGCATGGCGATGATCTTCTCGACGTCGGGCAGGAAGCCGAGGTCGAGCATCTCGTCGGCCTCGTCGAGGACGAGGGACTTGATGTGCTTCAGGTCCAGCTTCTTCTGGCCCGCGAGGTCCAGCAGGCGGCCCGGGGTGCCGACGACCACGTCGACACCCTTCTTCAGCGCCTCGACCTGCGGCTCGTAGGCCCGGCCGCCGTAGATCGCGAGGACGCGCACGTTGCGCACCTTTCCCGCGGTCAGCAGGTCGTTGGTGACCTGGGTGCACAGCTCGCGCGTGGGAACGACGACGAGCGCCTGCGGGGCGTCGGTGAGGTCCTCGGGACGGGCACGGCCCGCCTCGACGTCCGCGGGGACGGTGACCCGCTCGAGCAGCGGGAGGCCGAAGCCGAGCGTCTTGCCGGTGCCGGTCTTCGCCTGGCCGATGACGTCCGTGCCCGAAAGGGCCACGGGGAGCGTCATCTCCTGGATGGGGAAGGGAGTGATGATGCCGACGGCCTCGAGGGCTTCGGCGGTCTCGGGGAGGATTCCGAGCTGTCGGAACGTCGTAGTCAGGGTGCTGCCTCTTCTGTGTGCGCGGTGCGAGGCGAGCGCGGGGGTCTTTGACGGACCGTGCCGGGGGACGTCGGCTGCCTTACGGGCAAACCGCTGGGGCAAGCCGTATGGCACGGGACCACTGCCGACGCTCTAGCGCTCGTACCGCTGAGGGGTTCCCTCCGGTCGCCGTACGCGATGTGCCGTACGAGCCGGTAGGGCTGTCGGGTCGGAGCCGATCGGGCCACCGACCGGGCATCCTCATACGTGCGGCCCGTCGAGATACGTCAACGTACTCAGCAGGCGCATTACCACCATACCCCGGATTCGCGCACATGCGATGGCCGATTCGGTCACGTTGTGGTTGTCACACCGACGGGCCCGGTCTCCGGAGCGTCGTGTCGGCCCTGTTCGACCAGGGACTTCCCGCGCGCGGCCGGCGGGCTATTGTGCGCTTCATGACGACCTCTGACAAGCCTGAGAACGCCGCCACCGGTATCGCAGCCCAGGACTGGGCGAGCGCCTCCACGGATCCCCAGTACCGCGCCGCGGTCGTGGACCTGCTCGGCGCGCTCGCGTACGGCGAGCTGGCGGCGTTCGAGCGGCTGGCCGAGGACGCCAAGCTGGCGCCCACGCTGGAGGACAAGGCGGAGCTGGCGAAGATGGCGTCGGCCGAGTTCCACCACTTCGAGCGGCTGCGCGACCGGCTCGCGGAGATCGGTCAGGAACCGACGAGCGCGATGGAGCCGTTCGTCGCCGCGCTCGACGGCTTCCACCGGCAGACGGCTCCCTCGGACTGGCTCGAGGGCCTCGTCAAGGCCTACGTCGGCGACTCGATCGCCAGCGACTTCTACCGGGAGGTCGCCGCGCGCCTGGACTCCGACACCCGTGCGCTGGTGCTGGCCGTGCTGGACGACACCGGGCACGCCGGGTTCGCCGTGGACCGGGTGCGCGCGGCGATCGACGCCGACCCGCGCGTGGGCGGACGTCTCGCCCTGTGGGCGCGGCGGCTGATGGGCGAGGCCCTGTCGCAGTCCCAGCGGGTGGTCGCGGACCGCGACGCGCTGTCGACGATGCTGGTGGGCGGCGTCGCGGACGGCTTCGACCTCGCGGAGGTCGGCAGGATGTTCTCCCGGATCACCGAGGCGCACACCAAGCGGATGGCCGCGCTGGGCTTGGCGGCCTAGCGTTCCCTCGTTCCCTCGTTCCCTCGTTCCCTCGTTCCCTCGCGGAGCGTCCGAGCGTCGCTGGTCCGCTAGGCCGTCGCTGATCGTCGGCGGAGCCTGCGGCCCGCGGGGCGCAGCAGCAGGGAGAGCGAGGCGGCGGAGACGACCGCCGCGCCGACGAGGCTCACCGGCGCGGAGCCGGGGCCCAGTGCACTGTGGGTGACGAAGTCACCGAAGAGGGCTCCGGCGACGCCCGTCGCGAAGACCAGGGTGGGCGTCGGCAGCCGGTGGGACAGGCGGTGGACCGCGGCCCACGCGAGCACCACACCGAGCACAGCGGAGCCGAGCGCTTCCAGAATCATGCGGGTCCCTCCGAGATGGCCGGGCTGTGCATCGAGGTCGTAGCCGGTCTTACCCGTGACCTGCGGAATGCAATCCTCCTCTGTGGCCGAGATGTGCTCCATCTGTGAAGGGCCGAACGGGTGTGTGGCCGGGGCGGCCGGGCCCGGTCGGTGAGTGTCGGAGACGGGTCGGAGAGGGGCGGCAGAGGGGTCGGAGAGGGGCGGCAGAGGGGTGGGGTGGAGAGGGGGGAAGGGGAGCGTGGGGCGGAGACGAGAGGGGCCCCGGGCCCCGGGGGGGGCCCGGCCCCCCCCCCCGCCGCGGGGTGCCGGGTCAGTGGGCGCCGGTGCCGGTCAGGGACCGCACCTCCAGCTCCGCGTACTTGCCGGCGTCGGGTTCCTCCTTGGACAGGACGGTGCCGAGCCAGCCCATCAGGAAGCCGAACGGGATGGAGATGATGCCGGGGTTCTTCAGTGGGAACCAGGCGAAGTCGGCGTCGGGGAACATCGCCTTGGGGTCGCCGGAGACGACGGGCGAGAACAGCACCAGGCCGACGGCGACGATCAGGCCGCCGTAGATCGACCAGAGGGCGCCCTGGGTGGTGAACCTCTTCCAGAACAGGCTGTAGAGGATGGTCGGCAGGTTGGCGGAGGCGGCGACCGCGAAGGCGAGGGCGACCAGGCCGGCCACGTTGAGGTCGCGGGCGAGGGCGCCCAGACCGATGGAGACGATGCCGATGAAGACGGTCGCCCAGCGGGCCGCCCTCATCTCCTCCTTCTCCGTGGCCGTCCCCTTGCGGATGACGTTGGCGTAGATGTCGTGGGCGAAGGACGACGACGAGGCGAGGGTCAGGCCGGCGACCACCGCGAGGATCGTCGCGAAGGCCACCGCCGAGATCGTGGCCAGCAGGATCGCGCCCCAGGTGGAGTCCACGCCGCCCAGGTGGAGGGCGAGCAGGGGTGCCGCCGTGTTGCCGGACGGGTTGGAGGCGATGATCTCGTCCTGGGAGATCAGGGCGGCGGCGCCGAAGCCGAGCGCGATGGTCATCAGGTAGAAGCCGCCGATGATGCCGATCGCCCAGTTGACCGACTTCCGGGCGGCCTTGGCGTTGGGGACCGTGTAGAAGCGGATCAGGATGTGCGGCAGGCCGGCCGTGCCGAGCACCAGGGCGATGCCCAGGGAGATGAAGTCCAGCTTGGAGGTGCCGGTCGCGCCGTACTGGAGGCCGGGTTCCAGGAAGGCGGCGCCCTTGCCGCTGTTCTCGGCGGCCTTGCCGAGCAGGTCGGAGATGTTGAAGTCGAACTTCAGCAGCACCAGGAAGGTGATCAGGAGGGTGCCGCCGATGAGCAGCACGGCCTTGACCATCTGGACCCAGGTGGTGCCCTTCATGCCGCCGATGGAGACGTACACGATCATCAGGACGCCGACCAGGGCGACGATGAGGATCTTGCCGGCGTCGGAGGTGATGCCGAGCAGCAGCGAGACGAGGACGCCGGCGCCCGCCATCTGGGCCAGCAGGTAGAAGATCGAGACGACGATCGTGGAGGTGCCGGCCGCCGTGCGGACCGGGCGCTGGCGCATGCGGTACGCGAGGACGTCGCCCATGGTGTACCGGCCGGAGTTCCGGAGCGGCTCGGCCACCAGGAGCAGGGCCACCAGCCAGGCGACGAGGAAGCCGATGGAGTAGAGGAAGCCGTCGTAGCCGAAGAGCGCGATGGCGCCGGCGATACCGAGGAACGACGCGGCCGACATGTAGTCGCCGGAGACCGCGAGGCCGTTCTGGAAGGCGCTGAACTGGCGGCCGCCCGCGTAGAAGTCGGCGGCGTCCTTGGTCTGGCGGCCCGCCCAGACGGTGATGACGAGGGTCGCGACGACGAAGAGGGCGAACAGGGTGATGATCAGCGGCCGGTGTTCGCTGGCCTCGTTGGCGGCCAGGAAGGTGTGCTGTGCGGGGCTCATGCGCCGCCCTCCATCCGGGACTTGATGGCCTCGGCCTGGGGGTCGAGCTTCGCGGCGGCGTGCCGCGAGTACCACCAGGCGATGAGGAAGGTGGTGAGGAACTGGGCGACGCCGAGGACGAAGGCGACGTTGACGTTGCCGAACAGTTTGGTGCCCATGAAGCCGCCCGCGTAGTTGGACAGCAGGACGTACAGCAGGTACCAGGCGATGAAGGCCACGGTCAGCGGGAAGGCGAAGCTGCGGTAGGAGCGGCGCAGTTCACCGAACTCCGCGCTCTCCCGCACCGCGACGAACTCCTCGGTGGACGGGAGTCGGGCTTGGGTTTTCGAGGGGGGCGGTGCATCGGTGGCCACGGAGTCTCCTCGCGTTGCGGATGGCGGGTGTACCGGGGGGCTCGATCGTCCTCGGGCTCCCTGTCCAAGGTCACGGCGGCGCGCAAGCCGCGGTTCAACTCGATCGGGTTGTTTCGGAAGTCGTCGGGGGGTTGTTCCGGAGGCCGTCACGGGATTTCGGCCGGGGCCGCGGGGAGGTTCCCGGAGAACTCGTGGCCGTGGGTCATTGCTGGCCGGCGAGTCGGGAAGATAGCTTCTGCCCAGCACCATGCGTCATGTACCTGCCCAGACACGACCTGTGCCCGGGCGGTCCTGTTCCCGGATGATGTGGAGACCCCATGGCTCATCTGCCGTCCAGACGCCGTCTCGCCCTCGCGGTGCCCGTCGTGCTCTCGCTGACCGCCTCGCTCGGCTTCCTGCCGTCGGCGGCCGCGGCGGCCCCGGTCACCGCCTCCGCCGCGGAGGCGGCCGACGCCGGCACCCTGACGTACGTCGTCAACACGAAGGTGGACCACCGCACGATCGGGTCCGTGGAGAAGGCGATCGCCGCGGCCGGCGGCACCGTCACCGCGGCGTACGACCGGATCGGCGTGCTCGTCGTGCACTCGGCGAACCCCGACTTCGGCGCGACGATACGCGCGGTGCGCGGCGTGCAATCGGCGGGTGCGACCCGTACCGCGCCGCTGAGCCCGGCGGGGACCACCGACGAGGGCGCGGCGCAGCTCCTGTCCCCGGCGCAGGCCGCGCGGACCGCGAGCGTGTCCGCGGCGACGGACGCGAGCGAGCCCCTCGAGGCCGACCAGTGGGACCTGCGCGCCATCGGCGCCGACAAGGCCGCCGCGATCGACCCGGGCAGCAGGAAGGTGACGGTCGCCGTGATCGACACCGGCGTCGACGACACCCACCCGGACCTCGCCCCGAACTTCTCCGCGTCCCAGTCGGCCAACTGCGTCGGCGGCGTCGCGGACACCTCCGAGGGCGCCTGGCGCCCGTACACCGCGCAGGACTACCACGGCACGCACGTCGCCGGTGAGATCGCGGCGGCCCGCAACGGCATCGGCGTGGCCGGTGTGGCGCCCGGGGTGAAGGTCGCCAGCATCAAGGTGAGCGACCCGGGGGACGGCCTCTTCTACCCGGAGAACGTCGTCTGCGCCTTCGTGTTCGCCGCCGACCACGGCGTCGAGATCACGAACAACAGCTACTACGTGGACCCGTGGCTCTACAACTGCCTGGACGACCCCGACCAGAGGGCCATCGTCGACGCGGTCAACAGGGCGCAGCTGTACGCCCAGCGGAAGGGCACGCTCAACGTCGCCTCCGCGGGCAACTCCAACCACGACCTGGACGCGGACGAGATCGTCGACTCCAGCAGCCCGGACGACTCCACGCCGGTGACGCGGACGGTCGACCCGCACACCTGCCTCGACGTGCCGACCCAGCTGCCGGGCGTGGTCACGGTGAGCGCGACGGGCGTCAAGGGCACCAAGTCGTACTACTCCAGCTACGGCCTGGGCGTCGTCGACGTCGCGGCTCCGGGCGGCGACCGGTACCAGGTCCCGGACACCCCGTCGGCCAACGGCCGCATCCTGTCGACGATGCCGAACAACGCGTACGGCTTCCTCCAGGGCACCTCGATGGCGTCCCCGCACGTCGCCGGTGTGGCGGCGCTGCTGAAGTCGACGTACCCGTCCGCGTCCCCGGCGACGTTGCAGGCGCTGCTCAAGGCGCAGGCGGACAACCCCGGGTGCCCGGCCGAGCCGTACGACGGCAACGGTGACGGCGTGGTGGACGCCACGTGCGCGGGCGTCAAGCGGCTCAACGGGTTCTTCGGCTTCGGCGTCGTGAACGCGTTGCGCGCCGTGCAGTAGCCGGGGGCCGGGGCCTTACCGGGTCCTTTCCAGGGCCTTCCCGGGGCCGGGCGGGGTGTCCCGTCCGGCCCTTGCCCTTCCCCGGGCCGGACGGGCCGGCGCGGGGCGGCCGGTGGGTGGGCGGCCGGTGGGTGGGCGGGCGGCTGCGGGGGTTCCTGTGGTGATCCGGTCGGTGATGCATATTTCGGTGATGCATAGTGCGGTCATGTCTGACATCGCCTCCGCCTGGGCGGAACTGGGCGGCCGCCCTGCCCTCCTCGCGCGCGTGACGGCCCTCCCGCGGGAGGGCGTCCTCGCCGCCCGGCTGCCGGTACGGGAACTGGCGCGGGCCTGCGTCGGCGCCTGCGCGCTCGCCGGAGCCGAACTCGCGGCGGTACGGGCCGGGCTCACCGAGGTGCCGCGGGTGCGGGTGGACGACGGGGCGGTGGCCACGGCGTTCGTCAGCGAGCGCCAGCTGCTGATCGACGGGCGGGCTCCCGTCTCCTTCGCGCCGCTGTCGCGGTTCTGGCGGACGGCCGACGGATGGGTGCGCACGCACGCCAACTACCCGCACCACCGTGAGCGGTTGCTGCGGGCGCTGGACCTGCCCGGCGGTGCGGGTCCGGCCGCCGTCGAGGCGGCCCTCGCCGGACGCTCCGCCCTGGAGGTGGAGGAGACGGTGACCGCCGCCTCGGGCCTGGCCGTGGCGCTGCGCACGCCCGCGGAGTGGGCCGCGCACCCGCAGGCGGCGGAGATCGCCCGCCGGCCGCTCGTCGAGCGCGAGCGCCTGGACACCGCGCCCGCGCGTGCGCTGCCGCCCCTCGACGGCACTCCCCTGCTGCCGGCCGCCGGGCTGCGCGTGCTGGACCTGACCCGGGTCCTCGCCGGCCCGGTCGCCACCCGCACCCTCGCCCTGCTGGGCGCGGACGTCCTGCGCGTCGACGCCCCCCACCTGCCCGAGCTCCCCGGCCAGCACGCCGACACGGGGTTCGGGAAACGGTCGGCGGTCCTGGATCTCGGCGTCGACCGGCGGACGTTGGAGGAACTGCTCGCCACGGCGGACGTCGTCGTGACGGGGTACCGGCCCGCGGCCCTGGACCGGTTCGGCCTCTCGCCCGAGGCGCTGGCCGAGCGCCGGCCCGGGCTGGTCGTGGCGCAGTTGTCGGCGTGGGGGGCGTACGGGCCGTGGGGCGGACGGCGCGGCTTCGACAGCCTCGTCCAGGCCGCGACCGGCATCGCGGCCGTCGAGGCGACGGGCGGGCGGCCCGGCGCACTGCCCGCCCAGGCGCTCGACCACGGCACCGGGTACCTCCTGGCGGCGGCGGTCCTGCGCGCGCTGACCGACCGGTCGGCGCGGGGCGGCGGCCGGGTCCTGCGCCTGGCGCTGGCGCGGACGGCGGCTTGGCTGACGGAGGGGGTGCGGCCGGGCGGGGTGGGGGGCGGTGTCGCCTCGGCGGGCGCCGAAGGGGCCGACGCCGACTCAGCGGGCCGGAGCAGGGGTAACGCCGTCTCGGCGGGCGCCGAAGGGGCCGACGCCGGCCACGACGAACCCGCCCCTCGGCCCCCCGAGCCCGCACGCAGCGAGTCCGCTGTCCGGCTCGCCGAGGCCGACAGTCGGCTCGGGCGGCTGCGGTACGCGCTCCCGCCGGTGTCCTTCGACGGCGGGCCGGTCGACTGGGCCCGGCCGCCGGGGCCCTGGGGAGCGGATCTGGCACGCTGGGCGGGGTGAGCGGCCGGACCCGGCGGTACCACCCGCGCCAAGGCCGGGGTGAGCGGCCCCGCCCGGCAGCGCCGCCCGCGCCCAGGGGGCGGGTGAGCCCGGCCCGACGGAGGGTGGGGGCGGTGACCCGCCGCCCCGGCCTCACGCCCCCGCCGCCCCCAACAGGATCCCGGCCGCGTGCGTCACCCCCATCGCCAGGGCCCCGCCGCCGACGTTCCTCACCACCGCGCGCCGCGGTCGCGCCGCGCCCAGCCGGGCGCTGGTCCATCCCGTGCAGGCGAGGGCGAGCAGCACCGAGACCACCGTCACCGGCAGCCGCCGGTCCGGCGGCGGCAGCACGATCGCCAGCAGGGGCAGCAGGGCGCCGACCGTGAAGGCGAGGAAGCTGGCCCAGGCCGCGTGCCAGGGGTTGGTGAGGTCGTCGGGATCGATCCCGAGCTCCACGCGCGCGTGGGCCCTCAGCGCGTCCCGCCGGGTCAACTGGACGGCCGCCTCCCGGGCCACCTGCCGGCTCAGGCCCCGCTCCTCCAGCAGTACGGTCAGCTCCTCCAGTTCCGCCTCCGGCTGTTCGCGCAGCTCCCGTTTCTCCTGGGCGAGGGCGGCCTTCTCGGAGTCCCGCTGCGTCGACACCGAGACGTACTCCCCCGCCGCCATGGACATCGACCCGGCCAGCAGTCCGGCCAGGCCGGCCGTGAGCAGTGTCGAGCGGTCGCCCGTCGCACCGGCCACGCCGACGACGAGACCGGCGGTGGAGACGATGCCGTCGTTGGCGCCGAGGACGGCGGCGCGCAGCCAGTTGAGGCGGGATCCGAGCGTGCTGTCGTGGGCCTTGCCCCCGGTGGGTTCCGGCGTGGGTTCCGTCACAGGTCGGAGGATCGCACCCCGGGCACCGCCCGCTGCGTACCGACGCTCCACGCGCGCGTGACGGCGTGTGACACCCCGTCCGGGTGGCACCGGCCGAACTGCCGTGCGCCGCGGGCACCTTCCGTCCGGCTTCGTCCCGCACGCGCGTGTGGCGGCGGGCGGGGCCGGGCGGGGACACGTGCGCGGGGTGTCAGTGGTGGCCCGTATCCTCAGGGACCATGCTCGATGACCACACGACCACAGCGCCCTCCCCCACGGAGTGGCCGGCCGCGTATCCCCTGGGGTACGCGGTCGTTGACGTGGAGACCACCGGCCTGGCCCGCGACGACCGGATCATCTCCGCCGCCGTCTACCGGCTGGACGCGCGCGGTGAGGTCGAGGACCACTGGTACACGCTGGTCGATCCGGAGCGCGATCCCGGCCCGGTGTGGATCCACGGTCTGACGAGCGACGCCCTGGCCGGGGCGCCCGTGTTCCGGGACGTCGCCGAGGAGTTCGCGGCCCGGCTCGCGGGCCGGGTGCTCGTGGCGCACAACGCGGTCTTCGACTGGCAGATGATCGCGCGGGAGTACGCGCGCGCGGAGCGCGAGGCCCCGGTGAAGCAGCGGCTGTGCACCATCGCCCTCTCGAAGGAGTTGGGCCTGCCGCTGCCCAACCACAAGCTGGAGTCGCTGGCGGCCCACTTCGGTGTGGTCCAGCGGCGGGCGCACCACGCGCTCGACGACGCGCGCGTGCTCGCGGAGGCGTTCCGGCCGAGCCTGCGGGCCGCGGCGGCGGGCGGTGTACGGCTGCCGCTGCACGAGTGCCGCCCGCTGACGGAGTGGCAGGACCGGCCCGCGCCCCGGATCGGGCAGCAGCCGGGCGGTTCGGGCGGTTACGGCAGCTATCGGCCGACCAGTTGGCGTCCGTCCCGCAAACGCCCGGTATGCCCCTATCCCAACCCCGGCCGGTACGAAGAGGGCCAAAGGCTGAAGCAGGGCATGCGGGTGGCGTTCTCGGGCGACACGTCGGTCGACCGCGAGCTGCTGGAGGACCGCGCGGCGGAGGCCGGGCTGCACGTGGCGACGAGCCTGTCGCGGCTGACCAGCCTGCTGGTCACCAACGACCCCGACTCGGGCACGTCGAAGGTGGTCAAGGCGCGCCAGTTCGGGACGCCGGTGGTCGACGAGGCCGCCTTCGGGCAACTGCTGCGGGACGTCGAGCCCGCGGACGGGTGACCCCTGCGGACGGATGACCCTGCGGACAGGTGACCCCGCGGACAGGTGACCCCGCGGACAGGTGACCCCGCGCGCCGGACGGGCGGGCGGGCGGGGCCGCCGGCCGCCTCGCCGCGACCCGTACGTACGGGTGATTGCCGCCCGACTCGCCCGCCGCCCGCTCGCCCGCGCCACCACGACCGCTCACCCTGTGGCCCATGGCGACCTGTGAAGTCTGCGGAAACAACTACGGCATGACCTTCGAGGTGCACGCGCAGGGCGCGGTGCACGTCTTCGACTGCTTCTCCTGCGCGATCCACCGCATGGCCCCCATCTGCGAGCACTGTCGTGTCCAGATCATCGGCCAGGGTGTCGAGGTCGAGGGTCACTGGTACTGCGGCGCCCACTGCGCGCGGGCGGAGGGGAAGGTGGGCATCGTCGACCGCGTCTGAGCGCCCCCTGCCCGAGGCACCCCACGGTCCGGGAGGTACGGTCGTGGGGTGTACCGCTTCCTGTTGTCCCGGCAGTGGGTGATCCTCACGCTGGTCGCCCTCCTCCTCATCCCCACGATGATCAGGCTGGGCTTCTGGCAGATGCACCGCTACGAGGAGCGCACCGCCCGCAACCAACTGGTCTCCGACGCGCTCACCGCCGACCCGGTGCCCGTGGAGAAGCTGACCGCTCCGGGGCACACCGTCACCACCGGCGAGCGGTACCGCACCGTGACGGCCGAGGGCCGCTTCGACCCCGAGCGGGAGGTCGTGGTCCGGCGGCGCGTCAACGCCGACGAGGAGGTCGGCTTCCACGTCCTCACCCCGTTCGTCCTGACGGACGGCAGGGTGCTGCTGGTCAACCGCGGCTGGATCCCCGCCGACGGCGCGAGCCAGACCGCGTTCCCGAAGGTCCCGGCACCCCCCTCCGGTACGATCACCGTCACCGGGCGGCTGATGCCCGACGAGACGACCGAGGCGAGCGGCATCAAGAACCTCGACGGGCTGCCGGACCGGCAGGTCATGCTGATCAACAGTGAGCAGGAGGCGGAGCGCCTCGGCGCCCGGGTGCTCGGCGGCTACGTCGTCCAGACCGCCCCCGAGCCCCGGGGCGACACCCCGGAGCTGATCGGCAAGCCCGGCAACGAGGACGCCGCGCTGAACTACGCCTACGCCATCCAGTGGTGGCTGTTCTCCGCGGGCGTACCCGTCGGCTGGGTGGTCCTGGTCCGCCGGGAGCGGCGGGACCGGACCCAGGCGGCCCGGCAGGAGACGGACCGGACGGAACCGGCGACGGTGTAGCCGGGGCCGGCGGCACGGCCGGGACGGACCGCGTGTCACTCCCCCGGCCGCACCCCTGATTGCCCCCGGGGCGAGCCGGGAACCCGCACCCCGTGCACCCCCGCATCGAGGACTACGCCGTGATCGGCGACGAACAGACCGCCGCGCTGGTCGGCACGGACGGCTCCGTCGACTGGCTGTGCCTGCCGCGCTTCGACTCCGGCGCCTGTTTCGCCCGCCTCCTCGGTGACGAGCGCAACGGCCACTGGCGCATCGCGCCCAAGGGCGTCGACGGCCCCTGCACACGGCGCGCCTACCGCCCCGACACCCTCGTCCTGGACACCGAGTGGGAGACGGACGAGGGCACGGTCCGCGTCACCGACCTGATGCCGCAGCGCGACCGCGCCCCCGACGTCGTACGGGTCGTGCAGGGCCTGCGCGGCCGGGTCACCGTCCGCTCCACGCTGCGGCTGCGCTTCGACTACGGCTGGGTCGTCCCCTGGATGCGCCGGGTCGACGGCCACCGGGTGGCGGTCGCCGGACCGGACGCGGTCTGGTTCCGCAGCGAACCCGCCGTGCGCACGTGGGGCGAGGACTTCGGCACGCACGCGGAGTTCACCGTCGCCGAGGGCGAGTCGGTCGCGTTCGTGCTGACCTGGCACGCCTCGCACCTCGCGCGTCCACCGCTCGTCGACCCGTACGAGGCGCTGCGCTCCAGCGTCGAGGACTGGCGGGCGTGGTCGGCCCGCTGCCGCTACGGCGGACCGCACCGGGACGCCGTCGTGCGCTCCCTCATCACGCTCAAGGCCCTCACCTACGTTCCGACCGGCGGTATCGTCGCCGCGCTCACCACCTCCCTGCCGGAGGAGATCGGCGGGCTGCGCAACTGGGACTACCGCTACTGCTGGCTGCGCGACTCCACCCTCACCCTCGGCGCGCTGCTGGCGGCCGGGTACCAGGAGGAGGCCGAGGCCTGGCGCGACTGGCTGCTGCGCGCCGTCGCGGGCGACCCGGCGGACCTGCAGATCATGTACGGGCTGGGCGGCGAGCGCCGGCTGCCCGAGTGCGAACTGCCCTGGCTGTCCGGTTACCTGGACTCCCGGCCCGTGCGCATCGGCAACGGGGCCGTGAACCAGCTGCAACTGGACGTCTACGGCGAGGTCATGGACTCCCTGTCACTCGCCCGCGCCGCGGGCATGTCGCCCAAACCGCACATATGGTCGTTGCAGTGCGCGCTGATGACCTGGCTGAGCGAGCACTGGCGGCAGCCGGACGAGGGGCTGTGGGAGGTGCGGGGCGGCCGCCGTCAGTTCGTGCACTCCAAGGTGATGGTGTGGGTGGCCGCCGACCGGGCCGTGACCGCGCTGGAACGCCATCCCGGGCTCCGCGGCGACCTGGAGGGCTGGCGGGCGTTGCGCGACGAGGTGCACCGCGAGGTGTGCGCGAAGGGCTACGACGCCGAGCGGAACACCTTCACCCAGTCCTACGGCTCGCGCGAGCTGGACGCCTCGCTGCTGCTGATCCCCCGCGTCGGCTTCCTGCCGCCCGACGACCCGCGCGTGGTCGGCACCGTCGACGCGGTCCGCGCGGAGCTCGGCCACGGCGGCCTGGTCCGCCGCTACAGCACCGACGGCACCACGGTCGACGGCCTCCCCGGCGGCGAGGGCACCTTCCTGGCGTGCTCGTTCTGGCTCGCCGACGCGCTGCACCTGACGGGCCGTACGCGGGAGGCCCGCGAGCTGTTCGAGCGGCTGGTGGGCCTGGCCAACGACGTGGGGCTGCTGGCCGAGGAGTACGACCCGGTGAGCGGCCGCCACCTCGGCAACTACCCGCAGGCCTTCAGCCACATCGGTCTGGTCAACACCGCCCTCACCCTGTTCGGCGGCGAAGAGGCAGGATAGGGGGCATGGATCTTGGACTGAAGGACCGGGTGTACGTCGTCACCGGGGCCACGCGCGGCCTCGGCAACGCCGCCGCGCGCGAGCTGGTCGCCGACGGCGCGAGGGTGGTCGTCACCGGACGGGACGCGCAGCGTACCGCCGACGCGGCGCGGGAACTGGGGCCGAACGCGGTCGGGGTGGCCGTCGACAACGCCGACCCGCAGGCGGCCGCGCGGCTGATCGCGGCCGCCCGCGAGCACTTCGGCGGCTTCGACGGGGTGCTCGTCAGCGTCGGCGGCCCGCCGCCGGGGTTCGTCGCCGACAACACCGACGAGCAGTGGCAGGCGGCGTTCGAGTCGGTGTTCCTCGGCGCGGTCCGGCTCGCGCGGGCGGCCGCCGCCGAGCTGGAGGCCGGTGGTGTCATCGGATTCGTGCTGTCCGGTTCGGTGCACGAGCCGATTCCCGGGCTGACGATCTCCAACGGGCTGCGGCCGGGGCTCGCGGGGCTCGCGAAGTCCCTGGCGGACGAGCTGGGACCGCGGGGGATCCGGGTGGTGGGCCTGCTGCCGGCGCGGATCGACACGGACCGGGTGCGCGAGCTGGACGGCCTGTCGGCCGATCCGGAGGCCACGCGGGCCGCCCACGAGTCCCGCATCCCGCTGCGGCGGTACGGCAGGCCGGAGGAGTTCGGGAAGACGGCGGCGTTCCTGCTGTCCCCGGCTGCCTCCTACCTCACCGGCATCATGGTGCCGGTCGACGGCGGCATGCGGCACGGATTCTGAGCGGCGGGACGGCGCACGACTTCTGATCAGCGCGGAAGGGCGCACGACTTCTGACCGGCGGGACGGCGCAGGATCCGGGCCGGGCGAACCCCGAGGGAGCGCGCCCGGCGGCAGGGCCCTACGCCGGTCAGCCCCTCGGCGCACCGGCCCTCGCGCTCCGCTCAGTTCACCCGTTCGGCCTTGTGCCCGGCCGCTCGCAGGCGCACCTCCGCGGGGAGGGAGCCCAGCGCCGCGGAGTCCCTCGCGTGGGTCAGGGACTCGGCCGTCAGGTGGTGCAGGGCGTCCGCCGGGTCCACGTGCGGCTCCAGCAGGAGACGGACGCGGACCTCGGGGGCGGCCCTGCGGCCCGTCAGACGGGTGCGGGCGTGGGCCACGCCGTCCAGACGGGTCGCGTCGGCGGCCAGGACCCCCTCCAGGGCCCGGCCGCGCAGCAGCGCGCCCGCGCCGTCGCCGGTGTCGACGAGGACCTCGCCGAGCCGGTGGCGGCGCAGGACCGCGACCAGCCACCACAGGGCGAGCAGGACGAGGACCGCGAGGACGGCGAGCACGGCCGGCCACCACCAGGCCTCGCCCCGCCGGCGGGTGCGCTCGGCGGTGCTGAGGAGCACGTCGTGGGGGCCGTCGTGGATCCACCAGGAGGGCGGGGAGACGCCGAGGCCGACGGCCAGCACCGCGCCGCCGAGGGCGAGCAGGACGAGGCCCACGAGCCCCAGTACCACCCGGTCGACCGCCTTCAGCACTCTCCTCACCCCTTCCCGCCGAGCCGGCGCACGTGCACGTTCAGCGCGGGCGGTCGGGCCAGGCCCAGGCCGCGGACCGCGTCACCGAGCACGGCGTCCAGATCGGCACGTACGTCGTCCAGGTCGCGGAAGTGGGAGACCGCGCGGACGTCGGCCCTGCGGCGGCCGACGCGGACCCGCACCGACTGCACGCCGGCGACCTCCATGGCCCGGTCGCGCAGCACCAGCGCGGCGGCGCCGCGGCTGAGACCCGCGCGGACCTCCGGCCGGCTGCGCCGCATGGGCAGCACGTCGCGCAGGCCCGGCGTCATCGCGAGGACGATCAGCCACAGGCCGAGGGCGACGGCCACGCCCGCGCCGACGAGCACCCAGGTGTCGTCCAGGGGCCGTTCGGCGAGCTGCCGGGCGAGTTCCCGGCGGGCCTGCAGGGCGGGCCGGTCGGCGCGGACGGCGGCGATGTCGTAGAGGAAAGCGCCCGCGACGCCCAGGAGCACGAGGGCGACGACGGCCGCCGGGACGCGGCGCGCCGACCAGAAGCGGCCGCTGCTCGCCGCGGGAGGGGGCGCGCTCTCCGGTACGCCGTCGGGTTCGGGTGTCTTCTCCTTCTCCAGGACCGGTAGCCGCTGTGTGGTGCCCTCGGAGCCCCGGGGCTCGCTCATCGCGTCCTCCCGTGTGCCACGCCGTGTGCCGCCGTCGGATGCAGCCGTTCGACCCGGACCGCGACTTCCGGCACCTCCATTCCCACCAACGCGGCTACCCGCTCGGTGACATGACGACGCACCGCATGACAGCGCGGGCCGATGTCGGTCGGATAGCCGAGTTCGAGGTGGACGCTGACGTGGGCGGCATCGCCGGGCGTCCCCCCGCTCGGGCGGGGGGAGGAGTGAGGGCGTACGACGACGGTGGCGTGCGGGCGCGCGGCCTCCGGCGGCAGGGCGCCCACCGCCTCGCGGGCGGCCTGCGCCGCCACCTTGGCGACGACCCGGTCGGCGATCCGCGTCGCGCCGCGCTCCCGCGGCGGGACGACGTCCGGACCCCGGCCGGACGTGTCGCCTCCCTCGCTCGCGGACGTCACCGGCGACGGCCGTCACGCGTGCGGAAGAGATCGCCGGGCTCCAGGTCCCCTTCCAGGAACCGGCCGACGACGAAGCCGACGGCGCCCAGCGCCGCCACCAGCAGAAAGGCTCCGAACCCGCCGAAGTATCCGGCGAAGCCCAGCGCCATGCCGACGATCAAGCCGACCACGGCCATGCTCAAGACGGTCTCCCCTCACCGGTCGCCCGGGTGCCGTGTCACTGGATCCGGGGTTCCGGTTCCTCTTCCGCTTCCTCCGGCAACTTGACGTCGCCCACCGCGATGTTGACCTCGACGACCTCGAGGCCGGTCATCCGCTCCACGGCCGCGACCACGTTCTCCCGTACGTCCCGAGCGACGTCCGAGATGGAGACGCCGTAGTCGACGACGATCTCCAGATCGAGCGCGGTCTGCACCTCGCCGACCTCGGCCTTGACGCCCCGGGTCACCGACTTCGACCCGCCGGGCACCCGCTCCCGCATCGCGCCGAAGGTACGGCTCACACCGCTGCCCATGGCATGGACGCCGATGACGTCCCGTGCCGCCAGTCCGGCGATCTTCTCCACGACCCCGTCGGCGATGGTGGTGCGGCCCCGGCTGTCCGGGGCGCCCCCGCCACTCCTGGCGGGCCTGCGGGTCTGCGCCGGCTCGGATCCCGCGTCCGGGGTCTGCGTCCGGTTCTGCTCCGATGTCTCGCTCATCACCGTACGTCCTTTTCGGTCGTCTTCCTCCGACCACGGTAAGCGTGGTCGCCCGACCGCGCGCCGGGATGCGGCAGGCTGGAGGAATGACGGCGGACAGATGGACACGTGCGGTGCGCGATCAGCTCGGTCTGGGCAGACTGCTCCCTCTGGGTGGGCCCCGGGACGGCGCGTGGATCGCGGAGAGCGCGGCGGAGGCGGTGCTGCGCCGGGCGGCGCGGGAAGTGCGGGGCGTGCGCCTGGGGGTGCTGCGGATCGCGTCGGCCGATCCGGAGGAGGGGTACGAGCCGGTCGTCCCGCCGCCGCCGAGCGCGCTGCCGCCGGGGCCGCTCCGGGTGACGGCGGACTTCGCCGCGGAGGCCGCCGAGCCGCTGCCGGCCACCGCGGCCCGGCTGCGGACGGCGCTGGCGACGGTGGCGGCGGAGCGGATCGGGCTGGTGGTGGCGGAGGTGGACCTGCGGGTGACGACTCTCCTCGACCGGGGCGAGGAGAAGGCGGAGGGCGAGGAACCGGAGGGCGTGCTGGGCGGCGGGGTCGCCCCGGGGCCGTCGGGGGCGGCCGGGGAGGGGGACGAGGCACGCGTCGCCGCGGCGGTCCTCGCCGTGCCGGGGGTGACGGGGCTGACGGCCGTGCTCGGGCGGGCGGTGCGGATCGAGGCGCGGCGGGGCGGGACGGCCGCCGCGCTGCCGCGCGCCCACGTGCGCGTGGAGATCGGGGTGGGGGCGGACCACCGGGCAGTGGATGTGGCCCGGGAGGTCCGCGGCGCGGTTGCGGAGGTGCTGCGGGATCAGCAGCCGACGGTGGCGGTGCTGGTCACCGCGGTGAGCTGAGCCCGCTCGCCACCGGCGAGCGGGCTCGTCCACCAGCGCCGCTTGACCACGGGCGCGCGCTTGACCACGAGTCCGCGCTTGACCACGGGCCCGCGCTTGACCACCGGGCGCGCTCGGTCACCGGCGCGCGCCCACGCACCGACCGCGCACCCCTGCACCGACCACGCGCCCACGCACCGACCACGCGCCCCTGCCCTACCGCCCGTTCATTCGCCGACGCCCGCCAGGTCCCGCAGGCGTCGGGCCTGGGCGGCGCGTTCGGCGACCCGCTGCTCGTCGTAGGTGCGGTCGCCGGCGCCGCGCAGCAGCGCCTTGGTCTCGACGACCGCGTCCCTGGGCGCGGCCAGGATCGCCGCGGCCAGGTCGCGCACCGCTGTGTCCAGCTCGGCCGCGGGCACGGCGATGGAGGCGAGGCCGGAGTCGACCGCCTCCTGCGCGTGCACGAAACGGCCGGTCAGGCACATCTCGACGGCCCGGCCGTAGCCGACCAGGCTGACGAGGGGGTGCGTGCCGGTGAGGTCGGGCACCAGCCCGAGGCTGGTCTCGCGCATCGCGAACTGCACGTCGTCGGCGACGACCCGCACGTCACAGGCGAGTGCCAGCTGGAAGCCGGCGCCGATGGCGTGGCCCTGGACGGCGGCGATCGACACCAGGTCGTTCCGTCGCCACCAGGTGAAGCCCTCCTGGAACCCGGCGATGGCGGCGTCGAGTTCGGCGTCGCCACTGCGCGCGAGATCGATGAAGGAGGGTTCGCCCTCGATCCCCTCGGGCGTGAACATCTGCCGGTCGAGGCCGGCGGAGAAGGACTTGCCCTCGCCGCGCAGCACGACCACCCGGACGGAGCCCGGCAGCCGGCGCCCGGCTTCGGCGAGCGCGCGCCACATGGCGGGGCTCTGCGCGTTGCGCTTGGCCGGGTTGGTCAGCGTCACCGTGGCGAGCGCGTCGTCGACGGTGAGCCGTACGCCGTCCTGGTCGAGCAGGGGAGCGAGTTCCTGGTCGGGCGAAGCCATGGGGCGCCTCCGATGGGTGCGGTCCGCAGAGCGATGCGGGAAGCATCGCTAAGTGACTGCACAGTAACCACCCGGCCGGTCCGAGGGTCCTCCAGGGCCCCTTAAGGACCCAGGAGGGAGATCGACCGGGTGGCCACCATCGAAGCCGATGGGCCGCCCGTGGTCAGGACGAGGCGGCCTTCTTGCCCCGCGTCGCACCGCCACGCCCACGGAGCGTGACGCCCGACTCGCTGAGCATCCGGTGGACGAAGCCATACGAGCGGCCGGTCTCCTCGGCCAGTGCCCGGATGCTCGCACCGGAGTCGTACTTTTTCTTCAGGTCTGCCGCGAGCTTGTCGCGCGCGGCGCCGGTCACCCGGCTGCCCTTCTTCAGAGTCTCGGCCACCCGTGCCTCCTCATGGGAAGTGCGCTCTGGTCTCCTCATGATCACCCCTCCGGGGCGTGATGGCCACCCATTCGGCAAGGTCCGTGCGACAGGGTTGTGACGACAGGAGCACGTCCCCACAAGTGGAACCCGTCATTCCATGCCGTGGTGTTCGTGGGGCCGAACGGGTGCATCCGAGAAGTGCCAGGTCAGGGACGCACAACGGCCGATCCCTTGTCGACAAAGGGATCGGCCGTGAGATGGGTGTAGGACACACCTCGATACGAGGAGATCTCACACAGATGATGGATCACCAGTAGGCCGAATGATCCATACGCCGCGGATCACTCGTTCGATCACGCCAGGGCGACGAGATCCGCGTAGTCGGAGCCCCACAGGTCCTCGACGCCGTCGGGGAGCAGGATGATCCGCTCGGGCTGGAGGGCCTCCACGGCACCCTCGTCGTGGGTGACGAGGACGACGGCGCCCTTGTAGGTGCGCAGCGCGCCGAGGATCTCCTCGCGGCTGGCCGGGTCGAGGTTGTTGGTGGGCTCGTCGAGCAGCAGCACGTTGGCGGAGGAGACCACGAGGGTGGCCAGGGCCAGACGGGTCTTCTCGCCGCCGGAGAGGACGCCGGCCGGCTTGTCGACGTCGTCGCCGGAGAACAGGAAGGAGCCGAGCACCTTGCGGACCTCGACGAGGTCCATGTCGGGGGCGGCGGAGCGCATGTTCTCCAGGACCGTGCGGTCCGGGTCGAGGGTCTCGTGCTCCTGGGCGTAGTAGCCGAGCTTGAGGCCGTGGCCGGGGACGACCTTGCCGGTGTCGGGCTGCTCCACCCCGCCGAGCAGGCGCAGCAGGGTGGTCTTGCCGGCGCCGTTGAGGCCGAGGATGACGACCCGGGAGCCCTTGTCGATGGCCAGGTCGACGTCGGTGAAGATCTCCAGCGAGCCGTACGACTTCGACAGGCCCTCCGCCATCAGCGGGGTCCTGCCGCAGGGCGCGGGCTCGGGGAAGCGGAGCTTGGCGACCTTGTCGGACTGGCGGACGGCCTCCAGGCCGGAGAGCAGCTTGTCGGCGCGGCGGGCCATGTTCTGCGCGGCGACCGTCTTGGTGGCCTTGGCGCGCATCTTGTCGGCCTGCGAATGCAGTGCGGCGGCCTTCTTCTCGGCGTTGGCGCGCTCGCGCTTGCGGCGCTTCTCGTCGGCTTCGCGCTGCTGCTGGTAGAGCTTCCAGCCCATGTTGTAGACGTCGATCTGGGAGCGGTTGGCGTCCAGGTAGAACACCTTGTTGACGACCGTCTCGACCAGGTCGACGTCGTGGGAGATGACGATGAAGCCGCCGCGGTAGGTCTTGAGGTAGTCCCGCAGCCAGACGATCGAGTCGGCGTCGAGGTGGTTGGTCGGCTCGTCGAGGAGCAGGGTGTCCGCGTCCGAGAACAGGATGCGGGCCAGCTCGACCCGGCGGCGCTGACCGCCGGAGAGCGTGTGCAGGGGCTGGCCGAGCACCCGGTCGGGCAGGTTGAGCGCGGCGGCGATGGTGGCGGCCTCGGCCTCGGCGGCGTACCCGCCCTTGGTGAGGAACTCGGTCTCCTGGCGCTCGTACTGCTTGAGCGCCTTCTCGCGGGTGGAACCCTGCCCGTTGGCGATGCGCTGCTCGTTCTCCCGCATCTTGCGGATCAGGACGTCCAGGCCGCGCGCGGAGAGGATGCGGTCGCGGGCGAGGACGTCGAGGTCGCCGGTGCGCGGGTCCTGCGGGAGGTAGCCGACCTCGCCGGAGCGGGTGACGGTGCCGCCGGCCGGGATGCCCTCGCCGGCCAGGACCTTGGTGAGGGTGGTCTTGCCTGCGCCGTTGCGGCCGACCAGGCCGATGCGGTCGCCCTTGGCGACGCGGAAGGAGGCGCTCTCGATGAGGATGCGGGCACCGGCGCGCAGCTCGATGCCGGAGGCGGAGATCACGGTCAGACTCCAGTGCGGGGTCGTTGGCGGGATGGGCGGCTGAGGACGTTCCCGCCGTCTAATGCGCGAGGAGAATGGCCATGGGGGCCAGTCTAACGGGGTTGTGCAACCAGTTTTCCTGGTTCGGGTGTTCGATCTTCGCGGGGCGCCATTCCGGGGCGTTGTCGGTGGTGGCTGCCAGACTGGGCGGCGGACGAGGATTCCGGCGGGATCACGAAGGAGTGATCGGCATGGCAGGGACGAACGGCGGGCGCCCGAGCATCTTCCCGACAGTGCTGTACCGGGACGCGAAGGCGGCGATCCGGCAGCTCACCGAGGCTTTCGGCTTCACCGAGCTGTCGGTGTACGAGGGTGAGGACGGCGCCGTGCTCCACGCCGAGCTGGTGCAGGGCAACGGCGCGGTGATGCTCGGCTCGAAGGGCCGCGGCGGTGTCTTCGACACCGCGATGAAGGACGCCGGCCCGGCCGGGGTGTACGTCGTGGTCGACGACGTCGACGCCCACCACCGGCGGGCCGTGGAGCACGGCGCGGAGATCCTGATGCCCCCGACGGACCAGGACTACGGCTCCCGGGACTACATGGCCCGGGACGCCGAGGGCAACATCTGGAGCTTCGGCACGTACGCGCCCGAGGTGCAGGGCTGACGGCCGCCCCCGAGCCGTCGAGGGGGCCGTCGGGGAGTCAGCCCCCGGTGTGGACCTGGAAGGCGGCCCGGCGGACGGCCTTGGCCAGCGCCGGGTCGGGGTGCGCGGCGGCGAGCGCGACCAGGACCTGCACGGTGCGCGGGTGTCCGACGGCGCGCACCTCGTTCAGGAGCGCGGGGACGGTCGGCTGCACCGCGGACTCCAGGTGCCGCACCAGCATCGGCGCCTCGCCGTGGTCGGCGACGGCCGCCGCGGTGTCGACCCACAGCCAGGTCGCCTCCTCGCGGGTGAGCACCTCGTGCGCGTCCTCGGGGTCGGCGCCGTCGTGCTCGGCGAGCCAGAGCAGGGCGTACGGCCTCAGGGCCGGCTCCTCGACGACGGCGCGGACGTCGGGTTCGGCGGGGGCGCCGACGACGCGCAGCGCCTCGAAGGCGAGGCCGCGCAGCAGGGCGTCCTCGCCGCGGGCGGCCGACAGCAGCTCGGTGACGGCGCTGCCGACGGGCCGGGCGGCGAGCCAGGCGCGGTACTCGGCGCGGGCCGCGTTCGGGCGGAGCTGGGCGCAGCCGCGGAGCATCTCCTCGGCGGCGACCTCGATGTTGCCGGCGGGGCTCTGCGCGGCGACGCAGATCTGCTCCAGCTTGACCCAGACCGCCCAGCTGCCGAGCGGGGTGAGCGTGGCCTGTCCGTCGCCGTAGGTGAGGGCACCGACGGAGGCGAGGGCGTCCAGGGCCCAGTCGAGGAGCGGGGCGAGTTCCGGGGCCCCGGCGGGCTCCGCCGGGTCGGCGTCGGCGGAGGGGGCCGGGGCCTCGGGTTTCGCGGTGGCGGCCTCGGGGCCGTAGGAGACCTCGCAGCGTTCGGTGCGCAGTTCGGTGACGCGCTGGCCGAGGAGGTCGAGGAGCTGGTCCACCGGGACGGGACCGGCGGACAACTGGAGGAAGGAGAGCACCTGCGGCATGGCGGAGACGACCTCGGCGACGGCGCCGGGTTCCTGCTCCGGGGGCTCGGGGGTGGCGAGCGACCAGGCGTCGAACAGGGCCACCCAGCCGCGCAGCACCGCGCTGTCGTCGCGGTCCCAGGCGCGCAGGCGCCAGCCGGGGCGGGCGCTGTCGCCGTGCACCTCGACGAGGCCGGCGAGACGGGCGGTGTCCCAGTCGGCGCGCACCTGTGCCGGGGTGAGGGCGAGATCGGCCGCCGCCCGTTCGGCGGTCGGGTCGGAGAAGGTGGCCTTGCCGTCGTCGGTCGCTCCGTTGCGGCCGGGGCCCAGCGCCGCGTCGGCCCAGCGGGCGACGCGGGCGGCGGCGGCGAGCCGTGAGCGCGCCATTCCGGCCAGCTCCGCCGGGGCCGGCGTGCCCTCCGGCGGGCGGGGTGCGGGGCGGCGCGGGCGCCGCTGGTTCACAGCTGTGGGGGCGGCGGCCAGGGGTCGCGGGCGGACGAGTCGAAGCCTGGAGTCGCGCGGGATACGGGACGTCACGGGTGCAGTCTTCCGGTTGACGGTCCGAAAACCCAAACGGAATGCCCTGGCGGGGCGGGGACCCGGTCCCGGGGCGGGGGCCGCAGACGGGTGAGGAGACGTGATCAAGCCACTGGTACGGGGTTAAACGGAACCTTCGGGACGGGGGGCGCGGCCCGGTGCTCGCGGGGGCGCGGGGGCACCTGGTGCGGGTGAGCGGAAGGAGGGCGGCGGCCCCGCGGGCGCGACGGTGGCGACCCCCCGCCGGCGGAGGTCACATCAGCGGGGTCAGGAAGCGGCGGAGGGCCTCCTCGTAGGCGGCGGGGTCGGCGTTCCACATGGCGGCGTGGGGGGCCTGCCGGACGGTGTGGAGGGTGACGAGGTCGGGGCGCCGGGCGGCGAGCCGGCGGGTGGCCTCCCAGGGGGCGACCGTGTCGTCGGGGCCGTGGAGGACCAGGGCCGGCACGCGCAGGCGGGCGGGGTCCGCTGCCTCGTCGGGGTGGTGGGCGTCCAGGCCGGCGCGGCCCTGCGCGGCGCGCACGGCGAGGGGCAGCAGCGCGCCGGGGGTGTGGCGGGCGGCGGCGAGGGCGCGCAGGGTGGCCTGCCAGTCGAGGACCGGCGAGTCCAGCACCAGGCCCGAGACGAGGTCGCGCAGCCCGGAGTGGGCGGCGGCGCGCAGGGCCATGGTGGCGCCGGTGGACCAGCCGAGCAGGACGACGCGTTCGGCACCGTGGCGCACGGCGTACCGCAGGGCCGCGTCGACGTCCCGCCACTCGGTGGCGCCGAGGTGGTTGAGGCCGTCCGGGGGGCGGGGCGCGCCGAGGTCGCCGCGGTAGGCGAGGGCGAGCACCGGGAAGCGCCGGCGGTGCAGGAAGCCGGCGAGGTTGAGCGCGTGCTCCCGGGTGGTGCCCAGGCCGTGCACGGCGATCACCCAGGTGCGGCGGGCGCCGGGGACGAACCAGGCGGGCAGCGGTCCGAGCTCGCCGGGCACGTCGACGTCGGCGTGGTCGAGGCCGAGCGTGCCGCTCGGGTTGCCGACGTGCAGGTTCGGGGTGAACCACACCGCGTCGCCGGGGCTCAGCGTGCCGTGGGTGACGCGTTCGAGGCGGCGGACGACGGTGTCGGCGGAGGGGGCCGCGGTGGCCAGGACCGGGCCGACGACCGCGTGCGAGCCGTTCCCGCCGAGGCCGTAGGTGCCGGGCCGCAGGGCGGCCAGGTCGCGGGTGAGCACGATCTGGCCGGCGGCGGTGCCGTGCACGGTGAGCCGGGGTTCGGTGGGCAGGGGGCGGCCGGGCGGCGCCTTGAGCGCGGCGTCGCTGGCGAACCGGCCGGCGGCGACACTGGCGGCGCCGGCGGCCAGGGCTGCGGTGACGGCGGCGGCCGTCGCGGTGACAGTGCGCACCCGTCCAGTGTCCCGGCCGAGCGGCCGACCGGCCAGTGGTGGCGCGGGTCGGGACGGAACACGGCGTACCAGGGGCCGGAGCACGGCGCGCCACGGGCCGAAGCACGGCGCACCACGGGCCGAAGCACGGCGCGCCACGGGCCCGGTCAGGTCCGCTGCCCGTAGCCCCCCAGCCGCTCCGCCACCGCCGCCAGCTGCTCCGGTGTCAGGAGGGTCGGGGTGAGGCCGGGCACCGAGGACGCGGTGAGCCACAGGCGGCACATCCACTCCAGCTGGGCGGTGCGGTCGTAGGCCTGGTCGAGGGTGGCGCCGTAGGTGAGGGTGCCGTGGTTCTGGAGGAGGCAGCCGGTGCGGCCGTCGAGGGCCCGGAGCATGTTGTCCGCCAGTTCCTGGGTGCCGTAGGTCGCGTAGGGGGCGACCCGGACGGAGCCGCCGAGGGCGCAGACCATGTAGTGGACGGACGGGAGCTCGGTCACGAGGGTGGAGACGGCCGTGGCGTGCACGGCGTGGGTGTGGACGACGGCGCGGGCGTCGGTGGTGCGGTGGACGGCGAGGTGCATGGGCAGTTCGCTGGTCGGGACCAGGGTGCCGAGGACCTGCCGGCCGTCGAGGCGGACGCCGGTGATGTCGTCGGGGGCGAGGCGGTCGTAGGGCACGCCGGAGGGGGTGACGAGCACGGTGTCGCCGACCCGGACCGAGACGTTGCCGGAGGCGCCGACGACCAGCCCGTCGGCGGCCGTACGGCGGGCCGTCGCCACCAGGTCCGCCCAGGCCCGTCTCTCCTCCGGCCCCGGTGTGCCGGCGGTGTCGTGGCGGGGGTCACGTCGCAGTTCAGCCATGTCCGTGATCCTGCCAGGGGCGGCGCCCGGACGGCCGGAATGCGTGACTCCGCAGACAGTCACCACGAAGCCCGCCTCAGTTCACCTTCCGTTCACCCAGGTTACCTACGTTCATCCAGCCAATGACCTCTGAACGATTGCCTGGGTAAATGGAAAACTTCTCGCTGATCCTCGCGATTGTGGTGGTAACCGCACTCGCGTTTGATTTCACGAACGGTTTCCACGACACCGCCAACGCGATGGCCACGACCATCTCGACCGGCGCGCTCAAGCCCAAGGTCGCGGTGGCCATGTCCGCCGTGCTCAACCTTGTAGGCGCCTTCCTCTCGGTGGAGGTCGCCAACACGATCTCCAAGGGTCTCGTCGACGAGACCGGCATCCGTCCCGAGGTCATCTTCGCCGCCCTGGTCGGCGCGATCCTCTGGAACCTGCTGACCTGGCTGGTCGGACTCCCCTCCAGTTCCTCGCACGCCCTCATGGGCGGCCTGATCGGCGCCACCATCGCCTCGGCGGGCGTCGGCGCGGTCCACGGCGACGTGCTCGTCACCAAGGTGCTGCTCCCGGCGGTCGCCGCCCCGATCGTGGCGGGCCTCGCCGCGATGCTCGCCACCCGCCTGTCGTACACGCTCGGCCGGAAGGCCGACGGCAAGGCGGCCGAGAAGGGCTACCGGGCCGGCCAGATCGCCTCCGCGGGCCTGGTCTCCCTCGCCCACGGCACCAACGACGCGCAGAAGACGATGGGCATCATCACCCTCGCCCTGGTCGCCGGCGGCGCCGTCGCCCCCGACTCCGACCCGCCGATGTGGGTCATCCTCTCCGCGGGCCTCGCCATCGCGCTCGGCACCTACCTGGGTGGCTGGCGCATCATCCGCACCATGGGCAAGGGCCTCACCGACCTCCAGCCGCAGCAGGGCTTCGCCGCCCAGACCAGCGCGGCCACCGTCATCCTCGCCTCCTCCCACCTCGGCTTCTCCCTCTCCACCACGCACTCCGTCTCCGGCGCGGTGATGGGCGCGGGGCTGGGCCGCAAGGGCGGCGTCGTCCGCTGGTCGACGGCCACCCGGATGTTCGTCGCCTGGGGCCTGACCCTGCCGGCCGCGGCCGTCGTCGGCGCGCTCGCCGAGTACGTCACCGGCTTCGGCGCATGGGGCACGGGACTCGTCGCGGTCTTCCTCGTCGCCTCCAGCGCCGCGATCTGGAAGAGGTCCCGCGACGAGGTCGTCGACCACACCAACGTCAACGACGCCGAGGAGCCGCCCGGCGTCGTGACCACGGCGATCGCCGCGGTGACCCCGCCGCCCGCGGGCACGGTGACCGACGGCCTCACCGCCACCATCCCCGCCCCGGCGGGCGAGCCGGCGCCGTCGGCCGCCACCACCGTCTGAGCCCGGCCCGCACCGGTACGAAGGAAGAGAAGCATCATGAAGATCGACTGGGCGGCTCTGGGCTCCGTCTTCGGCGTCAGCCTCGTGGTCACGGTGGCCCTGGTGACGCTGTTCACCCTCGGCATCATGGGCCTGTCGCGGCGCGAGCGGGCCGCGGAGCAGGGCGGGACGGCCGCGCTCGCGGTCACCGGGGCGTACGCGTGCTTCGCGGCGTGCGCGGCCGCGGTGGCGTACGGCATCTCGCTGATCGTGGTCTGACCCGCGCACCACGGGTCCCCGCGCACCACAGGTCCCCGCGCACCACAGGTCCCCACGCACCACAGGTCCCCGCCTCTCCTCCGCTCCCTCCCCTCCCCTCCCCTCCCCTCCCCTCCCCTCCACCCTCTCGTCCCTCTCACCTCCGCCCTGTCGGCGGCCGTCCCACCGGCGGTCCCGGCGGGGCGGACGCGCGTCCGCGACAGGCCGTCCCGGACGGCCGGTGTGGGGTTGTGCACACTCTCCCCGCGCAGGTCAGCAGCAAGTTGACGGCCGTTCCGGGCCCGTGGTGGACTGCCGGAGCCATCTACGGCGACAGAAGAGGAAGCCGGTGTGAATCCGGCGCGGTCCCGCCACTGTCACCGGGGTAGACACCCCCGGGAGCCAGGAACTCTCGTCGCCGGTCTCGTCGAACCAGGGCGTGGACACCCTGAGTGAGGACATGACGCCATGCTCGGCTGCCGTTCGAGGTCACGTACCCGGTCGTTGCCCGACCCCGCGGCCGGCTGAGCCGATGGGTGCCGATCGCGTTCACGCGTACGGCGCCGCCGCCGGCCTCCTGGGGGACCTGCTCCTCGGCGATCCGCGCCGGGGACATCCGGTCGCCGTGTTCGGGCGGGCCGCGGCCGGTGTGGAGCGGATGCTGTGGCACGACCACCGCGGGTGGGGCGCGCTGCACACCGCCGTGTGCGTCGGCGGGGCCGTGGCCCTGGGAGCCGGCGCCGCACGCGCCGTCCGGCCGTCGGCCGCCGCCTCCGTCGCCCTGACCGCCACCGCCACCTGGGCCGTCGTCGGCGGGACCTCCCTGGTGCGCGAGGCCCGGACCATCGGGCGGTGTCTGGAGGCGGGGGACGTCGAGGGCGCGCGGGCCCGGCTGCCGCATCTGTGCGGGCGGGATCCGCAGGCCCTGGACGCGGACGGGATCGCCCGCGCCGTCGTCGAGTCCGTCGCCGAGAACACCTCCGACGCGGTGGTCGGGGCACTGGTGTGGGGCGCCGTGGGCGGTGTGCCGGGGCTGCTCGGCTTCCGGGCCGTCAACACCCTCGACGCCATGGTCGGTCACAGGTCGCCGCGCCACCGCCGCTACGGCTGGGCCTCGGCGCGCCTGGACGACCTCGCCGGCTGGCCGGGGGCACGGCTGACGGCCGTCCTCGCCGCCGTCGCCGGGGACGACCCCCGGGGGGCCGTACGGGCCTGGCGGGCCGACGCGCGCAAGCATCCCAGCCCGAACGCCGGTCCGGTGGAGGCCTCCTTCGCCGGCGCCCTCGGGGTGCGGCTGGGCGGAACCCTGTCCTACGGCGGCCGGGTCGAGCACCGGCCCGTGCTCAACGGGGCGGCCGGACGGCCCGTGGCCGCGCGGGACATCGAACGCGCCGCGCGGCTCTCCCGCCGCGTCGGCCTCCTCGCGCTCGGCGTCACCGTCGCCGCGCGCCTCCTCGCGAAGGGGCGTACGTCATGAGCGGGGGTCTCCTCGTCGCCGGCACCACCTCCGACGCCGGCAAGAGCGTCGTCACCGCCGGGATCTGCCGGTGGCTGGTGCGGCAGGGGGTGAAGGTCGCGCCCTTCAAGGCGCAGAACATGTCGCTGAACTCGTTCGTGACGCGGGAGGGCGCCGAGATCGGGCGCGCGCAGGCCATGCAGGCCCAGGCGTGCCGGGTGGAGCCGACCGCGCTGATGAACCCCGTGCTGCTCAAGCCCGGTGGCGAGCAGAGCAGCCAGGTCGTGCTGCTCGGCAGGCCGGTCGGCGAGATGAGCGCCCGCGGGTACCACGGGGGGCGGCAGCGGAAGCTGCTGGGCACCGTGCTGGAGTGCCTCGACACGTTGCGGGGCACGTATGACGCGGTGATCTGTGAGGGGGCCGGTTCTCCCGCCGAGATCAACCTGCGGCGGACGGACATCGTGAACATGGGGATCGCGCGGGGCGCCGGGCTGCCCGTGCTCGTCGTCGGCGACATCGACCGGGGCGGCGTCTTCGCCTCGTTCTTCGGGACCGTCGCCCTGCTCTCCCCCGAGGACCAGGCGCTCGTCGCCGGGTTCCTCGTCAACAAGTTCCGCGGCGACGTCTCGCTGCTGGAGCCGGGCCTGGACATGCTGCACGGGCTCACCGGGCGGCGGACGTACGGGGTGCTGCCGTTCCGCCACGGGCTCGGCATCGACGAGGAGGACGGACTGCGCGTGTCGCTGCGCGGCACGGTCCGGGAGTCGGCCGTCACCCCTCCCGTGGGCGAGGACGTGCTGCGGGTCGCCGTCTGCGCGGTCCCGCTCATGTCCAACTTCACCGACGTCGACGCGCTGGCCGCCGAACCGGGCGTCGTGGTGCGGTTCGTGGACCGGCCCGAGGAACTGGCGGACGCCGACCTCGTGGTCGTCCCCGGCACCCGGGGGACCGTGCGGGCGCTGGAGTGGCTGCGGGAGCGGGGGCTGGCCGACGCCCTCGTCCGCCGCGCCGCCGAACAGCGGCCCGTCCTCGGCATCTGCGGCGGCTTCCAGCTCCTCGGCGAGCGCATCGACGACGACGTCGAGAGCCGCAGGGGGCGGGTGGACGGGCTCGGCGTCCTGCCCGTGCGGGTGCGCTTCGCCCGGGAGAAGACCCTCACCCGGCCCGTCGGGGAGGCCCTCGGGGAGCCGGTCGAGGGCTACGAGATCCACCACGGGGTCGCCGAGGTCATGGGCGGGGAGCCCTTCCTCGACGGCTGCCGGGTCGGGCAGACCTGGGGCACGCACTGGCACGGTTCCCTGGAGTCGGACGGATTCCGGCGGGCCTTCCTGCGCGAGGTGGCGGCCGCCGCGGGCCGCCGCTTCGTGCCCGCCGCCGACACCTCGTTCGCCGCGCTGCGCGAGGAGCAGCTCGACCGGCTCGGCGACCTGATCGAACAGCACGCGGACACCGACGCGCTCCGGCGGCTCATCGAGTCGGGCGCGCCGCAAGGACTGCCTTTCATTCCACCGGGAGCGCCCGCATGAGCACAGTGTTGTTGTTGTCGACCGCCGACACCGATCTGCTGGCGGCCCGGTCCGCCTCCGGCGCCTCCTACCGGATCGGCAACCCGACCCGGGTGGACGTCGAGCGGGACCTCCCCGCGCTGGTCGAGGGCGCCGGCATCGCCGTCGTACGGCTGCTGGGCGGCAAGCGGGCCTGGGAGGACGGGCTGGCCGCGCTGAAGGCGTCCGGGATCCCGACCGTGCTGCTCGGCGGGGAGGCCGTGCCCGACGCCGAGCTGATGGCCGAGTCGTCGGTGCCCGCCGGTGTCGTCGCGGAGTCCCTGAGGTACCTCGTGGAGGGCGGGCCGGACAACCTGACCGAGCTGGCGCGGTTCCTGTCGGACACCGTGCTGCTGACCGGCGAGGGGTTCGACGAACCGCGGAAGATGCCCGAGTACGGGGTGCGCGGGGAGCGGGACCTCGTCGCGGGCCGGCCGACCGTCGGCGTGCTCTTCTACCGGGCCCACGAGCTGAGCGGCAACACCGCCTTCGTGGACACCCTGTGCGAGGCGATCGAGGCGCGGGGCGCCAACGCGCTGCCCGTGTACTGCGGTTCGCTGCGCGGCGCGGACCCCGGGCTGTACGAGATCCTCGGCCGGGCCGACGCGCTCGTCGCCACCGTCCTCGCCGCCGGCGGCGCGCACGCCTCACAGGCGTCGGCGGGCGGCGACGAGGAGGCCTGGGACATCGGCGCCCTGGCCGACCTCGACGTGCCCGTCCTCCAGGGGCTCTGCCTGACCTCCTCCCGGGCCGCCTGGGACGCCTCCGACGCCGCCCTGTCCCCCATGGACGCGGCGATGCAGGTCGCCATCCCCGAGTTCGACGGGCGGCTGATCACCGTGCCGTTCTCCTTCAAGGAGCAGGGGCCCGACGACGTGCCGGTGTACGTCGCCGACCCCGAGCGGTCGGCCCGGGTCGCCGGGATCGCCGTCCGGCACGCCCGGCTGCGGCACAAGCCGAACGCCGAGAAGAGGATCGCGCTCGTCTTCACCGCCTACCCGACCAAGCACTCCCGCGTCGGCAACGCGGTCGGCCTCGACACGCCCGCGTCGGCGGTGCGGGTCCTGGACGCGCTGCGCGAGGCGGGCTACGCGCTCACCGAGTACCCGTCCGGCGGCGACGAGCTGATCCACCGGCTCATCGAGGCCGGCGGGCACGACGTGGAGTGGCTGACGGAGGACCAGCTCGCCGCCGCGCCGGCCCGGGTGCCGCTGGCCGACTACCGGGCCTGGTTCGACCGGCTCGACCCGGAGCTGCGGGAGGCGATGCTGGAGGCGTGGGGGGAGCCGCCGGGCTCGCTGTACGTCGACGGGGACGACATCGTGCTGGCCTCCCTGCGGTTCGGGAACGTCGTGGTGATGATCCAGCCGCCGCGCGGCTTCGGCGAGAACCCGATCGCGATCTACCACGACCCCGACATGCCGCCGTCCCACCACTACCTGGCCGCCTACCGCTGGCTGGAGAACAGTTTCGGCGCCGATGCGATCGTGCACATGGGCAAGCACGGCACGCTGGAGTGGCTGCCGGGCAAGGGGCTCGGGCTCAGCGGCGGCTGTGCTCCGGACGCCGTCCTCGGTGAACTCCCGCTGGTCTACCCCTTCATCGTCAACGACCCCGGCGAGGGCACCCAGGCCAAGCGGCGCGGACACGCCACCGTCGTCGACCACCTGGTGCCGCCGATGGCGCGCGCCGACACCTACGGCGACCTGGCGAAACTGGAGCAGCTCCTCGACGAGTACGCGCTCGTCTCCGACCTGGACCCGGTCAAGGCGCCGGCCGTGCGCGCCCAGATCTGGACGCTGGTCAAGGCGGCCGAGCTCCACCACGACCTGCACGTGGACGACCAGCCGGACGACGACGACTTCGACGAGTTCGTCATGCACATCGACGGCTACCTGTGCGAGATCAAGGACGTGCAGATCCGGGACGGGCTGCACGTGCTGGGCGGCGGCCCGGTCGGTGAGCCGCGCGTGAACCTCGTGCTCGCGGTGCTGCGGGCCGCGCAGGTGTGGGGCGGGCGGGCGAACGCGCTGCCGGGCCTGCGGGCCGCGCTGGCCGCGCACTTCGGGCTGGTGGAGAAGGAGCTGCTCGCCGAGCCGGGGGCGCCGGTGAAGGTGCCCGTCGAGCTGACCGACCTGGTGGCGGGGCCGGCGCGCACGGGCGCCGACGCCATCGACCTGCTGGAGCAGCTGTGCCGGCGGTTCGCGGAGGGCATGGAGTCCGGCGGATGGGACACGGCGGCCGTCCCGGGCCTGGTCCGTGAGGTGATCGGCGCCGAACTCCCGGACGCCGTCGCCGTGCTGGAGTTCGCCTGCGCCGAGGTCGTGCCGCGGCTGGCGCGCACCACCGACGAGATCGGGCACATCCTGCGCGCCCTGAACGGCGGTTACGTCCCGGCGGGCCCGTCCGGCTCGCCGACGCGCGGGCTGGTCAACGTCCTGCCGACCGGCCGGAACTTCTACTCCGTCGACCCCAAGGCCATTCCCTCGCGGCTCAGCTGGGAGGTCGGGCAGTCGCTCGCCGACTCCCTCGTCCAGCGCTACCTCCAGGACACCGGCGCGTATCCGAAGTCCGTCGGCCTGACGGTCTGGGGCACGTCGGCGATGCGCACGCAGGGCGACGACATCGCCGAGATCCTGGCGCTGCTGGGCTGCCGTCCGGTGTGGGACGACGCCTCGCGCCGGGTGACCGGCTTCGAGGTCGTGCCGCTCGCGGAGCTCGGCCGTCCCCGCATCGACGTCACGGTCCGCATCTCCGGTTTCTTCCGGGACGCCTTCCCGCACGTCGTCGGGCTGATCGACGACGCGGTCCGGGCGGTGGCCGGGCTGGACGAGCCCGCCGAGTCCAACTACGTGCGGGCGCACGTCGAGGAGGACGCGGCCGCGCACGGCGACCGGCGGCGGGCGACCGCCCGGATCTTCGGCTCCAAGCCGGGCGCGTACGGCGCCGGTCTGCTGCCGCTGATCGACGCCCGGAACTGGCGCTCGGACGCCGACCTCGCCGAGGTGTACGCGGTGTGGGGCGGCTACGCCTACGGGCGCGGACTCGACGGGCGGGCCGCGCGCGGGGACATGGAGACGGCGTTCCGGCGGATCGCGGTGGCCGCGAAGAACGTCGACACCCGCGAGCACGACCTGGTCGACGCCGACGACTACTTCCAGTACCACGGCGGCATGGTCGCCATGGTCCGGCACCTGACGGGCGCCTCCCCCGAGGCGTACGTCGGCGACTCCGCCGTCCCCGACCAGGTCAGGACCCGCACGCTGGGCGAGGAGACCCACCGCGTCTTCCGCGCCCGCGTGGTCAACCCGCGCTGGATGGCGGCGATGCGCCGGCACGGCTACAAGGGCGCCTTCGAGATGGCGGCGACCGTGGACTACCTGTTCGGCTACGACGCCACGGCCGGGGTCGTGGACGACTGGATGTACGAGAAGCTCAGCGCCGAGTACGTCTTCGACGCGGAGAACCGGGACTTCATGAGGAAGTCCAACCCGTGGGCGCTGCGCGGGATCACCGAGCGGCTGCTGGAGGCGGCGGACCGCGGGCTCTGGGCGGAGCCGGACGCCGACACGATCGAGCGGCTGCGCGCCACCTATCTGGAGCTGGAAGGCGACTTGGAGGGCGACGACCAGTGAGTACCCCGTTCCCGTTCACGGCCGTCGTCGGCCAGGACGACCTGCGGCTCGCGCTGCTGCTGAACGCCGTGTCACCGGCGGTCGGCGGGGTGCTGGTGCGCGGGGAGAAGGGCACCGCCAAGTCCACCGCCGTGCGCGCCCTGTCGGCGCTCATGCCGCGGGTGGACGTCGTCTCCGGATGCCGTTTCTCCTGCGACCCCGACTCCCCCGACCCCGGCTGCCCGGACGGCCCGCACGAGCCGGGGGCCTTCGAGTCCCGGCCGGCGCGGATGGTCGAGCTGCCCGTCGGCGCCTCCGAGGACCGGCTCGTGGGCGCGCTGGACATCGAACGGGCCCTCGCCGAGGGCGTCAAGGCGTTCGAGCCGGGCCTGCTCGCCGACGCGCACCGCGGGATCCTCTACGTCGACGAGGTCAACCTCCTCCACGACCACCTGGTCGACCTGCTGCTGGACGCGGCGGCGATGGGCGCCTCGTACGTGGAGCGCGAGGGCGTCTCCGTGCGGCACGCCGCCCGCTTCCTGCTCGTCGGCACGATGAACCCCGAGGAGGGCGAGCTGCGGCCGCAGCTGCTCGACCGGTTCGGGCTGACCGTCGAGGTCGCGGCCTCGCGGGAGCCCGAGCAGCGGGTGGAGGTCGTCCGGCGGCGGCTGGCCTACGACGACGACCCGGCCGGTTTCGCGGTGCGCTGGGCGGACGAGGAGGCCGCCGTACGGGCGCGGATCGCGGCGGCGCGGGACCTGCTGCCGTCGGTGCGGCTCGGTGACGGGGCGCTGCGGCAGATCGCGGCGACCTGCGCGGCCTTCGAGGTGGACGGCATGCGCGCCGACATCGTGATGGCGCGCACGGCGACGGCGCTGGCGGCCTGGGCCGGGCGGACCGAGGTGCTGGCGGAGGACGTGCGGCAGGCCGCGCTGCTGGCGCTGCCGCACCGGCGGCGGCGCAACCCGTTCGACGCGCCGGGGCTGGACGAGGACAAGCTGGACGAGACGCTGGAGCGGTTCGGCGGGCAGGACGACAGCGAGGGCGACGACGACCCCGACCCCGACGGGCCCGATCCGGACGGGCCCGGCGGCGGTGGCGGGCGCCCGCCGTCCGAGGGTCCCTCGGAGGGGCCCTCGGACGGGCCCTCGGAGGGCTCCGAGGGGGGCGACACCGCCGCGCGGCCGGAGGCCGGGGAGGGCGGGGAGCACCGGCCGGCCGGGGCCGGGGCGGGTGAGCAGCGGCCCGCGCGGGCCGCTGAGCCGTTCCGCACGAAGGTGCTGAGCGTGCCGGGTCTCGGCGAGGGGGCCGCCGGGCGGCGCTCCCGGGCGCGGACCGAGCACGGGCGGACCACCGGGGCCAGGCGGCCCCGGGGTGCGCTGACCAAGCTGCACCTGGCGGCGACCGTGCTGGCCGCCGCCCCGCACCAGCGGGCGCGCGGCCGGTCGGGGCCGGGGCTGGTGATCCGCCGGGACGATCTGCGGCAGGCGACGCGGGAGGGGCGCGAGGGCAACCTGGTGCTGTTCGTCGTGGACGCCTCCGGGTCGATGGCGGCGCGGCAGCGGATGGGCGCCGTGAAGGGCGCCGTGCTGTCGCTGCTGCTCGACGCCTACCAGCGGCGGGACAAGGTGGGGCTGGTGACCTTCCGCGGGTCGGCGGCCGATGTCGCGCTGCCGCCGACCTCGTCGGTGGACGCGGCGGCGGTCCGGCTGGAGTCGCTGCCGACGGGCGGGCGGACGCCGCTCGCGGCGGGGCTGCTCAAGGCGCACGAGGTGCTGCGGGTGGAGCGGCTGCGGGACCCGGCGCGCCGGGCGCTGGTCGTGGTGGTGACCGACGGGCGGGCCACCGGTGGCCCCGAGCCGGTGGCGCTGGCCTCGCGTGCGGCGCGGCTGTTCGCGGCGGAGTCGGTCGCCTCGGTGGTCGTGGACTGCGAGTCGGGGCCGGTGCGGCTGGGGCTCGCCGGGCGGCTCGCGGGCGAGCTGGGCGGTACGGCGGTGACGCTGGACGAGCTGCGGGCGGACTCCATCGCCGGGCTGGTCAGGGATGTGCAGGCGACGTCGAGGAGGGCCGCGTAGTGCCGCAGGGACAGCCGAGTGTGATTCCGGACGACGGTCTGACGACCCGTCAGCGGCGCAACCGGCCGCTGGTCGTGGTGCACACGGGCATCGGCAAGGGCAAGTCCACCGCCGCCTTCGGGCTGGCGCTGCGCGCCTGGAACCAGGGCTGGCCCATCGGGGTGTTCCAGTTCGTCAAGTCGGCGAAGTGGAAGGTCGGCGAGGAGAACGCCCTGCGGGTCCTCGGCGCCTCCGGCGAGGGCGGCAGCGTCGACTGGCACAAGATGGGCGAGGGCTGGTCCTGGGTCCAGCGCGACGCGCAGATGGACAACGAGGAGAAGGCCCGCGAGGGCTGGGAGCAGGTCAAGCGCGACCTGGCCGCCGAGACGTACCGGCTGTACGTGCTCGACGAGTTCGCGTACCCGATGCACTGGGGCTGGGTCGACACCGACGAGGTCGTGGAGGTGCTGCGGGCGCGGCCGGGCACCCAGCACGTCGTGATCACCGGGCGGAACGCGCCCGCCGCACTGGTGGACTTCGCCGACCTCGTCACCGACATGTCCAAGGTCAAGCACCCGATGGACGCCGGGCAGAAGGGCCAGAGGGGCATCGAGTGGTGAGGTCGGTGCCCCGGCTGGTCGTCGCCGCGCCCTCCTCGGGCAGCGGCAAGACCACCGTGGCCACGGGGCTGATGGCCGCGCTCGCCGCGCGGGGGCTCGCCGTGTCCGGGCACAAGGTCGGGCCGGACTACATCGACCCCGGGTACCACGCGCTCGCGACCGGGCGCACGGGGCGCAACCTGGACGCCTACCTGTGCGGTCCGGAGCTGGTCGCCCCGCTGTTCCTGCACGGGGCCCGCGGGTGCGACATCGCCGTCGTCGAAGGGGTCATGGGGCTCTACGACGGGGCCGCGGGCGAGGGCGAACTGGCGTCCACCGCCCAGGTGGCGAAGCTGCTGCGGGCGCCGGTGGTGCTGGTCGTCGACGCGTCGTCGCAGTCCCGGTCCGTCGCCGCGCTGGTGCACGGGTTCGTGACGTGGGACCCGGAGGTGCGGATCGGCGGCGTGATCCTGAACAAGGTGGGGTCGGACCGGCACGAGGAGCTGCTGCGGGAGGCGCTGGAGTCGGCCGGGGTGCCGGTGCTCGGTGCCCTGCGGCGGGTGCCGCAGGTGGACACGCCGTCGCGGCATCTCGGGCTGGTGCCGGTCGCCGAGCGGCGGGCCGCGGCGGTCGAGGCGGTGGCCGCGATGGCCGCGCAGGTGAGTGCGGGCTGCGATCTGGAGGGGCTGGTGGCGCTGGCCCGGGGGGCCGGCGCGTTGTCGTGTGCGGCCTGGGACGCGGCCGGGGCCGTGGCCGGTTCGCCCGCTCCGCCCCTTGCCTCTCCGTCCCCGGGGGCGACCGCCCCCGCACCCCCGCCGTCGGCCCAGGACGGGCCTCGTCCTCAGGCGCCGGACGGGCTGGGGGCGGCCGTCCCCGGCGGCGAGGTGAGGGTCGCCGTCGCCGGCGGCCCCGCGTTCACCTTCTCCTACGCCGAGCACACCGAGCTGCTCGCGGCCGCCGGGGCCGAGGTCGTCGTCTTCGACCCGTTGCGGGACGAGGAACTGCCCGAGGGGACCGGGGGGCTCGTCGTCGGCGGCGGGTTCCCCGAGGTGTACGCCTCCGAGCTGTCCGCCAACGAGCCGCTGCGGAAGGCGGTCGCCGACCTCGCGCTGAGCGGCGCCCCGGTGGCCGCCGAGTGCGCGGGGCTGCTCTACCTGTGCCAGGAGCTGGACGGCCGGCCGATGTGCGGGGTGCTGGACGCCACCGCCCGGATGTCGGAGCGGCTCACGCTCGGGTACCGGGACGCGGTGGCGGTGAGCGACAGCGTGCTGGCCGCGGCGGGGACGCGGATGCGGGGGCACGAGTTCCACCGGACGGCCGTCGAGCCGGGCTCGGGGGCGGATCCCGCCTGGGGGCTGCGCGTCCCGCGGCGGCGGGTCGAAGGTTTTGTACAGCGGGGTGTGCACGCGAGTTATCTGCACACGCACTGGGCGGCCGAGCCCGGTGCGGCCCGTCGGTTCGTGGAGAGGTGCCGGACGTCATGAGCAGCAAGCTGATCGGAGTGGGGGTCGGTCCGGGCGATCCGGAGCTGGTGACCGTCAAGGGCGTCAACGCGCTGCGCGCGGCCGAGGTCGTGGTCGTGCCGGTCATGGACACCGGGGAGCGCGGCCGGGCCGAGGCGACCGTGCTGCACTACGTGCCCGAGGAGAAGGTCGTCCGGGTGGTGTTCGCGCTCAACGAGCGCAGCGACCGGGCGCGCCGGGAGGCCGCCTGGGACGCCGCCGGGGAGCGGGTGGCCGCGCTGCTGCGCCGGCACGGCAGTGTGGCGTTCGCGACCATCGGGGACCCCAACGTGTACTCGACGTTCACGTATCTCGCCCAGACCGTCGCCGGGGCGGTGCCGGGCGTGGTCGTGGAGACCGTTCCCGGGATCACCGCCATGCAGGATCTGGCGGCGCGGTCGGGGGCCGTGCTCACGGAGGGCACCGAGCCGCTGACGCTGGTGCCGGTGACCGCGGGGTCGGCCGTGCTGAAGGACGCGCTGGCCGGGCCGGGCACCGTCGTCGCCTACAAGTTCGGGCGGCAGGCCGCCGAGGTCGCCGAGGCGCTGCGGGAGACCGGGCGGCTCGAGGACGCCGTGTGGGGGGCCTCGCTGGGGCTGCCCGAGGAGTCCGTCCGGCCCGCCGCCGACCTCGGTGCGGAGCCCCTCCCCTACCTGTCCACGCTCATCGCGCCCGCCCGGCGCGACGGCGGGCGGGGCGGCAAGCTGTGAGTCCGTCCGGGTCAGCCCGCCAGGCCCACCACCAGCCAGATGAACGCCACGCCGGCGACCGTGCACAGCAGGGTCGAGCGTGCGGGGTGCGCGTGGTGGGCCTCGGGGAGGATCTCGGCGGCCGCGAGGTACAGCAGCGCGCCGCCGAAGAACCCGAGGTAGGCGCCGAGCAGCGGCTCGGGGATGGTGACGAACACGGTCGAGGCGGCGCCCAGCACCGGGGCCACCGCGTCCGCGAACAGCATGGCCAGGGCTCTGCGGCGGGCGTTGCCGTACACGCTGGTGATCGTGTACGTGTTGAAGCCGTCCGCGAAGTCGTGGGCGACGACGGCGAGCGCGACGGCCGTGCCCATGCCGCCGCCCACCTGGAAGGCGGCGCCGATCGCCACACCGTCCATGGCGCTGTGGCCGACCATGGCCGCGGCGGCCGTCAGGCCCACCTCGGGGGTGCGGCCGTCGCGGGGAAGAGCGCGCTCCTCCGCGCCGTGCGCCGCCTGCCGGTGGGCCAGCAGACGTTCCACCAGATGGGCCAACAGGAAACCCGCGACGAAGAGCAGCAGCGCGGCCGGGACGCCCAGGACCTCGGTGCCGGCCGCGTCCAGGGCCTCGGGCAGCAGGTCCAGGCCGACCACGCCCAGCATCAGGCCGCCGGCCAGGCCCAGTACCAGGTGGCGGCGGTCGGTCACCCGCTGTGCCGTCCAGCCGCCGGCCAACGTCATCAGGAACGCGCCGAGCGCGACGAACACCGCCATGCGCCCTTCGTATCCGATCACGCCCCGGCGGCGCACGTCCGGCCGCCGCTCGCGGGCGCCGTCCGGCGGCCCGCGCCGGCGACTCCCGCCTCGGCCGGTGCCCCCGTCACCGCCGGTGCCCCCGTCACGGCCGGCCGTGCCCGCGCGCACGGCGCCTGCGGCGCACCGGCTTCCTCCGGCACCGCACGGCCGCGCGCGAACGCCCGGACGTACGGCACTGCGGCCCGGACTGCCGTCTCCCGCACCGCACAACCCCGCGCGAGCGTCCGGGCGCACAACGCCCCCGTCCCGCTCGCCCGCTCCCGCACCGCACGACCACACGCGGACGACCGGGCGTACGCGGCCCCCGCGCCGGCGGCTCCCGCCCGCCCCCCGCTGCCGTGCGCGCCCGGCCCCGCCGCCCCGTTCTGATGCGACAACCCCGCTCCGCTCCGGCCCGGTCCACCGGGCCGGTCCCCCTTCCGTCATGAGAGGACCCGAACCCATGGCCGACGCCCCCGCCGGCAAGGTGACCTTCGTCGGTGCCGGCCCCGGCGCCGCCGACCTGCTGACGTTCCGTGCCGCGCGCGCCATCGCCGAGGCCGACGTCGTGATCTGGGCCGCGAGCCTGGTGCAGGCGGAGGTCCTCGACCACGCCCGGGAGGGTGCCGAGATCCTCGACTCGGCGGCCATGTCCCTGGAGGACGTCGTCGCCGTGTACGAGCGGGCCCGTGACACGGGGCTGCGCGTCGCCCGGATCCACTCCGGTGACCCCGCGCTGTGGGGCGGCACGCAGGAGCAGCTCGACCGGTGCCGGGAGATCGGCATCGGGACCGAGGTGGTGCCCGGGGTCTCCTCGTTCTCCGCCGTCGCCGCGCTCGCCCAGCGGGAGCTGACGATCCCGGAGGTCGCGCAGTCGGTGATCCTCACCCGGCTCGGCGGCGGCAAGACGCCGATGCCGCCCGGGGAGGAGGTCCGGGAGTTCGCCCGGCACGGCACCACCATGGCGGTCTTCCTGTCGGCCGCCCGCAGCGGACAGCTGGTGCGGGAGCTGCTGGAGGGCGGCTATCCGACCGAAACGCCGGTCGTCGTCGCCTACCAGGCGACGTGGCCGGAGGAGCTGGTCGTGCGGTGCACGATCGGCACGCTGGAGGAGACCGTCAAGGAGCACAAGCTGTGGAAGCACACGCTGTTCCTGGTCGGCCCGGCCCTCGACGCGCACGGCACCCGCTCGCACCTGTACCACCCGGGCCACTTCCACGGCTACCGCAGGGCCGACCCGGCCGCCCGCAAGGCGCTGCGCGAGCGGGGTGCCGGCACGTGAGCCGTCCGATCACCGTCGTCGGCACCGGCACCGGCACCGGGTCACCGCCGGACGACGGCGTCCTCACGGGCGCCGCCCTCGTCGTCGGCGGGCGCCGGCACCTGGACGCCGTACGGCTGCCCGAGGGCGCCGGGCGGATCGTGCTCGGGCCGCTGGCGCCCGCTCTCGACGCGATGGAGGAGCACGTCGCGGCGCGGCGGCGGGTGGTCGTGCTGGCCTCGGGCGACCCGGGGTTCTTCGGGATCGTGCGGGCGCTCGCCGAGCGGTTCGGGCCGGACCGGCTCGATGTGCGGCCCGGTGTCTCCTCCGTCGCCGCAGCCTTCGCCCGGCTCGGGCTGACCTGGGACGACGCCGTGGTCGTCAGCGCGCACGGGCGGGATCCGCGCACGGCCGTCCACGTGTGCCGGGCGTATCCGAAGGTCGCGGTGCTGACCGGGCCCGGCGCGGGGCCGGCCGAACTGGGCGCCGCGCTCGCCCGGACCGTCCCCGGGCGGGTCCTGGTCGTCGCGTCCGCGCTGGGCGACCCGGCGGGCGAGCGCGTGGAGCGCGTCACGCCGGCTCAGGCCGCGGCCCGCGACTGGGGTGCGGCGGTGAGTGTCGTGCTGTGTCTGGACGAGGCGCGGCTGCTCGGTCCGGTGCGGACCGTGGCGGGACCGGCCCGCCGCCCCGCCGGGTGGGCGCTGGACGAGGACGGCTTCGCCCACCGCGACTCGATGATCACCAAGTTCGAGGTGCGGGCGCTGGCGCTGGCCCGGCTCGGGCCGCGCCCCGGTGACCTGGTGTGGGACGTGGGATCCGGTTCGGGGTCGGTGGCCGTGGAGTGCGCGCGGCTCGGCGCCGCCGTGAGCGCCGTGGAGAAGGCCGCGGACGGGGTCGCGCGGATCCGCGCCAACGCCGCCGCGCACGAGGTCGACCTGCACGTCGTGCACGGCACCGCGCCGGACGCGCTGGCCGGGCTGGACGATCCCGACAGCGTGTTCGTCGGGGGCGGGGGGCGTGAGCTGGCGGAGATCGTCGGCGTGTGCGCGCGGCGGGCCCGGCGGAGCGTGGTCGTCGCGATGGCCGCGCTGGACCGGGTGCCGGCGGCGCGGGCCGCCCTCACGGACGCCGGTCTCGTCTGCGACGGCGTGCTGCTGCAGTCCTCGCGGCTCGCGCCGCTGCCGGGCGACGTGACCCGGCTGGCGGCCACCAATCCCGTTTTCCTGCTGTGGGGGACCAGAGCCCCCGTCCCTGAAGAACCTGAAGAAGGAGTTCCCCAGTGATCGGCCTCATTTCCGCCACCGCGGCGGGGGCGGCGGCGCGCGACCGGCTGGCCGCGGCGTGGCCGGACCGCACCCGCGTGTACGACGGTCCCGTCGGGGACGCCGTCCGGCGGGCGTTCGCGGAGTGCGAGCAGCTCGTGTGTTTCCTGGCGACGGGCGCCGTCGTCCGGCTGATCGCGCCGCTGCTCGGTGACAAGGCGTCCGACCCGGGTGTGGTCTGCGTCGACGAGGCCGGGCGGTTCGCGGTCCCGGTCGTCGGCGGGCACGCGGGCGGCGCCAACGCGCTGGCCCTGCGGGTGGGCGAACTGCTCGGGGCCCGGCCCGTGGTGACGACGGCGACGGACGCCGTCGGGATCCCCGGCCTGGACACCCTCGGGCTGCCCGTGGAGGGCGATGTCGCCGGGGTGACGCGGGCGCTGCTGGACGGGGAGCCGGTCGTGCTGGACGCGGAGGTGGCGTGGCCGCTGCCGCCGGTGCCGTTCGCCGCGGAGGGCGCGCACACCGTGCGGGTCACGGACCGGGCGGTCGCGGCCGGCTCCGGCGAGGTCCTGCTGCGTCCGCCGTCCCTGGTGGTGGGGGTCGGTGCGTCCAAGGGCGCCCCGGTCGGGGAAGTGCTCGACGTGATCGAAGGTGCTCTGCGGGACGCGGGACTGTCCGTGCGCAGTGTCGCCGAGCTGGCCACCGTGGACGCCAAGCGCGAGGAGCCGGGCATCCTGGGGGCGGCCGAGCGGCTCGGGGTGCCGGTGGTGACGTACTCCGCCGAGGAGCTGGCCGGCGTGGCCGTGCCGAACCCGTCCGACGCGCCCCTGGCCGCCGTCGGCACCCCGTCCGTCGCGGAGGCGGCGGCGCTGGCGCGCGGGGGCGCCCTCCTCGTGCCGAAGCGGAAGTCGCGGCGCGGCGACGGCCGCCCCGCGATGGCGACCTGTGCCGTCGTACGGCGTCCTGGGCGCGGGCGGCTCGCGGTGGTCGGGCTCGGGCCGGGCGCCCGGGACCTGCTCACCCCGCGCGCGCGGGAGGAGCTGCGGCGGGCCTCGGTGCTCGTCGGGCTCGACCAGTACGTCGACCAGATCCGTGATCTGCTGCGGCCCGGCACCCGGATCCTGGAGTCCGGGCTCGGCGCGGAGGAGGAGCGGGCCCGCACGGCCGTCGCCCAGGCCCGCCTCGGGCACGCCGTCGCGCTGATCGGCAGCGGGGACGCGGGCGTGTACGCCATGGCCTCGCCGGCGCTCGCCGAGGCGTCCGACGACATCGACGTGGTCGGGGTGCCGGGGGTGACCGCCGCGCTGGCCGCGGCGGCGCTGCTCGGCGCGCCGCTGGGCCACGACCACGTGTCGATCAGCCTGTCCGACCTGCACACGCCGTGGGAGGTCATCGAGCGGCGGGTGCGGGCGGCGGCCGAGGCGGATCTCGTCGTGACGTTCTACAACCCGCGCAGCCGGGGCCGTGACCGGCAGCTGCCGCAGGCGCTGGCGATCCTGGCCGGGCACCGGGATCCGGCGACGCCGGTGGGGGTCGTGCGCAACGCCTCCCGGCCGGACGGGACGAGCCGGGTGACGACCCTCGCCGCCCTCGACCCGGCGACGGTCGACATGATGACGGTCGTGACGGTGGGCAACACCGCGACCCGGACCGTCGCGGGACGCATGGTGACGCCGCGCGGCTACCGCTGGCAGGAGAGCTCGCAGAAGGAGGCGCGGTGACCCAGGTGACCCGGGTGGTCCACCCGATCGAGCAGGAGTCGTTCCGGCGGCTGCGCGCCCGCCTGGACACCTCGCACTTCCCGCCGCTGACCCGGGCCGTGGTGGAGCGGGTCATCCACTCCGCCGCCGACCTGGAGTACGCGGACGACCTCGTCATGGACGAGGCGGACCTGGCCGGGGCGCACGCCGCGCTGCACGCCGGGGCGCCGGTGGTCGTGGACGTGGAGATGGTCGCGGCCGGGATCACCCGGCGGGAGACCGTCTGCCGGCTGAGGGACGCCGTGTCCGGCCCCGGGCTGACGCGTTCGGCTCACGCCGTGCGGCTGGCGTACGAACAGGTCGGGCCGGGGGCGCTCTGGGTGATCGGCTGTGCGCCGACCGCCCTGGAGGAGCTGCTGACGCTCGACGCCTCTCCCGCGCTCGTCATCGGTCTGCCCGTCGGGTTCGTCGGGGCGGCCGAGTCGAAGGCCGCGCTGCGCGAGAGCGGGCTGCCCGCCGTGAGCAACGTGTCCGAGAAGGGCGGGTCGGCGGTCGCCGCCGCCGCGCTGAACGCCCTGCTGTACCACCCCGCTTCCCGTGTCGTTCCCGATGCCGCTTCCCACTCCGAGGAGAAACAGTGACCACCCCGCCGCCCGCCCTGCTCATCGCCGGCCATGGCACCCGGGACGATGCCGGAGCCGAGGCGTTCCGCGACTTCGTGCGGGAGCTGGGGCGCCGCCACCCCGAGCTGCCCGTCGCGGGCGGCTTCATCGAGCTGTCCCCGCCGCCGCTGGGCGAGGCCGTCGCCGAACTCGTGGAGCGGGGGGTGCGGCGTTTCGCCGCGGTCCCGCTGATGCTGGTGTCCGCCGGGCACGCCAAGGGCGACATCCCGGCGGCGCTGGCCCGTGAGAAGGAGCGCCACCCGGGGATCTCGTACGCCTACGGGCGTCCGCTGGGCCCGCACCCGGCGCTGCTGAACGTGCTGGAGCGGCGCCTGGACGAGGCGCTCGGCACGTCCGGGCGCGCGCCCGGGGACCGGGCGGACGTGACCGTGCTGCTGGTGGGGCGCGGGTCGACCGACCCGGACGCCAACGCCGAGGTACACAAGGCGGCGCGGCTGCTGTGGGAGGGGCGCGGGTACGCGGGCGTGGAGACCGCGTTCGTGTCGCTGGCCGCGCCGGACGTGCCGAACGGCCTGGACCGGTGCGTGCGGCTGGGCGCGCGGCGGATCGTCGTGCTCCCCTATTTCCTGTTCACCGGGATCCTGCCGGACCGGGTGCGGCAGCAGACCGAGGGCTGGGCGGCCGCGCACCCGGAGGTCGAGGTGCGGTCGGCGGACGTCATCGGGCCCGAGCCGGAGCTGCTGGACCTGGTGATGGAGCGGTACGCGGAGGCCGTCGAGGGCGATCTGCGGATGAACTGCGACTCGTGCGTGTACCGCGTCGCGCTGCCGGGCTTCGAGGACAAGGTGGGGATGCCGCAGCAGCCGCACTTCCACCCGGACGACGACGGCCACCACCACGGGCACGGGCACCACCCGCACGGAGGGCACGCGCACTCCCATGCACACTGACGGGCACGACCTGCGCCACCACGGTGACGCGGAGGTCCGCGACGACGGCTCCGCGCTGGTCGACCTCGCGGTCAACGTCCGCGCGGACACGCCCCCGGCCTGGCTGCGGGAGCACGTCGCCGCGTCCCTGGCCGGGCTCGCGGCCTACCCGGACGGGCGGGCGGCGCGGGCCGCGGTGGCGGCGCGGCACGGGCTGCCGGCCGGACGGGTGCTGCTGACGGCGGGCGCCGCGGAGGCGTTCGTGCTGGTGGCGCGTGCTCTGAAGATCCGTCGGGCGGTGGTGGTGCATCCGCAGTTCACGGAGCCGGAGGCGGCGCTGCGGGACGCCGGGCACGTGGTGGAGCGGGTGCTGCTGCGGGAGGAGGACGGCTTCCGGCTGGACGCCGCGGCCGTCCCCGAGGACGCCGACCTGGTGGTCGTCGGCAACCCGACGAACCCGACGTCGGTGCTGCACCCCGCGTCCGTGCTCGCCGGGCTGGCCCGGCCGGGACGGACGCTGGTGGTCGACGAGGCGTTCATGGACGCGGTGCCCGGCGAGCGGGAGGCGCTGGCGGGGCGGACGGACGTGCCCGGCCTGGTGGTGCTGCGCAGTCTGACGAAGACATGGGGGCTGGCCGGGCTGCGCATCGGCTACGTCCTCGCCGCGCCGGACACGATCGCCGAACTGGAGCGGGCGCAGCCGCTGTGGCCGGTGTCGACACCGGCGCTGGCGGCGGCGGAGGCCTGCGTGTCGCCGCGGGCGCTGGCGGAGGCCGCCCACGCGGCCCGTCGCGTCGCCGCGGACCGGGCCCACCTCGTCGCCGGGCTGGAGGAGTTCGCCGGGGCCGGGGTGCGGGTGGCGGGCCCGGCGGAGGGCCCGTTCGTGCTGGTGCGGCTGGAGCGGGCGGCGGCGGTACGGCGGCGTCTGCGCGGCCTGGGCTATGCCGTGCGGCGCGGGGACACCTTCCCCGGGCTCGGGGAGGAGTGGCTGCGGCTCGCGGTGCGGGACCGGGCGACGGTGCGCGGGTTCCTGCGGGCGCTGGAACGGGCGTTGGCGGCGGCGTCGCCGTGAGGCGGGGAGGGGCGAGGAGGGGCTGAGGGCGGGGAGGGGCTGAGCCCTCTCCTCGCCCGCCGGGGGTGGACCGGGTCCTCGCCCGCCGGGGGTGGACCGGGTCCTCGCCCGCCGGGGGTGGACCGGGCTCCCTCAGCCCCTCCGCCGCGCCGGCACCACGGCTCCCCCGCCGGCCGGCACCAGCGCGAGCGCGCCTCCCACCATGCGCCCCTCAGCCCACGACCCGCCCGTTCAGCACCACCCGCAGCGGGGCCCCCAGCACGCGTACGTCCCTGCGCGGGTCCCGTTCGTACACGACCAGGTCCGCCGCCGCGCCCTCGTCCAGGCCGGGGCGGCCGAGCCAGGCGCGGGCGGCCCAGGTGGCCGCCGCGAGGGCCTCGACCGGCGGGATGCCCGCCGCCACCAGCTCCGCGACCTCCTCCGCCACCAGGCCGTGGGGCAGCGTGCCGCCCGCGTCCGTGCCGACGAAGACCGGGATGCCGGCGTCGTGGGCGTTGCGGACGGTGTCGTAGCGGCGCTCGTGGAGGCGGCGCATGTGGGCCGACCAGCGGGGGTACCTCGTCTCGCCGCCGGCGGCGAGCTTGGGGAAGGTGGCGATGTTGACCAGGGTCGGGACGATCGCCACACGGTGCGAGGCGAAGAGCGGGACGAGGTCGTCCGTCAGGCCCGTCGCGTGTTCGACGCAGTCGATGCCCGCCTCGACCAGGTCCCGCAGACTGTCCTCGGCGAAGCAGTGGGCCGTGACGCGCGCGCCCAGCCGGTGGGCCTCGGCGATCGCCGCCTCGACGGCCCCGCGCGGCCAGCAGGCGGCCAGGTCGCCCGCCTCGCGGTCGATCCAGTCGCCGACGAGTTTCACCCAGCCGTCGCCCCGCCGGGCTTCCCGGGCGACGTACGCCACCAGGTCCTCCGGCTCGACCTCCCACGCGTAGCCGCGGATGTAGCGGCGGGTGCGGGCGATGTGCCGGCCCGCCCGGATGATCTTCGGGAGGTCCTCGCGGTCGTCGGTCCAGCGGGTGTCGGAGGGGGATCCCGCGTCGCGGATGAGCAGCGTCCCGGCGTCCCGGTCGGTCAGCGCCTGCTGTTCCGCCACGTCCCGGTCGACGGGTCCGTGCGCGCCGAGGCCGACGTGGCAGTGGGCGTCGACCAGACCGGGCAGCGCCCAGCCGGCCACCGTGCGGACGTCACGGGCGCCGGCGGGGCGGTCGTAGGAGATCCGTCCGCCGACGATCCACAGCTCGTCGCGGACGTCGTCGGGTCCGGTAAGAACCCGGCCCTTCACGTGCAGCACCGGCTCATCGCTCATGTACGGCACCTTAGTCAGGCACCGGCCGGATGCTGTCGTCCCGCCGGCCGGACGTCCCCGGGGGAAGGGGGGCGGGCGGGCCGGTTCCGGCCCTCGCGGGCGGGCCGATCCGCTCCGGGACGTGCCGGTTACTCTCGTCACGTCCACCCCGTGAGTGAAGAGAGCACCGCCGTGACACACCCGTTCCTGGACCTGGCCCCGCTGAGCGCCGACCGCTTCGCGTCGATCGAGGACCGCGTGGCGCGCCTGCTGAGCACCGAGCAGGACGTCGTGATCATGCAGGGCGAGGCGCTGCTGCCGCTGGAGGGCGCGATCCGGGCGACGGCCGGGCCCGGCACGACCGCTCTGAACGTCATCACCGGTCCGTACGGGCAGACCTTCGGCGACTGGCTGCGGGACTGCGGCGCCACGGTGGTCGACCTGGCGGTGCCGTTCCACACGGCGGTCGGCGCCGAGGAGATCCGCCGGGCCTTCGCCGAGCACCCGGAGATCGACTTCGTGTCCCTGGTGCACGCCGAGGCGGCCACCGGCAACACCAACCCGGTCGCGGAGATCGGCGAGGTGGTGAAGGAGCACGGCGCGCTGTTCTACCTGGACGCGGTCGCCTCCGTGGGGGCGGAGCCGGTGCTGCCGGACGCGTGGGGCGTGGACCTGTGCGTGATCGGCGCGCAGAAGGCGATGGGCGGGCCGGCGGGCGTCTCGGCGGTGTCGGTGAGCGAGCGGGCGTGGGCGCGGATGGCCGCGAACCCGCGGGCGCCGCGCCGCTCGTACCTCTCCCTCCTCGACTGGAAGGAGCGCTGGGTCGACGGCGGCCGCAAGGCGCTGCTGCACGCGCCGGCGCAGCTGGAGATGCTGGCGCTGGAGGCGTGCGTGCGGCGGATCGAGGCAGAGGGCCTGGAGCGGGTGATGGCACGGCACGCGTCCGCCGCCGCGGCGACCCGCGCGGGCGCGGCGGCCCTGGGCGGCGGCCTGGAGCCGTACGTGCACGAGGCGGCGCACGCGGCGCCGGTCGCCACGACCCTGCGCTCCCCGTCGGGCGTCTCCGCCGCGAAGCTGGTGGCCCGGGCCCTGGCGAGCGACCCGGCGCTCGCGCTGGCGGCGGGCGGGGGCGCGCTGGCCGAGGAGATGATCCGCGTCAACCACTACGGCGCCGACGCCACGCCGGGCGCGGTCCGCGGCAGTCTGACGGCCCTCGCCGGGGCCCTCGCCGACGAGGGACGGGACGTGGACCTCCAGGGCGCGCTGCGGGCGGCGGACGCGGCCTGGCGGTAGGACGTTCCCGCGTCCTGACCGTAGGCAGCAGGCCATAGGCAGTAGGACGTCTCGCGTTTTCCGTCGACGGCGCCGGGGAGACCCGGCGCCGTTCGCGTACCGGGAAACGGCCGGACAAGGTCCCGCATTCGGACGGTTCACCGGATCCCGAATTCTCGGTAATTCTGCAATACACCCCAACCAAATTACTTGCCGATGGCTTTCCCGGGTTCTTCTGCCCGGAATCCCAGGGGCTAAACGCGGGAATTTTTCGGTGGGATTACGCGCGCGTGACGTATCGCACAGCGCTACCTTTATGTACCATTTTGCGCGGTGCAAATCCGTACATAGTCACCAGTGATCACACGGGCATCACACAACCAGCGCCCCCTCTCCATGCATTTTTTAATTCGCCTCGGTAAGTTCAATCCGCATGACTGCCACACAAGCAGACCTGCTGATCGACCGCCCGTCGGTGGCCGACGGGGCCGCGCTCTGGCGCATTGCCAAGGAATCCGGAAAGCTCGACCTGAACTCCTCCTACAGCTATCTGCTGTGGTGCCGCGACTTCGCCGCCACCTCGGCGGTGGCGCGGGCGGAGGACGGGGAGCCCGTCGGGTTCGTCACCGGATACGTCCGGCCCGAGGCCCCGCACACCCTGCTGGTCTGGCAAGTGGCGGTCGACGCCGTGTACCGCGGCCGCGGACTCGCGGCCGCCCTGCTCGACGGACTGACCGCACGGATCACCGCCGAGCACCCCGTCACCACGGTCGAGACCACCATCACCCCGGGCAACACCGCCTCCGAGCGGCTGTTCACCTCCTACGCCGCCCGGCACGGGGCGCACGTCACCCGCGAGGCGCTGTTCGGCGCCGACCTGTTCCCGGACGGCCCGCACGACCCCGAAGTCCTCTACCGCATCGGCCCGTTGACCTCCGCCTGACCCCACCCCCCACACCGTCACACCGAGGAGCGTTCCGCCGTGACCATCACCCAGCCCGACCTCAGCGTCTTCGAAACCCTCGAGTCCGAGGTGCGCAGCTACTGCCGCGGCTGGCCGGTCGTCTTCGACCGCGCCCAGGGCAGCCGTATGCAGGACGAGGACGGCCACCAGTACCTCGACTTCTTCGCCGGTGCCGGATCCCTCAACTACGGCCACAACAACCCGGTCCTCAAACGGGCGTTGATCGACTATCTGCTGCGCGACGGCGTCACCCACGGGCTCGACATGTCCACCGTCGCCAAGCGGTCCTTCCTCCAGACCTTCCAGGACCTGGTGCTGCGGCCGCGCGACCTGCCGTACAAGGTCATGTTCCCGGGTCCGACCGGCACCAACGCCGTGGAGTCCGCGCTGAAGCTGGCGCGCAAGGTGAAGGGGCGCGAGGCGATCGTGTCGTTCACCAACGCCTTCCACGGGATGTCGCTGGGTTCGCTCGCCGTCACCGGCAACGCGTTCAAGCGGGCGGGCGCGGGAGTCCCGCTCGTGCACGGCACGCCGATGCCGTTCGACAACTACTTCGACGGCACCGTTCCCGACTTCCTCTGGTTCGAGCGGCTGCTGGAGGACCAGGGGTCCGGGCTGAACAAGCCCGCCGCCGTGATCGTCGAGACCGTGCAGGGCGAGGGCGGCATCAACGTCGCCCGTCCCGAGTGGCTGCGGGCGCTGGCGGAGCTGTGCGAGCGACAGGACATGCTGCTGATCGTCGACGACATCCAGATGGGCTGCGGCCGCACCGGGGCCTTCTTCTCCTTCGAGGAGGCCGGGGTCGTCCCGGACATCGTCACCGTGTCCAAGTCCATCAGCGGCTACGGGCTGCCCATGTCGCTGTGCCTGTTCAAGCCCGAGCTGGACGTGTGGGAGCCGGGCGAGCACAACGGCACCTTCCGCGGCAACAACCCCGCGTTCGTCACCGCCACCGCCGCCCTGGAGACGTACTGGTCCGACGGCTCCGCCATGGAGAAGCAGACCCGTACGCGCGGCGAGCAGGTCGAGCGGGCGCTGATCTCCCTCACCGAGGAGAACCTCGCCGACGTCAAGGAGTACCGGGGCCGCGGCCTGGTCTGGGGCCTGGAGTTCCACGACAAGGCGCGCGCCGAGCGGGTGGCGCGGCGCGCCTTCGAGCTCGGCCTGCTGATCGAGACGTCCGGACCCGAGAGCGAGGTCGTCAAGCTGCTGCCCGCCCTCACCATCACCCCGGAGGAGCTGGACGAGGGCCTGAGCGTCCTCGCCCGCGCCGTCCGGGAAACCGTCTGAATCCCCTAGCCAGGAGGTAGTACACCACCGTGATCGTCCGCTCGTTCAAGGACATCGAAGGCACCGACCGGCACGTGAAGGCGGCCTCCGGGACGTGGGAGAGCAAACGCATCGTCCTGGCCAAGGAGCGGGTCGGCTTCTCCCTCCACGAGACGGTCCTCTACGCGGGCACCGAGACGTCGATGTGGTACGCGAACCACATCGAGGCCGTCGTCTGCGTCGAGGGCGAGGCCGAACTGACCGACCACGAGACCGGGCGCGCCCACACCATCACGCCCGGCACCATGTACCTCCTCGACGGGCACGAGCGGCACACGCTGCGCGTCAAGGAGGACTTCCGCTGCATCTGCGTGTTCAACCCGCCCGTGACCGGACGGGAGGACCACGACGAGAACGGCGTCTACCCGCTGCTCACCGAGCCCGAGGAGGTGTGAGACCCCATGACCACTCACCTGACCCACGCCGCCACCGCCCCCGCCGCGACCGGCTTCCCCGACCTCTACCCCAGCCGCGGCGCCGCCGAGACGGCCGTCCCCCGCCAGGACCCGGTCGTCTGGGGCGCGCCCGACGCGCCCGGCCCGTTCGAGCCGCTCGACCTCCAGTCGTTCGAGCGGGACGGCTTCGTCGCCGTCGACGAGCTCCTCACGGACGACGAGGTCGCCGTCTACCGGCGGGAACTGGACCGCCTGGTGGCCGACCCGGCGATCCGGGCCGACGAGCGGTCGATCGTCGAGCCGGCGTCCCAGGAGATCCGCTCCGTCTTCGAGGTGCACCGCATCAGCGAGGTCTTCGCCCGCCTCGTGCGCGACGAGCGGGTCGTCGGACGGGCCCGGCAGATCCTCGGCTCCGACGTGTACGTCCACCAGTCGCGGATCAACGTCAAGCCCGGCTTCGGCGCCTCCGGCTTCTACTGGCACTCCGACTTCGAGACCTGGCACGCCGAGGACGGTCTGCCCCGGATGCGGACGGTGTCCGTCTCGATCGCGCTGACCGAGAACCACGACACCAACGGCGGGCTCATGATCATGCCGGGCTCGCACAAGACGTTCCTCGGCTGCGCCGGCGCCACGCCGAAGGACAACTACAAGAAGTCGCTCCAGATGCAGGACGCGGGCACGCCCTCCGACGAGGCGCTGACGACGATGGCCTCCGAGTACGGCATCAAGCTGTTCACGGGCCGGGCCGGTTCGGCGACCTGGTTCGACTGCAACTGCATGCACGGGTCCGGCGACAACATCACGCCGTTCCCGCGCAGCAACGTCTTCATCGTGTTCAACAGCGTCGAGAACGCGGCGGTGGAGCCGTTCGCGGCGCCGGTGCGGCGGCCCGAGTTCATCGGAGCGCGGGACTTCACCCCGGTCCGGTGAGGTGAGCCGGGTGCCGCCTGCCCGGCGCGCCGCGGGCTCAGCCCGACAGCGCGTCGAGCAGGCGGTCCACGTCCTGGGCCGTGTTGTACAGGTGGAAGGACGCGCGCAGGTTGCCCGCGCGGTCGGAGACCTCGATGCCCGCCCGGCTCAGCTCCCGCTGCCGGACGCCGAGGCCGGGCACCGAGACGATCGCCGAGCCGGGGGCGGGCACGGGCTCGTGGCCGAGGTCCGCGAGCCCGGCCCGGAACCGGTCGGCGAGGGCGACGTCGTGGTCGTGGACGGCGGCCACGCCGAGTTCCTCCACGAGGTCCAGGGAGCGGCGCAGTCCCGCGAACGTGAACAGGGCGTGGCTGAGGTCGAACCGCCGGGCGGAGCGGGCGAGTTCGGCCACGGGGCCGTAGCAGCTGTCCCACGGCGACTCGCCCGCGACCCAGCCGGCGAGCAGCGGCGTCAGCCCGCCGAGGTCCTCCGGGACCACGAGGAAGGCCGCGCCGTGCGGGCCGAGCAGCCACTTGAAGGAGACGGCGGCGGTGAAGTCGTCGGCGGCGGCGTCGTCCATCGGCAGCCAGCCGGCGGACTGGGAGTGGTCGACGTAGGTGCGGGCGCCGTGCGCCCGGGCCGCCTCCCGCAGCGCGGACAGGCCGGCGATCCGGCCGTCCGCGGACTGGGCGGCGCTGACCGCGACGAGCGCGGTGCCGGGACGGACGGACTCCGCGATCCGCTCCAGCGGCACGGTACGGACCTTGAGGTCGCCGCGGACGTGGAACGGGTTCAGCACGGAGGTGAAGTCGTCCTCGGCGGTGAGCACCTCGGCGCCCGCGGGCAGCGAGGCGGCGATGACCCCGGTGTGCGCGGCGACCGAGGAGCCGACCGCCACCCGGCTGACGGGGACGCCGGCGAGCCGGGCGTACGCGGCCCGGCAGGCCTCCACGTCCTCGTACAGCGGGGTCAGCGGCCTGCCCTCGGCCCGCAGCACCGCCGCCTCGTGCAGGGCGGCGACCGTACGGGCCGGGAGCAGGGCGTTGCTCGCGGTGTTGAGGTAGGTGCTCTTCGGGGCGAACTCGGCGCGGACGAGGGCATCGAAGGCCTGCGGGCTCCGCCCCGTCCCCGGGCCGCTCCGCCTGCTCCGCCGGCCCCGCGCGGTCTGCGTGCTCTCGGTGGTTCCCGTGCTGTCGGTGGTTCCCGTGCTGTCGGTGGTTCCCGTGCTGTCGGTGGTTCCCGTGCTGTCGGTGGTTCCCGTGCTCTCGGTGGTTCCCGTGCTCTCGGTAGGTCCCGTGCTCTCCGCGCTCTCCGTGGTCTCCATGGCTCCACTCTGCGGCCCGCGGAAGTCGCAGTCCATCGCGTATTCCTACGGCTTACCTCCAAGGAACGCTTATGAGACGGGCGCTGCCTGCGCCGTCCCCCCTCAGGGCCGCGGCACCGCGCACCCGTCCGGACCACAGGCCCCGGCGTCGTCCGCGCCGACGTGCGCCAGCGGCGAGCGCGCGTCCCAGGCCCGGGCCAGCGCCTGCGCGAAGACCTCGGCGGGCTGGGCGCCGGACACGCCGTAGGCGCGGTCCAGGACGAAGAACGGCACGCCGTTCGCCCCGAGCCGGGCGGCCTCCCGCTCGTCGGCGCGGACGTCGTCGGCGTACGCGGCCGGGTCGGCGAGCACCGCGCGGGCGGCGCCGGCGTCGAGCCCGGCCTCGACGGCGAGCTCGACCAGCCGCTCGTCGCCCTCGGTGAACAGGGACCGCTCCTCGGCGAAGTTCGCCCGGTACAGGAGCTGGAGCAGCTCGTCCTGGCGGCCCCGCTCCTTGGCGAAGTGCAGGAGGCGGTGCAGGTCGAAGGTGTTGCCGTGGTCGCGGCCCCGGGTGCGGTACGTAAGGCCCTCGGCGGCGGCCTGGGCTCCGAGGTTCTCCTCACCGGCCTGCGCCCGCGCCTCGCTCATGCCGTACTTCCGGGTGAGCATGGTGAGCACCGGCTGGACGTCGTCCTTGGCGCGGCCGGGGTCCAGTTCGAAGGAGCGGTGCACCACCTCGACCTCGTCGCGGTGCGGGAAGGCCGCGAGCGCCTTCTCGAAGCGGGCCTTGCCCACGTAGCACCAGGGGCAGGCGATGTCGCTCCAGATCTCGACGCGCATGTCCGGCTCTCTCCAGGTCGTACGGGTACGGAGACGCCCTCCGCACGGCGGCTCGCTCCGCCGGGACGCATGAACGTTCAAACAGCTCGTCCCATTCCCGGGGGGACCCGCGCCGATCCGGATCCGACCCGGCTGAACTGCGCCCGGTAGGCGCTCGGGGTGAGGCCCGTGCGGCGGACCAGGTGGGTGCGGAGCGAGTCCGCGGTGCCGAGCCCGCAGGCACGGGCCACCTGGTCCATGGGCAGTGAGGTGGTCTCCAGCAGTTCCCTGGCGCGTTCGACACGCTGGTGGAGCAGCCACTGCAGCGGGCTCACCCCGCTCTCGGCGTGGAAGCGGCGGGTGAGGGTGCGCACGGACGTGCCCGCGTGCCGGGCCAGGTCGGTGAGGGTGAGCGGCTGGTCGAGGTGGCGCATGGCCCAGCCCCGGGTGTCGGCGCACGCCGTGCCCCGCTCGGGCGGCAGCGGGGTCTGGGTGAACTGGGTCTGCCCGCCGGGCCGGACGGGCGCGACGAGGGCGAGGCGGGCGACCCGGTTGGCGGCCGCCGCCCCGTAGTCGGTGCGGATCATGTGCAGGCACAGGTCGATGCCGGCGGCGTACCCGGAGGAGGTGAGGACCTGCCCGTCCTGCACGTAGAGGACGTCGCCCCGGAGGTCGAGCGCCGGGTAGCGGTCGCGCAGCTCCGCCGCCAGCTCCCAGTACGTGGTGGCGCTGCGCCCGTCCAGCAGTCCGGCCTCGGCGAGCACGAAGGCCCCGCTGCAGATGGAGGCGATCCGCCTGCCCTGCCCGGCGGCCGTGCGAACGGCGGAGACGGTGCGCGGGTCGGGCGCGTACCGCTCACCGGTGCCGGCCACGAGCACGGTGTCCGCCGCCTCGACGGCGTCGAGCCCGTGCCCGACGTGCAGCCCCAGGCCTCCGGTGGTGGCGATCGGCCCGGGGTCCGGGGTGCAGACGGTCACCTCGTACCCGGCCGCTCCGTCCACCTCTGCCTTGCCGAAGAGCAGCTCGGGGATGGCGAGGTTGAACATCGACACCGGCGAGGGCGCGACGACGGCGATGCGGTGCGGAACGTGCCCTGCGGCCATGGCCAGAACCTCCGGACGTATGGCATTCGGGCCACTACTGTACGCGGCCGAAGGTTCGCACGATGGGGACATGGCAACCGACCAGTTCCCCACCGATCGCCAACTCGCCGGTCACCACGACACGTTGGCGGTCACGTCTCCTGCTCTCACACTCACCGCCGCTCTCCTCGGCTTCGCACTGATCACCCTCGACGCGTCCGTCGTGAACGTGGCGCTGCCGGCCATCGGCTCGGCGCTCGGCGGCGGGATGACCGGACTGCAATGGGTGGTGGACGCCTACACGCTCGCCTTCGCGGCCCTGATGCTGTCCACGGGCGCCTTCGCGGACCGGGCGGGCGCGAGCCGTGCCTACGCTCTCGGCGTCACGGTCTTCACGCTCGCTTCGGCGGCCTGCGGCCTGGCGCCCGGGCTCCCGGCGCTGATCGGCGCCCGCGTGGCGCAGGGCGTCGCGGCGGCCGTCGTCCTGCCGGCCTCCCTGGCCCTGGTCCGGCAGGCGTACACCGAGCCCGCCCGGCGGGCCCGGGCGGTGGCCCTGTGGGCGGCCGGCGGGTCGGCGGCCGTGGCGCTGGGGCCGGTGGCGGGCGGCGCGCTGACGACGGCCTGGGGCTGGCGCGGCATCTTCTTCGTCAACCTGCCCCTGGGCGCGGCGGCCCTGGTGCTCCTGCTCCGCACGCCCCGCTCCGCACGCCGCCCGGCGCCGGTGGACCTGCCCGGCCAGCTCACCGCGGTCGTCGCGCTGACGGCCCTGACGTTCGCGGTGATCGAAGGCGGCGGCACGGGTCTCGCGGCGCTCGTCGTGGCGATCGTGTCGGCGGCCGCCTTCGTCCGGGTCGAGGCGCGCCACCCGCACCCGGTGGTCCCCCTGAGCCTGTTCCGCGACCGGACGGTCTCGGCGGCCGTCGCCGCGGGTGCGGCGGTGAGCGTGGCCTTCTACGGCGGGGTGTTCGTGTTCTCCCTCTTCTTCCAGCAGGTCCAGGGCCTCTCGGCGCTCTCCGCCGGCCTGGTGTTCCTGCCGATGGCGGGTCTGATCGGTGTGACGAACGTGGTCGCGGGCAGGCTGTCGGCCCGGCACGGTACGCGCCCGACGATGCTGGCGGGCCAGAGTCTGGCCGCCGCGGGACTGCTCGTGCTGCTCGTCGTCGACGCCGGCACCCCTGCCGCCCTCGTGGCCGTGCTGCTCGTTCCGATGGCCCTGGGCTGCGCACTGACCGTGCCTCCGCTGACGGCCGCGATGATGGAGGCCGTACCGGCCGAGCGGGCCGGCCTCGCGGCGGGCGTCCTGAACGCGGCCCGTCAGGTCGCCGGAGGCCTGGGCATCGCGCTCTTCGGCACCCTCGTGTCCCACGGATTCACTGCGGGCATGCGAGCGGGGCTCGCCCTCGGCGCGGCCCTGCTCGCGGTGACCGCCGCGCTCAGCTCCCGTCGCGCAGGTCGTCCGGCCAGGTGGGCCGGAACTCCAGGTGGTCGTAGGTGACCACGCAGCCCTCCCCCATCGGTGACTGCGTCATGAAGCCGACCAGGGCCGCGCCCGTCTCCTTCTCGTCGCCCAGGGTGAACAGCCGGACGAAGGTCCAGCGTTCGCCGTCCCGGGAGGCGTGGAAGGCGAGGGCCCGTCCGGTCCGGCTGACCCGCAGCCAGACGGCGCTGCCGTCCACCGTGAAGGAGTTGGCGTCGTCGGAGTGCCCCCGGGTGACCACCGTGCAGACGGTGGGCACGTCCGGGGAGTACTCCAGGCAGAGCTTGGCCCAGGCCCGTTCGCCGACGTGGACGTAGAGCACGCCCGCGTCGAAGGCCCCGTTGAACCCGACGGTGACCCGTGCGACGAGCTGGAAGTCCCCTTCGGGCGCCCCGAGCAGCCGGGGCGCGTCGGAGGCGGGGTCCAGTGCCTCCGCGGTGGGCGGCACGAACCGGTCCTGCCGGGGACCGGCCCAACCGGTGAGGACTCCGTCCTCGTAGGACCAGTGCCCGTCAGGACCGTAGGTGCGCAGGGGGAAGGGGAGTTCGGGGAGTTCGACGTCCATCCTCAGAGTGTCCCGGTTCCCTCTCTCCGCGTGCCGGCGGGGCCTGTCGTTCGGATCAGGTCGCAGGGAACCCCACAGTGCCCTGTGAGCGCCGGTGAGCGGGGTTCGGCGCGTGCAGCTGCAAGGCGGAGAAGGGCGCCGATGCGGAGCATCGGCAACCGCCGGCAACGCCGCGGATGTGCGTGCCGAACCCCGCGTCTGCGGCGTGATCCGAACGGCAGGCCCCAGGTGTGTCAGCGCTCGAGCCGGTTGTTGAAGCGCCGGGGCAGACCGAGCGGGTTGTCGTCGCGCAGCTCGGGCGGCAGCAGCGCCTCGGGGGCGTTCTGGTAGGCGACCGGCCGCAGCCAGCGCTCGATGGCCGTGCCGCCCACGGAGGTCGACGTGGACGTCGTGGCCGGGTACGGCCCCCCGTGGTGCTGGGCCGGGGCGACGGCGACGCCCGTGGGCCAGCCGTTGACCAGCACGCGTCCCGCGAGCGGGGTGAGCTCGGCGAGGATCTCGGTGCCGCGGCCCTCGCCCGCCGCCTCGCCCTCGGACAGCTGGACCGTCGCCGTGAGGTTGCCGGGCAGCCGCGACAGGACCGCCTTGACCTCGCCGTCGGAGTCGTAGCGGGCCACGACGGTGACCGGCCCGAAGCACTCCTCCAGGAGCAGGTCGTACTCGCCCTCCTCGGCCAGCCGGGCCGCGGGGACGGTCAGGAACCCGGCGCTGACGGTGTGCTCCCCGCCGGCGCCCGGCGTCACCGGGGACTCCACGTCGGGCAGCTCGGTGCGCTCGGCGACCCCCGCGATGAAGTTGTCCCGCATCCGGTGGTCGAGCAGCACACCGGCGTCCGTGTCGCCGACCGCCTCCGTCAGCGACTTGACCAGCCCGTCGCCGGCCGCGCCGGACGGCACCAGCACCAGGCCCGGCTTCACGCAGAACTGTCCGACGCCCAGCGTCATCGACCCGGCGAGGCCGGTGCCGATCGCCTCGGCGCGCTCGGCGGCGGCCGCCTCGGTCACGACGACGGGGTTCAGGGAGCCCAGCTCGCCGTGGAACGGGATCGGCACCGGCCGCGCCGCCGCCGCGTCGAACAGCGCGCGTCCGCCCCGGATGGAACCGGTGAAGCCGGCGGCGGCGACCAGCGGGTGGCGGATGAGCTCGACGCCCGCCTCGAAGCCGTGCACGAGACCGACGACGGCCGGGTCGATGCCGTGTTCGGCGGCGGCGTCCCGCAGCACCTGGGCGACCAGCTCGGACAGGGCCGGGTGGTCGGGGTGGGACTTGACGACGACCGGGCAGCCCGCGGCCAGCGCGCTCGCGGTGTCGCCGCCGGCGACGGAGAAGGCGAAGGGGAAGTTGGAGGCCGAGTAGACGGCGACGACGCCCAGCGGCACCTTGTAGCGGCGCAGGTCCGGGACGGGCGGGGTGGCCGTGTCGTCGGGGTGGTTGATGACGATGTCGAGGAAGGCGCCCTCGTCGACGATGCCGGCGAACGCGCGCAGCTGGTAGCAGGTGCGGGCGAGCTCGCCGCCGAGGCGTACCGGGCCGAGCGCGGTCTCGGCGTCGGCCACCTCGACCAGGTGGTCCTTGGCCGCCTCGAGCCGGTCGGCGGCGGTGCGCAGGAAGGCCGCGCGGACCGTGCGGTCGGCGAGCGCCTCACGGGTGGCGTGGGCGGCGCGGACTACGGAGTCGACCTCCTGGGCCGACGCCTCCACCGCGACCTGTTCCCGCTGCTTCCCGGTTCGGGGATCGACACTCCAGACTGGTGCTGCTGCCACCGCGGGTCCTCCACGCGCTCTGTCTCATAGGCGTTCGATATACTGAACGCCGTCTCTGATGGTGAATATGCTGTTGGAGACTATTTCCGTCGATGGAAGGGGTCAAGGGCGATGTCGGCTGGCGAGACGGGGGGCGGGGCGCAGGTCAAGTCCGCGGTACGGACGGTTGAACTGCTGGAATACTTCGCGGGCCGCCCCGGCATGCACTCCCTCGCGGCGGTCCAGGAGGCCGTCGGCTACCCCAAGTCGAGTCTGTACATGCTGCTGCGCACGCTCGTGGAGCTGGGCTGGGTGGAGACCGACGCCACGGGCACCCGTTACGGCATCGGTGTGCGGGCCCTGCTGGTGGGCACCTCCTACATCGACGGCGACGAGGTGGTCGCGGCGGCCCGGCCGACGCTGGACCGGCTCTCGGACGACACCACCGAGACCATCCACCTGGCCCGCCTGGACGGCACCAACGTCGTCTACCTCGCCACCCGCCAGTCCCAGCACTACCTGCGGCCCTTCACCCGGGTCGGCCGCCGCCTCCCGGCCCACTCGACCTCCCTCGGCAAGGCGCTGCTGAGCACGCACACCGACGAACAGGTCCGCAAGATCCTCCCCGAGACGCTCCCGGCGCTCACCGAGCACACCATCACGGACCGGGAGAAGCTCATCGAGGAGCTGCACCAGATCCGCGAGCAGGGCTTCGCCGTGGACCGCGAGGAGAACACGCTGGGCCTGCGCTGCTTCGGCGTGGCGATCCCGTACCGCACCCCAGCGCGGGACGCGATCAGCTGCTCGGTGCCGGTGGCCCGGCTGACCCCCGCGCACGAGCAGATGGTGAAGGACGCGCTGTTCGACGCGCGCGACCGGCTGACCCTGGCGACCCGGAGGCTCTGAACGGTGCGGGTGGTGCTCCGCGAGGTCCACGACAGCGACCTGCCGGTCTTCTTCCGGCAGCTCAACGATCCCGAGGCCCTCCGCATGGCCGCGTTCACCCCGAAGGACCCGGCCGACCGGGCCGCCTTCGAGGCGCGCTGGGAGCGCCTGCGGTCCACCGCCGTGGTCCGCACGGTCCTGGCCGACGGGGACGTGATCGGGAACGCGGCGGTGTACGGGGAGCCCGGCGAGCGCGAGGTCACGTACTGGGTGGACCGCGCCCACTGGGGGCGGGGCGTGGCGACGGCCGCGCTGCGCGGGCTGCTGGCCGAGGTGACGGAGCGGCCGCTGTACGCGCGGGCGGCGGCGGACAACGCCGGCTCGCTGCGCGTGCTGGAGAAGTGCGGGTTCCGGGCGACGACGCGGGCCAGGGGGTACGCCCCCGCGCGCGGTGCGGAGATCGACGAGGTCGTGCTGCTGCTGGAGTGAGGCCGGACCGCTGCCGCGGCCCTGACGGGCGCCAGATGAACGGACGATGAGAAAACCGGGCGGATGGGAACGTTTCCCCTCCGCCCGTTCGTCTTCCGGACGCCATGAACAAAACGATCAGGCGCGCCTCCGTCTTCGCGCTGCTGCTGGTGTTCGCCCTGCTGATCCGGGCGACCTGGGTGCAGTTCTACGAGGGCCAGGCGCTCGCGGACGACAACGACAACCGGCGGGGCGCGATCCAGACGTACGCGGAGCCGCTCGGGAACATCATCGTGGCCGGCAAGGCGGTCACCGGCTCGGCGGCCACGACGGACAGCGACCTGGAGTACAGACGCACGTACACCGACGGCGAGCTGTACGCGGCGGTCACCGGCTACGCCTCGCAGAGCTACGCACCGACGCAGTTGGAGGGCATCTACGCCGACCTGCTCAACGGCACGGACAGCCGGCTGACGACCGCGATGGACACGGTCACCGGCCGCCGGGCCGACCCGGGCAACGTGGTCACCACGATCGACCCGGACGTGCAGGAGGCGGCCTACGACGCGCTCGGCGACACCAAGGGCGCGGCGGTCGCGATCGACCCGTCGACGGGCAGGATCCTCGCGGTCGTGTCGACGCCGTCGTACGACCCGTCGTCGCTCACCGACGCCAACTCCGCCGGCACGGCCTGGAAGAAGCTCACCGCGGACGAGGACAAGCCGCTCACCAACCGGGCGCTGCGCCAGCCGCTGCCGCCGGGCTCGACGTTCAAGCTGGTGGTCGCGGCAGCCGCGCTGGAGGACGGGCTGTACACGTCGGTGGACGAGAAGACGGACAGCCCGGACCCCTACACGCTGCCGGGCACGACGACGGTCCTGAAGAACGAGAACACGTCCGCGCCCTGCGAGGACGCCTCCATCCGGGTCGCCCTCCAGTACTCGTGCAACAACGTCTTCGCCCACATGGCGGTCGAGCTCGGGCAGGACACGGTGAAGGCGATGGCCGAGAAGTTCGGCTTCAACGACGAGACGCAGGACGTGCCGGTGCGGGCGTACCCGAGCGTGTACCCGTCGGACATGGACGAGTCGTCGACCGCCCTGACCGGTATCGGCCAGTACGACGTGACCGCGACCCCGCTCCAGATGGCCATGGTGTCCGCCGCCATTGCCAACGGCGGCAAGCTGGTCGCGCCGCACATGGTCGCGCAGATCACCGACGGCGGCGGCGACGTGCTGGAGAACTACGACGAGGAAGCCTCCGCCACGCGGATCGTCGGTTCCGACACGGCCGAGCAGCTGCGGTCGGCGATGCAGACGGTCGTCGAGAAGGGCACGGGGACGAACGCGCTGATCGACGGCGTCACCGTCGGCGGCAAGACCGGCACCGCCCAGCACGGCGAGAACAACAGCAAGACGCCGTACGCCTGGTTCACCTCGTACGGCGAGGCCGACGGCGAGCAGGTCGCCGTGGCGGTGGTCGTGGAGCAGTCGGACGCGGCGCGGTCGGAGGTGAGCGGCAACGGACTGGCCGCCCCCGTCGCCAGGGCGATGATGGAGGCGGCGCTGAGCGGTTGAGGCGGGCTGCGCGATCGGCGTGCGGGTCCATCGTGGCCGGTCGCGCAGTTCCCCGCGCCCCTCAGGGGGCGCCCGTCGCCGGAGTCACCGCCCGACGCCGAGCAGTTGCTCGACCGGGTCGATCGCGAAGTACACCGCGAACAGGGCCGAGGCCCCCCACAGCAGCCAGTGGACCTCCTTCGCCCGGCCCAGCACCGTCTTGATCACCACGTAGGCGAGGAAGCCCGCGCCGATCCCGTTGGTGATGGAGTAGGTGAACGGCATCACGGCGATCGTCAGGAACGCGGGGACGGCGATCTCGTACCTGTCCCAGTCGATGTTCTTGACCTGGGTCATCATCAGGAAGCCGACCGCGACCAGCGCGGGCGCGGCCGCCTGGAGCGGGACGATGGTGAGCAGCGGGGTGAGGAACAGGGCGAGGGCGAAGAGGCCGCCGGTGACCAGGTTGGAGAAGCCGGTGCGGGCGCCCTCGCCGACGCCGGCGGCCGACTCGATGTAGGAGGTCGCGGAGGAGGACGAGGCCGCGCCGCCCGCGACCGCCGCCGCGCCGTCGATGAGCAGGACACGGCCGAGGTGGGGCACCTTGCCGTCCTCGTCGAGCAGGTTCGCCTCCGCGCTGATGCCGACCACCGTGCCCATGGTGTCGAAGAAGTCCGACAGGATCAGGGTGAACACCAGCAGGACGACGGTGACGGCGGTGGTCTCGGCGAACGCGCCGAACAGGCTGAAGTGACCGATCAGCCCGAAGTCGGGGGCGGCGGCGATCTCGTCGGGCCAGGACGGGGTGGTCAGGCCCCAGGACTCGATGTCGGCGATCGAGTCGATGACGATCGCCAGCGCCGTCATGGCCACGATGCTGATCAGGATGGCGCCCCTGACCTTGCGGGCGAGCAGCGCGACGGTCAGCAGCACGCCGAGGCAGAAGACCACGATCGGCCAGCCGGAGAGGGTGCCGGCGCCGCCGAGCTGGACCGGGACCGTGGTGTTCGCGGCGTCCGGGACGCGGCTGACGAAGCCGGCGTCGACGAAGCCGATGAAGGCGATGAACAGGCCGATGCCGACGCTGATCGCGTGCTTCAGCTGCTGCGGGACGGCGTGCATGACGGCCTCGCGCAGACCGGTCACCACCAGGACGCAGATCAGCAGGCCTTCCAGCACGATCAGGCCCATCGCGTCGTCCCAGCTCATCAGCGGGGCGATCTGGAAGGCGACCACCGCGTTCAGTCCGAGGCCGGCGGCGAGCGCGAGCGGCAGATTGCCGCCGACCCCCATGACGATCGTCATCACGGCGGCCACCAGGGCGGTGGCGGTGGTGAGTTGGACGACGTCGAGGGAGTGCCCGAACTTGTCCTTCGCGCTTCCCAGGATGATGGGATTCAGGACGAGGATGTAGGCCATCGTGAAGAACGTGGCGAGGCCGCCGCGTATCTCCCGGCCGAACGTCGATCCCCGTGCGGAGATTCTGAAGAACCGGTCGACGCTGTTCACCGCCGGGGGCGGGACAGTTGACCGGTCGGCCGTCTTCTGCACGTCGGACATGACGGGCCCTCCTCGTGACCTGGTGGATCGGTGTGCGGATGCTGGCTGGATTGTTCCCGCGTCGAACCCGCCGCGGGTTTTCGCCGTGTTACGGAATCGGGGTGGGACAACGTTCGGACCGTCATACGGTGTTCGAACCCCCGATCAAGAACCGACAGAGACCGCTGCTACGCTTCCGGCTCTCGTCCCGGCACCCTCTCGGGACATCCCCCTGTCATTCACATGACACGCACGGCAGGCGCCCCGCCGGGTGCCGGAAGTCACCGAGAAGAGGTCACCCGTGGGCACAGTCGTCGACGACGCAGCCTCCGTGGAGTTCCATGCCTTCTTCGAACGCCACTACGCCGAACTGTCCCGTCTCGCCCACCTGTTGACCGGCGAGGCGGACGCGGCCGACGATCTGGCGGCGGACGCGCTGCTGGCGCTGTGGCACCGCTGGGACCGGGTGCGCGCGGCCGACCACCCGGTGGCGTACGCGCGGGGCGTCGTCGCCAACCTGGCCCGCACCCGTATCCGCAGCGCCGTCCGCGAGCGCCGCAGGATCTCCCTCTTCTGGTCGCACCGCGAGGAGAGGGCGGAGAACCCCGACGTCGCGGGCGTGGTGGACGTGCAGTCGGCGCTGCGTAGACTCCCCTTCCGCAAACGGGCCTGCGTGGTGCTGCGGCACGCCTTCGACCTCTCGGAGAAGGACACCGCCCTCGCCCTGGGGGTCTCGGTGGGTACGGTGAAGAGCCAGACCTCGAAGGGAATGGCCGAGTTGCAAAGACTGCTCGGCGCTCAAGGAGCTCCGCGGAAGGTGCACGCCGTGATGGCGGCGCGCACCGGTGAGGCCGGAGGAAGGAACCGATGACGATGCGGCAGGACGTGCACGACGAGCTGCGCGCCCGGCTGCACGAGGCGGCCGAGGCGCACGAGCCCGACCGCGCGCGCATCCTGGCCCGGATCGAGCGCGGCATGGCGGGGCAGGACCGGACCGCCGGCCACCGGGCGAGCCGGCCGCCGCTGTGGGGCTGGGCACGTATCGCCGGCGCGACGGCCGCGGTCGCGGGCATGCTCGCGGTCGGCGGCTACGCGGTGGCGTCCGCGGTGAAGGACGACCCCCCGCGCCCGCAGACGGTGGCCGTCTCGCCGCCGCCGGTGGAGTCCCCGGACGCCACGAGCCGCCCGCCGGCCTCCCCCACGGCGACGCCCGGCTCCGGCGGCACGGACGGGGAACCGGACGAGCCGAGCAGCTCCCCGCCGAGGACCGCGGAGCCGACGCCCTCGGCGCCGCCCGCCGTCACCCTGCTGCCGCCCAACGATGACGACGACGACGGTCCGCTGTGGTCCGACGGCTCCATCGACCCCCACAGCAACGACTTCTGGGCCCAGAGCAACGTCACGGTGCGGGCGAAGAAGGAGATCACCGCGCTCACCGTGCAGTTGAGGATCGCTCAGACCGGCGGGGTCACCTCGACCGGCGCCTGGCGCTCGCTGCCGGAGGACGACTTCACCCTCACCGTCACCGAGCAGGACGGCTTCCTGGTCTACACCTGGGTGCTCAAGGAAGGCCGCACGATCGCCGTGGGCGAGTGGGTGTTCGCCGGGCAGTACGACCACGACCGCGGGGGCCGCGACGCCAAGGACGACAGCTATGTGATCGCGGGCGAGGCCGACGGCGAGGAACGCTCCCTCGGCGGGGACTTCGCCGTCCACGACGACGACGAGGGCGACTCGTAGGAAGAGGACCGGGACGAGAGCCGGAACGAGAACCGGGAAGAAAACCCGGAGACCGCGGCAACCCTTTTCCCCACCGGTGGCGACCACACGGCACAGGAGTCACCACACTTGAGGAATTGGCACATGACCGCACCAGCCCGACCGCGCGCCCGGCACCGCCGCAAGGTCACCCGGCGGCGGACGCTGATCGCCGGCTCCACCGCCCTCGCGCTCTCCGGCGCGGCGCTCGTCACCACGACGAAGATCAAGACCTGCGTCCGCTTCACGGGCAACGACACCGGTGCCGAGCCGACCGAGATCGGCACCGGCCCCTCCGGAACGACCTGCAACTTCACGTCGTCCGACCTCACCTACGACTGATCCGGCCGGGCCTCAGTCCATGGAGGCGCCGATCGCCGTCGATCCGGTGGTCAGGAACGTCGTCGAGGGCAGCGAGCCGTCGGACGCGCGCGGGCCGTACGCCGTCGTCGCGTCCGTCGACCGGAACGACGGGGTGCTCACGCCGCTGTCCCAGCTGTTGGCCGCGGACACCGTGGCGTTGTCGTGGAGACGGGCGCCGGTGATCCGGTTGCCGCTTCCCGAGCCGAACGTGACCGCGATGCCGTCCGCGGTCCGGCCGTGCCCGGCGGCGTCTTGCCTGGAGGGACAGGGGTGGGGGGGCGGGGGCGGGGGGGCGGCCCCGCCCCGGGGCGCCCCCCCCCCCCCCCCCCCCCCCGGGGCGCGGGGCGGGGGCGGGGGGCAAAAAGGGGCAAGT
>NZ_JBHWKO010000019.1:81233-88436 GCF_042731035.1 Streptomyces sp. NPDC059895
GGGGGGGGGGGGGGGGGGGTGGGGGGGGGGGGGGGGGGGGGGGGGGGGGGGGGCCCCGCCCCCCCCCCCCCCCCCACCCCAGTCGCCGCCCCGCCCGGGGAAGGTTGCCGGGTCCGTGCGAAAAAGAGCGAAAATTTCGCTCCCCGCCCGCCCCCGCTCCCCCGATTGACGCCCCGGACCGCGGCTGGTGAGACTCCCCAGGGCACGTGATCCAACACAATCCCCCACTCCCACACAGGATGCGTCATGCCTCCTGGCCTCCCCTCCCAGCACCGCGACCACCGGAGCACGCCCCGTGACACACCCGCAGTACGCCGGCTACCTGTTCGCCTACTTCACCGGAGAGGGCACCGCCGACGGTGAGCAGATCCGCTACGCCCTCAGCCGCGGCGACGACCCGCTGCACTGGCGCGAGCTGAACGGCGGACGGCCCGTCCTGACCTCCACCATCGGCGAGCGGGGTCTGCGCGACCCCTTCGTGATCCGCTCCCCCGAGGGCGACGGGTTCCATCTGATCGCCACCGACCTGCGCATGTACCGGGGCAGCAGCGGCAGCTGGGACGAGGTCCAGCGCCACGGCAGCAAGTCGATCATGGTGTGGGACTCCACCGACCTGGTCCACTGGACCGACCAGCGCCTGGTGAAGGTCTCCCCCGACACCGCCGGCAACACCTGGGCGCCGGAGGCCCACTGGGACCGGACCCTGGGCGAGTACGTCGTCTTCTGGGCGTCGAAGCTGTACGCCGACGACGACCCGGCGCACACCGGCTCCACCTACAACCGGATGCTGTACGCGACGACGAAGGACTTCCGCGCCTTCAGCGAGCCGAGGGTCTGGCACGACCCCGGTCACTCGGTGATCGACTCGACGGTCGTCGAGCACGAGGGCACCTACTACCGCTACACCAAGGACGAGCGGGACCCCTCCTCCGGCTCCCCCTGCTCGAAGTTCGTCACCGCGGAGAAGTCGACGAGCCTGACGGACACGGCGTACGGCTTCGTCGCCGACTGCGTGGGCAGCGGCTCGGTCAGCCGCGGCGAGGGGCCCACGGTGTTCAAGTCGAACACCGAGGAGAAGTGGTACCTGTTCATCGACGAGTACGGCGGCCGCGGCTACGTCCCGTTCGAGACCACCGACCTCGGCTCGGGCCGCTGGACGGCGTGCGCCGGCCACCGGCTCCCGGCGAGCCCCCGGCACGGCACGGTCCTGCCGGTGACGCGGGAGGAGTACGACCGGCTGCTGGCCGCCTACCCGGCGACGCCCGCCTCGGTGGTGGACGTGACGGCGAAGGGCCAGAAGGGGTACGCGATCGTCACCGAGGCCTCCTCCAAGGTCGTCCTGCCGATGGAGCCCGACGCCGACCTGCGGCACCTCGCGCCGACGCTGTGGGCGGCCGAGGGCGCGTCCGTCTCCCCGGCGCCGGGCACGCGCCGTGACTTCCGCACGCCGCGGACGTACACCGTGACCGCCGCCGACGGGACGGCCCGCACCTGGACCGTGGAGGCCGTCCCCACCCGCAGTCCGCTCCTGCCGGGCCTCACCGCCGACCCGGACGCGCGGTACCTGGACGGCGAGTTCTGGATCTACCCGACGACGGACGGCTTCCAGGGCTGGGGCGGGACGCGGTTCTCGGCGTACTCCTCCGAGGACCTGGTGCACTGGAGGGACCACGGCGTCGTCCTGGACCTGGGGCCGGACGTGTCCTGGGCGGACGCGTACGCCTGGGCGCCGGCGATCGCCGAGCGCGACGGCCGGTACTACCTCTACTTCTGCGCAGAGCAGCAGATCGGCGTGGCCGTGGCGGACTCGCCCGCCGGTCCCTTCGCGGACGCGCTGGGCAAGCCGCTGGTGGGGAAGGACGGCCCCTGGTCCGGCCAGCTGATCGACCCGGCGGTCTTCACGGACGACGACGGCCGGTCGTACCTCTACTGGGGCAACGGCCACGCCTACGTGGTGCCGCTGGACGACGACATGGTGTCGTTCGACCCGGCACAGGTGCGGGACATCACCCCGGAGAACTTCCGGGAGGGCTCCTTCGTGGTCAAGCGGCGGGGCACGTACTACTTCATGTGGTCCGAGGACGACACCCGCAGCGAGGACTACCACGTGGCCTACGCGACGGGACCGTCCCCGCTCGGCCCGTGGACGAAGCGGGGGACGATCCTGTCGAAGCGTCCGGAGTACGGCATCCTCGCCACCGGCCACCACTCCGTGGTGAACGTGCCCGGCACCGACGACTGGTACGTCGTCTACCACCGGTTCGCCCTCGACGGCCCCGGCCGGCCGGGCGGCGACGGCACGCACCGGGAGACCACGGTCGACCGGCTGGAGTTCGCCGCCGACGGCACGATCGAGCCGGTCGTGCCGACGCTGGAGTCGGTCCGGCCGGTACAGCCGGTCGAGCCGGCCGCGACCGGCTGACCCGGTCAGTCCATCGTCGCGCCGATCGTGGTGCTGCCCGTGGTCAGGAAGGTGGTCACGGGCAGGGCGCCGTTCGACTGGCGGGCGTTGTACGTGGTGGACGCGTTCGTGGAGACGAAGGCCGGCGTGGCGATGCCGGAGTCCCAGTTGTTGCCGGCGGAGACGACGGAGGAGCCCTTGCTGACCAGGCCGCTGCCGTTGCTCACGGCGAGGTTCTTGCCGAGCCGGGCGGAGCCGGTGGCGAAGTAGTAGCCCCACTTGCCGTTGGCGTAGGCGGTGGTGCGGTTGATGACGATGGCGCCGGTGTTGGAGTTCTCGGTGAAGCCGTTGCCGGCGTTGTCCCAGGCGGCGGAGTTGTTGACGACGTGGGCGACGACCTCGCCGTCACCGCCCAGTTTGTAGCCGTTGCCGTCGCCCGCGAAGGCGGAGTCGCTCCAGCGGTTCTCGCCGTTGCCGAAGGCCCAGGTGTGCTCGACGGTGACGGGCGAGGAGAACGACCAGAAGTCGAGGCCGTCGTCGGAGTTGTTGTAGAGGCGGGCGCCGGTGATGAGGTTGCCGGTGCCGGAGCCGTACTTGACGGCGATGCCGTCGGCGTTCTCGCCGTGGTTGGCGGGGTCGTAGTGGCCGTAGCTGTCGATGTTCTTCACGGTGTTGTTCACCGTGCCGTCGCCGGTGAGGGTGAAGCCGGAGTCGCCGCCGTTGATGGTCTTGATGTTGTTCCAGGTGGTGCCGGTGCAGGACTGGCAGACGACCGCGCTGTCCGGGGAGTTCTGGAAGGTGATGTTCGAGACGTTCCAGTAGTCGGCGGTCAGCTTGAGGATCCAGTCGCCGTCGGGGAGCGACGAGCCGTCGATCTTGACCGTCTCCGAGCCGTACGCGGTGAGGGTGACCGGCGCGGAGGAGGTGCCGTTGGTGGTCGACTGGAGGGTGGCGGTCGGGTAGTAGGTGCCGCCACGGACCTGGATGACCGTGCCCGCGGTGGCGCCGGAGATCGCGCTGGTCAGCTCGGCCGTGGTGTCGACGACGACGGTCGCGGCCTGCGCCTGGGCGGGCAGGACGGCGAGACCGGCGCCCAGGGACAGGGCGGCGAGGGCGGTGAGAGCGGTACGACGAGACAGACGAAACATGGAGTGCGGGTCCTTTCCGTCGTGGGGAGTGGGGAGTGCGGAGTGGGGAGTGGGGAGTGGGGAGTGGGCTACAGGACGCGGTCCAGCCAGGCGAAGACCTCGTCCTGCATGCGGTCGACGAAGACGTGGCCGAGGTCGGGCCAGGTCTTCAGGTGCAGCCGCTCCTCGGCGTGGCGGGAGCGCCAGACGGCGCGCAGCTTGTCGTGGGCCGTGCGGACGCCGTCGGCGGGGAACAGCGGATCGAGACCGCCGTGGAAGAAGAGCATCGGCCGGGGGGCGGCGATGCTCGCCACGTCGGGGAAGTCGAGGTGGCGGGGCAGCCCGGGGTGGAGCATGTAGTAGGCGGACTGACCGCGCAGGGTGTTGTTGCCGGGGACCATCATCTCCTTCAGGCCGGTCATCCAGCAGACGGCGGCCGTGGCGGCGACGTCGTCGGTGAGGGCCGCCGTCTGCCAGGCGCGGAAGGCGCCCATGGAGAAGCCGACGGCCGCGATCCGGCGCCGGTCCACGCGGTCGAGGCGGGCGAGGAAGCCGGCGGCGCGGGCGTCCTCGCGGGCCATGAGGCCGGCCAGGGAGGAGCCCAGGTGGAAGAAGTTGCTCGCCAGCGCCTGCTGCTGGTCGTAGGCGAGGGGGCCGCGGTCGCCCCAGCCGAGGGCGTCGGCGGCCAGCACCACGTACCCGCGCCGGGCCAGTTCGTCGCCGACGAACCGTCCGCTGAAGTACTTCTCCGTCCACGCCCGGGCGGAGGCGAGCCGGGTGGTGTCGTACCAGGGCCGGACCAGTTTCTCCTTGCCGATGTCGAACTTCGCGCCGTGGTCGTGCAGGAGCAGCACGCCGGGGAAGGGGCCGGGGCCGTCGGGGGTGAGCAGCGCGGCGCGGACGCGTTCGTACCGGGTGAGGGAGAGGGTGACCAGTTCCCTCGTGTACCCGTCGCCCCGGACGGGCGAGCCGGACTCCGGGGCGTACGGGGTGCCGTCCTCGCGGTCGACGATCAGCGCCTCCTCGACCCGGGCGCGGGCCGCCCGGCGCCAGGCGCGGACGTCGCGGATCGGGGAGTTGCCCCAGGCGAGCGGGAAGGTGAGGGCGTCCTCGAGGGCGGGGTGGAAGTCGGGCAGCGGCCCGTCGACGACGGCGGCCTCGGCCCCGGTCGCCGCCGCCTGGGCCAGCAGCGCGGCCCCCGCGCCGACCACGAACGCCCGCCGCCGCACCGCGTCACGGGCGCTCATACGGCCTCCAGTCCCCGAGGTAGGTCCGCGGGGTGTGCGCGGCCGCCTCGGCCGCCGTCAGCTGCGGCCGGTTCTCCGGTGCGGTGACGGCCGCGCCCGGACCGGAGTTGGCGTACTCGGCGAAGCGCATGGTCTGCCAGGGGTAGGCGTCGCGCATGTTGGTGTAGGGGGCGGCGGCGTCGACGCCGGGGCCGATCCAGGTGTCCCGCACGACCAGCGACGGATGGGCGGTCGTCTCGTACGTCGGCACCCAGGGCCGGGCCAGCTTGTACGCGCCGTCCTCGGCGCCGGAGGTGACGCGGCAGCGGACGGCGAGGAACCCGTAGGGGTCGGCGCGGGCGGTGGAGGGCGCGAAGACCATGCCCTTGGGGGTGAAGTCCACGTCCCGCGGCAGGGTGTGGAAGCGGCAGGTGTCGAAGACGGCCCGGGCCCGCCCGAAGACGAAGTCGACATCTCCTTCGAGGTGGCAGCCGCGGTAGTAGTGCCGGTCGAAGGCGTCCAGGGCGGTGGTGTCCGCGAAGAGGGTGTCCTGGTGGCCCAGGAAGCGGACGTTGTCGAAGTGGGAGCGGTCGCCGGTGACGTACGCCGCCACCGCCTGGGTGCCGGTGATGTCGGGGTGGTCGGCGCGCAGCCAGTCGTTGGCGAGGGTGAGGTCGCGGACGGTGAGGCCGGGGGCGGCGGAGGTGAAGGTGGCGGAGCCGGCCGTGCCGTAGGTGGTGCCGTCGGGTCTCGTCGTGCCGTTCGCGTGGTCGAAGACGACGACGGCGGCGCGGGCGTCGCGGGAGGCGCCCCGCAGGGTGAGGTCCGCCGCGTCCGCCGGGACGCTGACGACCTCGCGGTACGTGCCGGGGTGCACGACGATCGTCCGGCCGGGTCCGTCGACGGCGTCCACGGCGGCCTGGAGGGAGTCGCCGGGGCGGACGTGCAGGACGCGGCCCGACCGCGCGCGGGCGGGGGCCGGTCGCGCGTGGGCGGGGGCCGGTCGCGCGTGGGCGGGGGCCGACCGCGCGTGGGCGGGGGCCGACCGCGCGTGGGCGGGGGCCGCCGCCGTCAGGGCGCCGGCCGTGAGACCGGCCAGGAGGGTGCGCCTGCGCATGTCAGCAGGTCTCCTTCCACGGGGTCCAGTCGCCCAGGCAGGTCTCGCGGGTCGCGGAGGCGGCCTGTTCGGCGGTGAGCTGGGGCCGGTTCTCCGGGACGGTGACGCGGGCGCCCGGCCCGGTGTTGCGGTACTCGGCGAACCGCTGGTCCTGCCACGGGTAGGAGGCCGACATGTTCGTGTAGGGCGCGACCGCGTCGAGGCCGGCGCCGAGGTGGGTGTCGCGGACGGTGAGCATGGGGCGGGCGGTGGTGTCGGAGCTGGGCACCCAGGGGCGGGCCAGCTTGTAGTAGGCGTCCGGGGCCTCGCTGGTGATCCGGCTCCGGGTCACCAGGTAGCCGCGCGGGTTGGCGCCGGCGGTGGAGGGCGCGAAGACGAAGCCGTAGGGGGCGGCGGCCAGGTCGGTGCGGTCCAGGGTGCGGAAGTGGCACTGCTCGAAGACGGCGGTCCCCCGGCCGAAGACGAAGTCGACGTCCCCCTCGGCGTAGCAGTGGGAGAAGTACTGGCGCGCGAAGGTGCCGAGGGCGAGGGAGTCGGCGTAGAGGGTGTCCTGGTGGCCGAGGAAGCGGCAGTGGTGGAAGGCGGACCGGTCGCCCTGGACCTTGATCGCGACGGCCTGGGTGCCGGTGATGTCGGGGTGGTCGGCGCGCAGCCAGTCGTTGGCGAAGGTGATCCAGCGGGCGGTGAAGCCGTCGGCCTGCACGGTGGTGGTGGCCGAGCCGGTGGTGCCGTAGGTGCCGCCGCCGGGCTTGGCGGTGCCGGCCGCGTTGTCGTACACGATCACCACGTCCCGCGGGTCCTCGCAGGCGCCGATCCAGGTGGCCTCGGTGCGGGTGGTGTCGACGGCGACCGTCTCGCGGTAGGTGCCGGGGGCGAGGACGAGGGTCCAGCCGGTGCCGGCGGCGGCGGTGACGGCGTCCCGGACGGTGGTGTGGTCGCCGCGTCCCTCCGGGTCGACGTAGAGCGTCCGCGGGGTGAGGCGGGCGGCCGGGGAGCCGAAGCGGCCGAACGGCCGGCGGGCGGCCGGGGAGCCGAAGCGGCCGAACGGCCGGCGGGCGGCCGCGCGGGCGGGGCCGGCCGGGAGGCCGAGCGCGGCGGCCGCGCCGGTGCCCGCCGTCAGCAAGCGCCTGCGGGACAGGGGGTGTCGGGGGTGGGGCGAGGGCATGCGGGTGCTCCTATGCGGTGCGGCACGTCAAGGGGTCCTCGGGGTGGGGGGTCGCGGGGCGGGGGGGGGGGGCGCGCGCGGGGCGGGGGTGGGTGGGCGGGGGGGGTGGCGGGGGCGGGCCGGGGCCGGGGGCGGCCGGGGGCGGGCGTGGCCGGGGGGGGGTCGGG
>NZ_JBHWKO010000019.1:88446-125717 GCF_042731035.1 Streptomyces sp. NPDC059895
CGCCGGGCAGCACGCGCGGCGGGCCGCGGGGGGGTGGGGGGTGGGGCGGGGGCAGGGGGTGGCGCCTTTGGGGTGCGCCACGGAACGGGGGCCGGGGGGGGGGGGGCCGCGGGCCGGGGCGGTGGCCCCGGCCCGGTCACGGTGTGGACGTCAGCGGAGCTTGCCGGCGCCGGCCCGGCCGCGGACGAGACCGGGGACGGCCTTGGCCGGGTCGACGTCGGCGCGCAGGGCCGGCGTCCAGCCCGCGCCGGTCTGGAGGGTCTCGGCGGGGATCTCCGCGTTGTGCACGGCGATCAGGTCGACGGCCTTGCCGTTGACGAGGTTGCCGTCGGCGGTGACCGGCGCCTCGCTCCACTTCTTGAGCACCTTGGCCGCGCTGATGCCCGTCGGCAGCGTGAACGCGTTGTCCTGGGCGACGAGCTGGGACTCCTTGCCGACGCCGAAGCTGTAGGCGTAGGAGTCGTCGGCGACGAAGTGGTTGTTGTAGACGTCGACCTGGCCGAAGCGGACCCGGGGCGCGCGCTCGACCAGGTTCGAGAACAGGTTGTGGTGGAAGGTCACCTTCAGCTTGCCGCGGTCGCCCACGGCGGTGGACTCGCTGTCGCTGTTGCCGATCAGGATCGTCTTGTCGTGCTCGGTGAAGACGTTCCAGGAGGCGGTGACGTAGTTCGCGCCGCGGACGATGTCCAGTTCGCCGTCGTGCTGCTGGTACAGCATGCCGAAGTAGGTGGGCGCCGCGCTGTCGGGGTGGCTGCCGTCGGTGAAGGTGTTGTGGTCCAGCCAGACGTGGGTGGAGCCGTAGACGACGGCGGTGTCGTACTCGGAGTTCCAGTTGCCGGTGTCCCCGTCGGTGGGGTCCCACTGCGGGAAGCAGTCGACGGGGCTCTCGAAGGCCAGGTTGCGGATGATCACGTTGTCGACGCCCTTGATCTGGAGGCTGGCGCCCTTGAAGCCGGCGTTCCTCCCCACCCCGATGACGGTGGTGTTGGCGGGGATGTTCGCCTTGATGGCCTGGTCCTGGTGGGCGGCGGAGAGGCGGCGCAGCCCTTCGGGGCTGTCGGCGGGCTCGGCGCCGAGGTCGGTGTCGAGCCCCCAGGTCTCCGGCGCGTACGCCGCGAGGTAGGCGTCGAAGTCGTAGCCGGGCGCGGCGAGGGCGTCGCACCCGTCGGCGACGGCGTCGATGACCCCCTTCACCTTGATGATCTTCGGTGCGTCGCCCCCGGCGGCGAGGGCGGCCTTGAACTCGGCCCAGGTGGTCACGGTGTACACGTGCTCGGCGTCGGCGGCGGCGCCACCGGTGGTGCCGGTCCCGTACGAGGCCCAGCCGTCGCCGGCCGGGAGGGTCTGCCGGGCGGCGTCCCGTGGCTGGGCCTGGGCCGTGGTGCCGGTGACCGTCAGCGCGAGGGCGGTGCAGCCCACCACCGCGACACTTGTGACGTGCCCATGCCATTTCTGTGCGTGCATTGTGCGGCTCTCTTCCGGTTGCCGAAGGGATGGTTACGCGGTGGCCGGCGGCCAGGTGATCCAGGAGTCGGGGATCTCGTCGTCGAGCCGGCGCACGTCCCGGGGACCCAGCACCCGGCGGTGCAGCAGCCCGGCGGCGACGAGCCGGGCCACGGCGATCGCACCCGGCGGGTTGAAGCGCGTGTTGTCCTGCTCGGCCCCGGTCCAGTTGAAGTACGTCTTCGTCGCCTCGACCCCGAGCTTCTGCCACAGCGCGAGCGACAGCGCCTGGATGTCGATCAGCGCGACGCCCTCCTCCTCGGCCAGCGCGCGCATCGCCGCCGGGTACTCGCCGTGGGTCGGCACGGCGTTCCCCTCCGCGTCGAACCGCCGCCGCTCGACCGGCGTCAGCAGCACGGGCCGCGCCCCGCGGGCCCGGGCCCCGTCCACATACAGCCGCAGGTGGTCCTGGTACGTCGTCCAGGGCTCGGTGTAGCGCGTGGGGTCGGTGGTCTTCTCGTCGTTGTGCGCGAACTGCACGAGCAGGAAGTCACCCGGCCGGATCGAGGCGAGGACGGCGTCGAGCCGCCCCTCGTCCACGAAACTCTTCGAACTGCGCCCGTTGACCGCGTGATTGGCGACGGTCAGGTCCTGGTGCAGGAAGAAGGGCAGCGCCATGCCCCACCCGGTCTCGGGCGCGGCGTCGGCGAACTTCTGCGCGGCCGTGGAGTCACCGGCGATGTAGAGCGTGCGGGGGCGGCGCCCCAAGGCGTGCGCGGGAGCGGTCACGGCAGCGCCGAGCGGGAGGGCGGCGAGAGCGGCGGAGGCGACTTGTCGACGGGTGAGGGACACGGAGGTGCACCTTTCAACTCGGGGCGAGTCAATAAGGGGCGCGGGGCCATATCGATATGCGGCTTCCGCCGCGTGGGCGCGCCCGGCCACGGCCGGTCCGAGGTCCGAACGAAACCTCAGGTCCCCGGACCGACCGCGAACTACCGAGCCGACGGAGTCAGCCGGCCTGCTGCTTCCACTCGGCCTGAGCCTCGTTCAGCTGATCCGCCAGCGTGTCCAGGAACTCCTTGGCGCTCAGCTTCCCCAGCAGCACCTTCTGGAAGTTCGGCTCGTTGTCGGCCTTGGAGATCGTGTTCCAGTCCGGCAGGTAGTACGGCAGCTGCACGATCGTCGTCGACCCGTCCGACAGCGCCTGCGCCGCCAGCTTCGTCGGCTCGGACTCGGACACCCACGTGTCCGACGCGGCCTCGGTGTTGGCCGGCACCTGCCCGGCGGACTCGTTGAACTTGGAGTTCTCCGCCTTCGAGACGGCGAACTCGATGAACTTCCAGGCGGCTTCCTTGTTCTTGGAGCTCTTGAACAGCCCGAGCCCGTCGACCGGGTTGGACACCTGGACACGCTTGCCGTCGGCGCCCGTCGGCTGCGGGATGCCGCGGAACGTGTCGGCGCCGAGCGCCTTCACGTGGTCCTGGTAGGAGCCCAGGTTGTGGTTGAGCATGCCGATGGTGCCCGAGTCCCACTGGGCGACCATCTTGGTGAAGTCGTTGTTGAGGTCGGCCGCCGGGGTGACCTTCTTGTAGAGGGCGGCGTACTTCTCCAATGCCGCGACGTTCTTCGGGTCGTTGACCGTGGTCTTGTCGCCGTTCCAGAACGAGGTGATCCCGCTCTGCCCGTACATCGCGTCCAGCGCCTGCGCGATGGAGCCGGCGCCGCCGCGGATGGTGTAGCCGAACGCGTTCTTCTTGGCGTTCGTGAGCTTCTCCGCCGCCGCGTAGAACGCGTCCCAGGTCGTCGGGTCCGCCAGGCCCGCGGCCTTGAACAGGTCGGTGCGGTAGTACAGGACGCCGTTGTTGGCGGAGGTCGGGATCGAGTAGAGGGTGCCGTCGCCGCCGCCGGCCGCCTTCAGCGACTCCACCATGTCCTCGTTGAGCTTGCCCTTGAGGGAGGACGTGCCGAGCCGGTCGTCGAGCGGGTCGAGCGCGTCCTGCGCGGCGATCCCGGCGAGCATCGCCGCCCCGACGCCGCCGACGTCGGGCAGGCCGCCGCCCTGGATGGCGGTGTCGACCTTGGACTGGTACTCGGTGGAGGCGATGCCGACGTACTCGACGTCGATGTCGGGGTTGGCCTTCTCGAAGTCGGCGATGATCTCCTTCCAGATGTCGGTGCGCACACCGCCGTTGTTGTCCCAGAAGACGATCTTGCCCTTGCCGCTGCCCTCGGAGCCCTTGTCGCCGCCGGCGCCGCTGCCGTCGTCACCGCAGGCGGTGGCGGTCAGGGCGAGCACGGCACCCAGGGCGACGGCCGTGGCGGCGCGCCTGCTTCTGCGGATGCTGATCTTCATTGGTCGGCTCTCTTCTTCTGGATCCAACGAACTTCTGTGAAGTGGTGGGGGTCAGTGGTGGCGGGCGTACGGAGCCCAGCCGTCCGGGCCCGCGAGGTAGTGCGCGACGGTGCGGGTCCGCGCCTCCTCGTCGCTCAGCTGCGGCCGGTCCGCGGCCTGGGCCGCCCCCGGTCCGGTGTTGCGGTACTCGGCGAACCGGGCGTCCCGCCAGGAGAAGCCGCTCATGTCGGTCCAGGGTGCGGACGCGACCGCGGCGGGCAGTTCGGTGTCCCGGATCAGCACCTGGGCGACCGCCGCCGGCTCCCCGCCCGGGTGCCAGGGCCGGCCGAGGTGGACGGTGCCGTCCGGCGCGTCGCTCACGATCCTCGACCGGGTGATCAGGAACCCGTACGGGTTGCCCGTCCAGGTCGAGGCGGCCGTGATGTAGCCGTTGTTGGTCGCCGAACCACGGCTCAGCGCCCGGATCACGGAGCGCTCGATGACGGTGGTCGCCCGCCCGTAGACGAAGTCGACATCGCCCTCGATGAAGGAGTCGCGGATGTAGACCCGGCTGACGACGTCCAGCCGGGGGCTGTCGGTCATCAGGGTGTCCTGGTTGCCCAGGAAGGCGGTGTCCTCGAAGACGATCCGGTCGCCGGTCGTCTTCACCGCCAGCGCCTGCTCGCCGTTCAGCTCGTGCGCGGCCTCGTCGAAGTCGTTGCTGAAGGTGAGATGGCGGGCGGTGACGTCGTGGGCCGCGATCCGTACCGTGGCACTGCCCGTCGAACCGCCGTACGCCGCGGGCGTGTCGTAGACGATGACGGTGTCGGAGCGGTCCTGTCCAGTCCCCTGCAGCGTGATGTGCGGCTTGGCCGCCGGGACGAACACCTTCTCGCGGTAGGTGCCGGGCGCGACCGCGATGGTCACGGGCAGGGTGTTGCCCTCGGGCACGGCGTCCACGGCGGCCTGGACCGTCGGGTGGTCCGCCGGGACGTGCAGCGTCACCGAGGCGCCGATCGACCGCTGCGGCCCGGAGTACCGCGTCACCAGCGCGGGCACGGCCGCCGCCGGGTCCAGCCGGTAGGCGTAGAAGTCCCGTGGGTCGAACGCGGCACCCCACTCGTCGTGCCGGCCGGTCGTGTTCCGCAGGACCGAGCCGCGCTGCACCAGCTCCGCGGTGGCGTCGGCCTGGTAGGGGTGCTGGACGTCCCGGTAGTAGCTGTTCTCGATGACCATCTTCGTCCGGCCGCGCGACCAGTTCCCGTACGTCCACACCGGGTCGCCCGGATCCGCCTGGGCCGTCAGGTAGTTGTTGTAGAGGTGCGCGTAGGCGGCGTTGTCGACGGACGGGTTGCGCTGCTTGGTGTTCGCGAACAGGTTGTGGTCGACGGTGATCTGCGTCCTGACGTTGCCGGTCCAGCCCAGGCCGAAGGTCTTGTTGTTGTCCTCGAAGCGGTTGTACGAGACGGTGACGTACTCGCTGTCCTTGCGGATGTCGAGCTGGCCGTCGCAGATCCGCGAGAAGCGGTTGTGGTCGACCCACACGTGGTGGACGGTGTCCATCTGGATGCCGTCGAAGTCGGTGTCCTTGCAGTCCCAGTCCCCCTCGACCGCCGAGTCGCGGATCGTGAGGTTGCGGATGACCACGTTGTGCGTGCCCGGACGCAGCTGCAGCTCCCCGTGCACGGTCTCGCCGGTGTCGCCGACGCCGACGACGGTCTTGTCCGAGGCGACGACGATCTCCGCGCCGAACGGCTCCACGGCGATGGCCCCGGCCACCCGGATCACGTACGGCTCCTCGGCGGCCGCGTACCGCGCCAGCGAGGCCTGGTCGGTGACCGTGACCACCTTGCCGCCGGCGCCGCCGGTGGTGCCGCCGGCCAGGGAGGCGAAACCGTGGGCCCGGTCGGACCACCGCGGGGCGGCGGCGGCCGGCGGCGGCGCCGCGTGCGCCTCGCCGACCGCGCCGAGGCCCAGCGCGGCGATCAGGCCCGCCACGGCTGCCATCACCGCGCCCGGTCTCGGCAAGCGCTTGTTACGGAAGTGCGTCATTGCGGCTCCCCACAGGCGTAAGGCGTACGGACGAAAGGGTCAGAGAGGTCTGATCCGGAACTCGGTGAACGTGGCCGCCCCGGCGTGACCCGCTCCGTCGGGGGCGACGGCGAACAGGCCGAGCAGGGCGCCCACCCAGCGCCACGGCGCGGCGGCGAAGACGGGACCGGAGGAACGGAAGCCCTCACCGAGGTCGTAGGCGAAGCGGCAGCGGGCACCGGCGCCGATCTCCACGCGCAGCCGGGCCCGCCCGGCGGGGGCGAGCCGCGGACGGCCGGCGTCCCGCTCGTGCTCGGCCACCGCCTCGGCGAACCGGTGCACGAGGTGGACCGTCCCGTCGGCGCCGCGTCGCAGACCGATCCAGCCGAACGAGTCCCCGAGGACCGCGAGTCCGGCCCGCGCGCCCGGTTCCTCGCCGTGCAGTTCCAGCGCGACCTCGGCGACGGACGGGATGCCGGGCAGCCGCTGGGTGAGCACGTTCGGCAGTCGGCGCAGGTCGTGCGCGTCGGCCGAGCGGACGCAGCTCAGCCGCAGCCCGTCCCCCGAGTGGTGGGTGGCCCGGCCGTCCTGGGGGTTGGCCGTCCACTGCCACTGCCGGCCGAACCGGCCGCCGGGGAAGTCGTCGTCGGTGGCGGGGGCGGCGGGCGGCTGCGGCGGCAGCGCGGGGCGCCGGTGCGCGGCGACGGGGGCGCCGTCGTCCCCGATCACCGGCCAGCCGTCCGCGCCCCACCGCATCGGCTGGAGGTGGACGACCCTGCCGTACGCGCCGCGCTGCTGGAAGTGCAGGAACCAGTCCTCGCCGGCTCCGGTGCGCACCCAGCCGCCCTGGTGGGGGCCGTTGACGGGGGTGTCCTTCTGCTCCAGGACGATCCGCTCCTCGTAGGGGCCGAAGAAGTCCCGGGCGCGGAAGGCGCCCTGCCAGCCGGTCTCCACTCCCCCGGCGGGCGCCAGGATCCAGAACCGGCCGTCGTGCCGGTAGAGCTTCGGGCCTTCGAGGGTGAACCAGCCGGGGATGCGGTCGCCGTCGACGATCACCTTGCCCTCGTCGAGCAGCGAGGTGCCGTCGGGGTGCATACGGTGCCCGGTGAGGCGGTTCTTGATCCCGGAGCGGGACCTGGCCCAGGCGTGCACCAGGTAGGCCTCGCCGGTCTCCTCGTCCCACAGGGGGCAGGGGTCGATCAGGCCCTTGCCCTCCTCGATCAGGTGCGGCTGGGTCCACGGTCCCCTGATCGTGGGGGCGTTGACCTGGAAGATTCCCTGGTCGGGGTCGCCCCAGAAGATCCAGAAGCGGTCGTCGTGGTGGCGCAGCGAGGGGGCCCAGACCCCGCAGTCGTGCCGGGGCCGCGCGAACTCGCCCGCCGGCCGGAGGCGTTCGAGGGCGTGACCGACCAGGGTCCAGTTGACCAGGTCGCGCGAGTGCAGCAGCGGCAGTCCGGGGGCGCGGCCGAAGCTGGACGCGGTGAGGTAGAAGTCGTCGCCGACGCGTACGACGTCCGGGTCGGACCAGTCGGCGTTCAGGACGGGGTTGGTGTAGGTCTCCTGGGTCGGAGGCGTTCCGCGGGTCACTGGCTGACCGCCTTCCGGGCGAGGGCCGCCGCGTCGTCGTGGCCCAGGCGGCCGTCGGCGACGACGGTGACGATGCGGCGGACGGCGGTGTCGCCGGGCGCGATCGCGAGCCGTTCGGCGCAGGCGAGGGAGGAACCGACGCCCGGGTACTCGGCGGTCCGCACGAACCAGGGGTCGCGGCGGGTGGTGCCGGTGGCGCCCGCGAAGACCAGGGTCCAGTCGGCGCCGGCCAGGGCGAGCCAGTCGGCGCTCCGGCCGTGGACATCGGCCTCGCCCTCGGCTACGGCCGTGAAGACGTCCGGCGCCGAGGCCTCCTTGCGGGCCCGCCAGAAGAAGCCGCCGTAGGCCGCCCCGGGGCGTCCGTTGGTGGCGGGGCTGCCGATGGTCACCGGCTTCGCGGTGACGTTGGTGAGCGAGAAGGTGAAGTCCAGCGCCCAGGCGGTGTCGGTGAGTCCGGTGACCGCGACGGTACGGCGCTCGCGCAGCAGCTCGGCCCCGGCGGCGACCCAGCGCAGCTCCTCCACGAAGCCGTCGGGGTCGCGCAGCTGGAAGCCGGTGTGCCGCTGGGCGCCGTGGTTGTCGAGCTCGGTCGGGCCCCGGTCGCGGACGAAGGTGCGCCCGCCCCAGAAGTTGTGCCCCTCGACGTCGGGAACGGCGACACCGACGCCGAGGTGGTGGGTGTGGTCGGCGGGGCCCAGTTCGGTGACCGCCGTGCCGGCCAGGGTGGTGACGGGGTGCAGATAGGGGCGCGGGGAGAGCCGGGCGGGCAGCTCGGGCCGGGTGACGTAGCGGCCGACCGGGCGGCCCGCCACGCACAGCACGACCGGTGCGTCGGGTGCCGTCATCAGGTACTCACCTCTTTCGCGAGCGCGGTCGGGGACGCCCAGGCGGCGCCCAGTTCGGAGAAGAGGGCGAGGGAGTCGGCGGCGGCCGCGACCAGGCCGTCCACGCCGGGGACCACCCGGCGGTCCTCGCCGGGCAGCCGGTGCCAGGCGTCCGCGGGGAGCTGGAGCGGGTCGGGGGCGAGCCGGATCGCCTCGACGACCCGCATGAACGACTCGGTCGCGGCCGGCGGGACCAGCAGCCGGGCCCCGTCGGTGAGGTGGTCGACGAGGTTCTCCAGCAGGTCGGTGCGGCCGTGCTCGAACTCCTCGGGGCCGTGGCCGGCGCGCTGGAGCAGGACGCGGTCCTGCTTGTACCAGAAGGTGATCCGGCCGCGGCTGCCGTGGACGAGGACGTACGGGTCGTCCGGGTCCTCGGCGCACAGCGTGGCCGCCACGACGACCGGGCGGCCGTCGGCGGTGGTGACCCGGACGCAGGAGGTGTCGTCGGCCTCGATGGTGTTGGCGTGCGCCAGCTCGGTCTCGATGCCGGTGACGTCGTCGGCGCGGGTGGCGCCGGCCAGCGCGAGGGCGGTGGCGACGGCGTGCGCGAGCGGGTTGGTGAGGGCGCCGTCGATCACGTCGACGCCGTTCAGGCGCCGCCTGCCCGCCCAGGGGGCCCGCCGGTAGTACGACTCGGCGCGCGCCCAGGCGCCGGCCCCGCCGACCCCGGTCACCTCGCCGATCACCCCGTCGGCGATCAGCTCGCGGATCGCGGGCAGCGCGTGCGAGCCCAGTGACTGGAAGCCGATCTGGCAGGCCACGCCCGCCTCGGCGACCCCGTCGGCCATCCGGCGGAACGCGGCGTACGACGGCGCGGGCGGCTTCTCCAGCAGCAGGTGCACGCCCTTGCGGGCCGCGGTCAGGGCCAGGTCGGTGTGGGTGGGGATCGGGGTGCAGATCACGGCGATCCGCGCGCCGGTGGAGTCGAGCAGCGCGCCGAAGTCGGCGGACTGCTCGGGCGCGCCCAGCCCCTCCGGGATCTCGTCCGGGGTGAGCGGGGTCAGCTCGCAGACGCCCGCGAGGCGGACGATGCCCTTGTCCTGGAGCCGGCGGAGGTTGTCCAGGTGCCAGCGGCCGTGGCCGCGGGCGCCCGCGAGGACGACGGGGACGGTCATGTCAGCCTCCCCGCGCCCGCGCCGCGGGCCACCGCGCGGTCGGCCGCCGCGGCGCTGTCGACGGTCGTGTGCAGGGTGGGCGTCCAGCCGGCGTCCGCGGTGAGGTCGCGCTCGCTGCCGGAGTTGTAGGCGTTGTGGATGGCGAGGAGGTCGACGGGGAAGCCGTCGAAGAGCGTGCCGCTCTGGTGCAGGGCGGTGCCGTTCCAGCTCTTGACCAGGTCGGCGACCTCGATGTGGCCGGGGGCGTGGAAGGCGTTGTTCTCGGCGTACACCGCGGACTCGGTGCCGACTCCGAGGGAGTAGCGGTGGCCGTCGGTGACCTCGTACCGGTTGTTGTAGAGGTGCACCTGGCCGAAGCGGACGCGCGGCGCGCGCTGGACCACGGACGTGAAGGCGTTGTGGTGCAGGGTCACCCGCAGCTTGCCCCGGTCGCCGGTGGCGGTGTCGCCGTTGCCGATGAGGATCGCCTTGTCGTGGTCGGCGAACCGGCTCCAGGAGACGGTGACCAGGTCGGAGCCGCCTGTGATGTCCAGCAGGCCGTCGTGGCGGAGGTAGTTGCGGCCGTAGTAGGTGGGTTCGGCGGAGTCGGGGCGTCCCTGGTCGGAGGCGGTGACGTGGTCGATCCACACATGGGTGGCGCCGGTCAGCCAGATGTTGTCGTACGCCGTCTTCCAGTCGCCGAGGCCGCCGGTGTTGGGCTGCCAGACGGGGAAGCAGTCGTAGGCGTCGCGCACGTCGAGGTTGCGCAGGATGACGTTGTCCGCGTTCCTGACCTGAAGACTGGCGCCCTTCAGGACCGCTTTCCCGAGGCCGACGACGGTGGTGTTGGACCCGACGGGCAGCACGATCCGCTCGGCCTGCCGGGCCGCCGACGCCTGCCGGGCCTCCTCCTGCGGGCCGGACGGCTTGGCGGAGCCCCAGGTGCGGGGGTCGTAGGCGGCCAGGTACTTCTTCGTGGTGTAGCCGTCGGTGGCGTAGTCGGCGCAGTCGAGGGGGTCGCCGTCGTCGTCGGTGTTGGCGTCGATCGTCCCCGCGATCCTGATGATCTTCGGGGTGTCGCTGCCCCGGTCGAGGGCGCGGACCAGGCCGGCCCGGTCGGTGACGGTGTACACATGGGCGTCGTCGGCGGCCGCGCCGCCCGTGGTGCCGGTGCCGTACGAGGCCCAGCCGTCGTTCGCGGCGAGGCTGTCCCGGCCGATGTCGCGGGCCTCGGCGTGGGCCGGGACGCACAGCAGCCCCAGCAGCCCCGCGGCCACGGCGATGTGACGTGCTCTCACCCCTTCACCGCCCCCGCGCTGAAGCCGGTGATCAGCCACTTCTGGATGAAGGCGAAGACGATCACGACCGGGACGGCGGCGATGATGCCGCCCGCGGCGAGCGCGCCGAGGTCGACGCTGTCCGAGCTCATCAGGGTGTTGAGGCCGACCGGGATGGTCTGCTTGGCCTGGTTGTTCAGGAACATCAGGGCGAACAGGAAGTGGTTCCAGGAGTGGACGAAGGCGAAGGAGCCGACGGCGATCAGACCGGGCCGCAGCAGCGGCAGGACCACGATCCGGAAGGCCGTCAGCCGGTTGCAGCCGTCGACCCAGGCCGCCTCCTCCAGCGAGTACGGCACGTTCTTGATGAAGTTGCTGATCAGGATCATCGACAGCGGCAGCTGGAAGACGGTCTCCGCGATGATGACGCTGCCCAGCGAGTTGATCATCTGCAGCTCGGCGAAGATCTCGAACAGCGGGACCAGGAGCAGCGCTCCCGGCACGAACTGCGAGCAGAGCAGCGCCAGCATGAACGCCTGCTTGACCTTGAAGTCGAAGCGGGCGAGCGCGTAGCCGCCGGCGAGCGCGATCACCGTCGTCATCACCAGCGTGGCGAGGCCGACGAGCAGGCTGTTCTGGAAGTAGGTGCCGAAGCTCCGCTCGGTCCAGACCTTGTCGAAGTGGTCGAAGGTCATCGGCCAGGGCACGAGCGAGGTCGAGCCGGCCGGGCGCAGGGCGAAGAGCAGGATCCAGTAGAAGGGGATCAGCGTGAAGACGAGGTAGACCGACAGGGGCAGGTAGATCTGCCGGCGCGGGACCTCGTCCCAGGAGCGGTTCTTGCCGCGCGGCCGCTGCTCGGGCGCGGCGGGGGCGCTCACGGGCGGGGGCGCCACCTCGGTGGCCTCCTTGGTGATCACTTGGCCTCCCTTCCGAACTTGCTCAGCCGCAGGTAGACCATCGAGCAGAAGAGCAGGATCACGAACGCGACCGTGGTCAGGGCGGACGCGTAACCGAAGTTGTGGGCGTCGACCGAGGTGTTGGCGATGTAGAGCGGGAGGGTCGTGGTCTCGCCCGCCGGACCGCCGCCGGTCAGCGTGTAGAGCAGGTCGACGTTGTTGAACTCCCACACCGCGCGCAGCAGCGTGGACAGGACGATGGCGTCCTTCAGGTGGGGCAGCGTGATGTGCCAGAACTGCTGGAGCCGGCTCGCCCCGTCGACCTCGGCGGCCTCGTACAGGTCCCGGGAGACGGACTGGAGGTCGGCGAGGATGAGGATCGCGAAGAAGGGGACGCCGCGCCACAGGTCGGCGACGATCGCCGCCGGGAAGACGGTGGAGGTGTCCGACAGCCAGCTGGTGCCGTAGGAGCCGATGCCCATGTCCGCGAGGTAACGGGTGATGCCGGTCTGGGAGTTGTAGAGCAGCACCCAGATCGCGGAGGTCAGCACCCCGGAGACGGCCCACGGGGAGAAGACCAGGGCGCGTCCCAGCGCCCGGCCCACGAAGGTCTGGTTGACGATGAGCGCCAGCGCCAGACCGAACATCAGTTGCAGCCCGACCTCGACGACGACCCACTTGGCGCTGAAGGTCAGCGTGTCCCAGAAGACCGGGTCGTCGGTGAAGGCGTGGACGAAGTTGTCGAAGCCCGCGTAGCCGTTGCGCCACGGCTTGGTGGGGTTGTAGTTCTGCAGGCTGTAGTAGAAGACGCTGATGACCGGGTAGGCGATGAACCCGAGCATCAGCAGGGCCGCCGGGGCGATCAGCAGGTACGGCAGCCTGCGCGGCGTGGCGGAGGCACGGCGCCGCCGGGGTGGCGCGGGCGGTTTCGCCACGGCTGCGGCTTGGGCCATGACTGTTCTCCGTTCTGGTGCGTCGTGCGTGCGTCTAGCGTGTGTGCTTTCGTGTGTGCATGTGTGCGGGCTTGCGGGCGTGCTCTGGTGCGGGCTTGCAGGCGGGCTCTTGCGCGGGCTTGCGGGCGTGCTCTGGTGCGGGCTTGCAGGCGGGCTCTTGCGCGGGCTTGCGGGCGTGCTCTGGTGCGGGCTTGCAGGCGTGCTTTCGCGCCGCACATGCGCAGGAAGCGCTTTCTCCGTATGCAGGGGTGTGCGCGGTGGTGCTGCTCCGGCTCAGCCGGCGTACGGGTCCTGCACCGTGCCGGGACGGGCCAGGAAGGCGAAGTCGCAGCCGGTGTCGGCCTGGGTGATCTGTTCGTTGTAGAGCGCGCCGTAGCCGCGCTCGTAGCGGGTGGGCGGCGGCGTCCACTGCGCCCGGCGCCGCTCCAGCTCCTCGTCGTCGACGTTCAGCTGGAGCAGACGGGCCTCGACGTCGAGGGTGACCGGGTCCCCGGTGCGGACGAGGGCGAGGGGCCCGCCGACGTACGACTCGGGCGCCACGTGCAGCACGCACGCGCCGTAGCTGGTGCCGCTCATACGGGCGTCGGAGATGCGGACCATGTCCCGCACGCCCTGCTTGAGCAGGTGGTCGGGGATCGGGAGCATGCCGTACTCGGGCATGCCCGGGCCGCCCTTGGGACCGGCGTTGCGCAGCACCAGGACGCTGTCCGCGGTGATGCCGAGCGACGGGTCGTTGATGGTGCGCTGCATGGTCCGGTAGTCGTCGAAGACGACCGCGGGGCCGGTGTGCTTGAGCAGGTGCGGCTCGGCGGCGATGTGCTTGATGACCGCGCCGCCCGGGCAGAGGTTGCCGCGCAGCACGGCCACCCCGCCCTCGTCCGCGACCGGGTTGTGCCGGGGCCGGATGACGTCGTCGTGGTGCACCCGCGCGCCGGCGAGCTGCTCGCGCAGGGTGTCGTGGGCGACCGTCGGCCGGTCGAGGTGGAGCAGGTCCGGGATCCGGGAGAGGAAGCCGGGCAGGCCTCCGGCGAAGTGGAAGTCCTCCATGAGGTACGTCCGGCCGCCGGGGCGGACGTTGGCGAGGACGGGGACGGTGCGGGCGATGCGGTCGAAGTCGTCGAGGGTGAGCTCGACGCCGGCCCGGCCCGCCATGGCGATCAGGTGGATCACCGCGTTGGTGGAGCCGCCGAGGCCGAGCACGGTGGTGACGGCGTCCTCGAAGGCGTCCCGGGTGAGGAGGTCGCTCGGCTTCCGGTCCCGGTGGACCAGTTCGACGGCGGTCAGACCGGCCCGGGCGGCCATCCGGTCGTGCCCGGAGTCGACGGCCGGGATGCTGGACGCCCCCGGGACCGTCACGCCGAGGACTTCCGCGGCGGCCGTGAGCGTGGACGCCGTCCCCATCGTCATGCAGTGGCCGGGCGAGCGGGCGAGGCCGTTCTCCAGCTCGGCCATCTCGCAGTCGCCGATGAGACCGGCCCGCTTGTCGTCCCAGTACTTCCACATGTCGGTGCCGGAGCCGAGGACCTCGTTGCGCCAGTGGCCCGGCAGCATGGGCCCGGCCGGCACGAAGACGGCCGGCAGGTCGGCGCTCGCCGCCCCCATGAGCAGGGCGGGGGTCGTCTTGTCGCAGCCGCCCATCAGGACCGCCCCGTCGACCGGGTACGACCGCAGCAGTTCCTCGGTCTCCATCGCGAGCAGGTTGCGGTAGAGCATCGGGGTCGGCTTCTGGAAGGTCTCGCTCAGGGTGGAGACCGGGAACTCCAGCGGGAAGCCGCCCGCCTGCCACACCCCCCGCTTCACGGCCTGGGCCCGGTCGCGCAGGTGGACGTGGCAGGGGTTGATGTCGGACCAGGTGTTGAGGATCGCGATGACGGGCTTGCCGAGGTGCTCCTCGGGCAGGTAGCCGAGCTGGCGGGTGCGGGCCCGGTGGCTGAAGGAACGCAGTCCCTCGGTGCCGTACCACTGGTGGCTGCGGAGCTCTTCGGGGCGTTTGCGCGGCGGCTCGGTCATATGGACCACCCGGCGGCGATGGCGGCGACCTCGGCCCGCTCGCCCTCCGGCAGCGGCCGGCTCGGCGGGCGGACCTCGCGGCGGCACAGCCCGAGGGAGGCGAGGGCCTCCTTGACGACGGTGACGTTGTTGGCGGAGCCGTTGGCGGCGCGCAGTTCCTCGAAGCGGCGGATCTGCTCCCAGACCTTCATGGCGGCCGGGTAGTCGCCGGATCGAAGCGCTTCGATCATGTTCAGCGAAACGGCCGGGGCGACGTTCACCAGGCCGGAGGTGAAGCCGGTGGCACCCGCGGAGAAGTAGGAGGGGGCGTACGGCTCGGCGAGGCCCGCGACCCAGACGAACCGTTCCAGCCCGGCGTCGCGGGCGAAGGCGGCGAAGCGGGCGGCGTCCGGCACGGCGTACTTCACGCCGATCACGTTCGGGCAGGCGTCGGCGAGTTCGGCGAGGCGGACGCCGGCGAGCTGCGCGTTGCGGACGTAGGGGACCACGCCCAGTTCGGGCACGGCCTCGGCGACGGCGCGGTGGTAGTCGACCCAGCCGCTCTGCGAGACGTAGGGGTGGACGGGCTGGTGGACCATCACCATCTGGGCGCCCAGCTCGCGGGCGTGCCGGGCGGAGGCGACGGCGGTGGGCACGTCGTGGCCGACCCCCACCAGGACCACGGCCCGGTCGCCGGCCTCGTCCACGGTCAGCTCGGTGACCGTGCGGCGCTCCTCGGGGGTGAGGGCGTAGAACTCGCCGGTGTTGCCGTTGGGCGTGAGGGTGGTGACCCCGCCGTCGAGCAGCCGGCGCAGCAGGGCCCGGTGGACGTCCCGGTCGACGGAGCCGTCCTCGGCGAACGGGGTCACCGGGATGGCCACCACATCGGCCAGGGCCGCACGTTGGGTCTCGAACGCCACGCTGCTCATTCCTGACCTTCCTCTGCCTGGGCCGCTGCCTGGGCCTCGGGGAACGCTCGCTGTACGAACGACGCGATGTGGGCGTGCAGGGCGCGCGCCGCGCCGTCGGCGTCGCCGTCCAGGGCGAGCCGCAGGATGCCGCGGTGCTCGCCGGCCTCCCGCTCCCAGGAGGGGGAGGCCGCCCAGGCGACGGCGGAGACCAGGGCCGCCTGGTCGCGGACCTCGTCGAGCAGCCGGCCGAGCAGCGGGTTGCCGCACGGCAGGTAGAGGGCGCGGTGGAACTCCCGGTTGGCCAGGGACCGTTCGGCGGTGTCGGTGGCCTGGTCGGCCCTGGTCAGCGCGTCGCGCGCGGCGTCCAGGGAGGCACCGCGCCGCACCGCGCGCCGGAGCGCCTCGGGTTCCAGGAGCAGCCGCACGTCGTAGACCTCGCGCGCCATGTCCGCGTCCACCATGCGCACCGTGACGCCCTTGTACTGGCTCATCACGACCAGCCCGGTGCCGGCGAGCGTCTTGAGCGCCTCGCGCACGGGGGTCTTCGACACCCCGAACCGTGCGGCGAGCTCGGTCTCGACCAGCGCCTGGCCGGGCGTCAGCTGCCCGGTGAGGATGCGGCGTTTGATCTCCTCCAGCACGTACTGCGTGCGGGACGGGATCGGCGTGGGCACAGAGGTCATGCGCGCCTCTCGGATGTCGCGTATCTGATGTCGCGTATCTGATCTCGCGTATCACGTCTCATATATGACGTACGAAGTACGACGCGTTGAAACTAGGAGGGGCCCTGTGTTTCGTCAATGCTTCTGACAGAGGAAGTTACGGTTGCGCCGGATGGGGGCCGGGCGGGCGTCAGAGGGAGAAGGTGGCACCCTCGACCGCCGCCCTGGTCGGGCCGCCGAACGCGGCACCGGCCCGCGCGGTCGCGGACTCCCTGGTCAGCGTGGGCCCGACATGGGTGACGGCCAGCTCCCGCACCCCGGCCTTCCGGGCGGCGGCCCCGGCGTCCTCCGGCGTCAGATGGACCTGTTCGCCTTCGCCATGCCGGTCGATGTCCGCCTCGCACAGGAACAGGTCGGCGCCCGAGGCGAGTTCGGTGAGCGCGGCGCACGGCCCGCTGTCCCCCGAGTAGGCGAGGACGCTGCCCTGGCACTCGGCGCGCAGCCCGTACGCCTCGGTGTCGTGCGCCACCGCGCGCGAGGTGAGCCGGAGGTTCCAGTGCCGGACGGCATGGCCGTCGGGCTGGTGTCCGTCGTCGGGCCCAGTTCCTTGCGGCCGGCGTCGCGGAAGGCGACGGCCAGACCGGTCAGATGCCCGAGCAGGTTGCGGACCGTGTGGTCGGGGCAGGGTGTCCGGTCCGCGAGCCGGTCCTCCGGCACGCCCGCCGCGAGGCGGGCCACGATCCGGGCCTGCGGTCCGAGGTCGAGGGTGGTCGGTGTGTCGGTGGTCATGGCTGCGCCTCCTGGTGGTGTGCCCCCGAGAGCGGTGGTGCCCCCCGAGAGGGTGGACCGGCCGCGCCACGCGAACTCATCGCGCCGGGTGCCACCCGCGCCACGCGAACTCATCGCGCCGGGTGCCACCCGTGCCACGCGCAACACCTCCGCGGTCTCCGTCCCCCGCCCGGGCACCGCACGGCGATCACCGGGGCGCGGAGCGCGCGACCCGGGCAGGCCCGTCGTCGCCGGAGCCGGCGAAGTGGGGTACCACCCCCCACCCGGGGCACCACCTGATCAACGACGCGCTGACCCACACCGCGTCGAGGGCCTCGGCCGCTCCCTCCCCCGCGTGCACCGGGGTGCTCTAACACCGTCCGGGGCGCCGGATCCGTCACGGTCGGGGCGGCCTGCGGGCCCGCCCTGTGCCGGCGGGGCGAGTGGCGGTTCGCGGCGGCCGGCACCGCGCTCACCGGCACGGCGGTGGCGCTGCGGGCGGTGCCGGCTCAGAGCGCGCCGAGCCCCCGGCGGACGGCCTCCAGGTCGCCGTCCGACGCCAACCCGGCGTGATACAGCCGGATCTCCGTGGCGCCCAGCTCCCGCGCGCGGGCCGCGTCGGCCGCGAGCGTGCCGGGGCTGCCGCCCATGCCGGAGACGACGGTGAGGTTGGCGGCGATCACGGCGCCCTCGCGGCCCTGCTCGGCGAAGGGCGCGAGCAGGCCGGGGCCGCCCGCGCAGGGCACGACCACGCCGTCCGCGACGGACAGGATGTGCGCCGGGTCGACGCCCGCGTTGGCGCCGACGTGGTAGGCCACCGGGTCGGCGTGCAGGAGGACCTGGAAGCCCTCCGGGGCCGCCGCGCGGACGGCGGCGACCGCGGTCTCCTGGAGGGTGCGGGCGGTGTCGTCGCGCCACGCGCGCGTGGCCGCCGCCGTCCCCTGCCCGAGGAGCTTCTCGACGTCCGCCCATCCTCCCCCGGTCCCGGCTTCGCCCGGCCGGGCGGTGCCCCCGCCGTCGGGCGCCCCCCGCCACAGCGGCTCCAGCGCGGACCGTACGGCCGCCGCCAGTTCGTCCGCGTCCAGGCCCTGCGCGCCGTAGCCCTCCCGGCAGGCCGGGCAGAAGCAGAGCGCCATCAGGTAGTGCGCGGCGTCCCCGAGTCCGACCCCGCCGGTCTTGTCGTGGGCGTGCAGGTGCTGGAAGCCGTACCAGCCGAGGGACTCCAGCTCGGTACCGGCCGCGCCGGGCCGCACCGCGGCCTCGGCGGCCAGGTCGACGAGGTACGCGCGCGTGGCGGGCTGCGCGATGCAGGGGGCCCACGGGTAGCGGTCGCCGTAGGCGTTGACGACCGAGGTGTCCGGATGCTCGGCGCCCAGGCGGGAGTTGTGCGCGAGGACGACCCAGCTGTGCACCTCCAGACCGGCCCGCGCGAGCGCGTCGGCGGCCTCCCCGTAGGCGTCGCCGGGGGCCCAGTCGCCGGCCGGGTACGGGCGCAGCGCGCGGCCGGTCCAGCGGCCGGGGTCGCCGGGGTACAGCACGGCCGCGTACTCGGCGGTGACGACGCGGTGGCGGGGGTGGCGGGGGGTGAGGGCGCGGGTGGAGTGGTAGGCGGCGGCGAGCGTCACCTGGTCCACGCCGAGCGCGGCGATGCGGTCCGGTGCCCCGGGGTCCCCGTTGACGTCCCAGGGGTAGACGAATGTCGACGCCTTCACTCAGTCCTCCGTAGTGTCCCGCGCGAGCAGGGCGTATCCGCGCTCGATCACCTGAGCGAGCTGCTTGAGATGATCCTCGCCGGGCTCGTGCAGCGGGGGGCGTACTTCGCCGACGTCGAGGCCGCGCAGCCGGACGCCGGCCTTGACGAGGGAGACGGCGTAGCCGCGGCCGCGGGCGCGCAGTTCGACGAACGGCCGGTAGAAGCCGTCCAGCAGGCGGTGCGCGGTGGCCCGGTCGCCGGTGGTGAGCGCCCGGTGGAAGGCGAGGGCGATCTCGGGGGCGAAGCAGAAGACGGCGGACGAGTAGAGCGTGACGCCGATCGCTTGGTAGGCGAGCTGGGTCTGTTCGGCGGTCGGCAGTCCGTTGAAGTAGAGGAAGTCGCCGGGGACCTCGGTGCGGACGGCGCTGACGATGCGCTGCATGAGGTCCAGGTCGCCGAGCCCGTCCTTCAGCCCGACGACGCCCTCGGTGCGGGCCAGCCCGACGACGGTCTCCGGGGTGAAGACCGCGTTGTCCCGCTGGTAGACGATCACCGGCAGGGGGGTGGCGGCCGCGATCTCCCGGTAGTGGCGCAGCAGTCCCTCCTGGCCGGCGACGACGAGGTACGGCGGCATCGCGAGCAGCCCGTCCGCGCCGGCGTCGTGCGCGAGCCGCGCGTACCGCACCGCGAGGGCGGTTCCGTAGCCGGCGCCCGCGACGACCGGCACCCGGCCGCCGGTCTCCGCCACGGCCGCCCGCACGCACCGCTCGAACTCCTCCGGCGAGAGGGCGTGGAACTCCCCGGTGCCGCAGCACGCGAAGACGGCGGCCGCGCCGGCCTCCACGCCGGCGCGGACGTGCGCCCGGTAGGCGTCGAGGTCGACGGAGCCGTCGGGGCCGAAGGCGGTGACGGGGAAGAACAGCGGTCCGCTGGGGACGCGCAGGCGTGCGGCGAGCGGGGCTGGCGTCACGGGCTCTCCCTAGGACGACGCGTGCATTCTTATGACTGGTGTCCACATTTCTGAACACGGTCACCCTAAGGAGCCGTTTCCGGCCCGGTCAAGCGCCCGCGCGCCACGCGAGGGGCGAAGTTCGCACCCCCGCACCCCACTTGACGGAGCGCGCGCGAGATCCTTACCGTGTCCACGAATGTGAATAAGGTCCATGCATACGGCCGCCGGGCCGCTCGTCCGCCGCCCCGCCGATCCAAGGAGACCCGAGGATGCCCGCTCCGCGCACCGTCCTGCTCACCGGCGCCGCAGGCGGCCTCGGCACCCTGATGCGGGACCTGCTGCCCGACTACGGCTACGAGCTGCGCCTGCTCGACCTGCGCCCCGTCGAGGGCGAACCGGACGCCGTCGTCGCGGACCTCGCCGACAAGGACGCCGTCCGGGAGGCCGTACGGGGTGTCGACGCGATCATGCACCTCGCGGGCATCTCCCTGGAAGCCCCCTTCGAGAAGATCCTCAGGGCGAACATCGAGGGGACGTACAACGTGTACGAGGCCGCCCGCGAGGAGGGCGTCGGCCGGATCGTCTTCGCCTCCTCCAACCACGCGGTCGGCTTCACCCCCCGCCCTCAAGGCGACGACCCGCTGATCCCGATCAGCACCCCGCGCCGCCCGGACACCTTCTACGGCCTGTCCAAGTCCTTCGGCGAGGACCTCGCCCAGTTCTACTGGGACAAGCACGGCCTGGAGACCGTGTCGGTGCGCATCGGCTCCTGCTTCCCCGAGCCGACCAGCGTGCGCATGCTGTCGGTGTGGATGAGCCCGGCCGACGGCGCCCGCCTGTTCCACGCGGCGCTGACCGCCGAGAACGTCGGCCACACCGTCGTCCACGGCTCCTCCGCCAACACCCGCCTGTGGTGGGACCTCACCAGCGCGCGGGCCCTCGGCTACGAGCCGCAGGACGACTCCGAGCCCTACGCCGAGAAGCTCATCGCCGAGCAGGGTGAACTGGACCCGGACAACATCGCGCACGCCTACCTGGGCGGTCACTTCGTCAACGACCCGCCGATCTGGCCGTACTGACACCCCAGGACACCCCCAGGACACCCCCAGGGCACCCCCAGGGCACCCAGGGCACCCAGGACACCCCCGGGCCGCCGCCGGAACACCGCCGCGACGGCGCCACCGGCAGGCACCGACACCTCCGGAACGGCGCCACCGGCACGGCACGCACGGCGGAAAACCGTCGTTCGCGGCGGCGGGCGGGCACCCCACGGGGCCGCCCGCCCCCGCGGGCGGGCCTCCGCCGCCCCCCGGCCCCCCCCCCGCGCCGCGGGCCCGCCGGTCCGCCGGGGGGCCCGCCCCCCCCGCCCCGCCCCCCCCGCCCCCACCCCTCCTCCCGGGCGGGGGGGGGGCCCCCAACGGCCCCCCCCCCCCGCCGCGTTCGGGCATCCGCGCCGCCCGGTCCCACGCCCCGCGCCGCGGCCGCGCAGGTCCGCGGCGGGCACGGCCCACGCGGAACGGGCACGAACGGGCGGCATCGGGCCCGCGACAGACCTGGTCAGTGCCGCGACCCCGCTGTACAACTTCCCCCATGGGCCGCACCGGGCCCGAACGGGCAGGGGGAGCGAGGTGTCGGGATGACCGCGAGGACGGCGGAGGAGCGCCAGCGGGAGATCGTACGGGTCGCGCGCGCCACCGGATCGGTCGACGTCACCGCGCTCGCCGCCCGGCTGGGCGTGGCCAAGGAGACCGTACGGCGGGATCTGCGCGCCCTGGAGGACCACGGCCTGGTGCGCCGCACGCACGGCGGCGCCTATCCCGTGGAGAGCGCCGGCTTCGAGACGACCCTCGCCTTCCGCGCCACCAGCCACGTGCCCGAGAAGCGCCGGATCGCCGCCGCCGCGGCCGGACTCCTCGGGGACGCCGAGACGGTCTTCGTCGACGAGGGCTTCACCCCGCAGCTCATCGCCGAGGCGCTGCCCCGGGACCGGCCGCTCACGGTGGTCACCGCGTCCCTGCCGGTCGCCGGAGCCCTCGCCGGGGCCGGCAACGTCTCCGTCCTGCTGCTCGGCGGCCGGGTCCGGGCCGGCACCCTGGCGACCGTCGACCACTGGACGACGAAGATGCTGGCCGGCTTCGTCGTCGACCTCGCGTACATCGGCGCCAACGGCATCAGCCGCGGCCACGGGCTGACCACGCCCGACCCGGCCGTCGGCGAGGTCAAGGCACAGGCCGTGCGGGCGGCGCGCCGCACGGTGTTCGCGGGCGTGCACACCAAGTTCGGCGCCGTCAGCTTCTGCCGGTTCGCCGAGGTCGCCACCTTGGAGGCGATCGTGACGAGCACCCTGCTGCCGGCGCCCGAGGCCCACCGCTACTCGCTGCTGGGACCCCAGGTCATCAGGGTCTGAGGCCCCCGCCCACCGGCCCCACCCACCAGCCCCACCCAACGGCCCCGCCCGACGGCCCCGCTCCCGTCCGTCCCGGGCACCCCCTCCCCAGCCGCACCCCATATCTCCCCTTTCATCACCCCACGTCCCCTACCTGCAGGAGCGATCCATGCGAACCCAGAGCCGACGACGGCCACCGCGAGCCCCGCTCGCCCTGGCCGTCGCAGGGACGCTGCTCGCCCCGCTGCTCTCCGGCTGCTGGGCCGGTGCGGGCGGAGCCGGATCGGGCGGCGACTCGATCAACGTCCTGATGGTCAACAACCCCCAGATGACCGAGCTGCAGAAACTCACCGCCGCCCACTTCACCCGGCAGACCGGCATCAAGGTCAACTTCACCGTGCTGCCCGAGAACGACGTCCGCGACAAGATCAGTCAGGACTTCGCCAACCAGGCGGGCCAGTACGACGTGGCCACCCTCTCCAACTACGAGATCCCCATCTACGCCCGCAACGGCTGGCTGCACGAGATGGACTCCTACGCCGGCGAGGACCCGGCCTACGACGAGCAGGACGTCCTGGAGCCGATGCGAGAGTCCCTCACCGGCGACGACGGCAAGCTCTACGGCCAGCCCTTCTACGGCGAGTCGTCCTTCCTGATGTACCGCAAGGACGTGTTCGCCGAGCAGGGGCTGACCATGCCCGCCCACCCCACCTGGACCCAGGTCGCCGACCTCGCGGCGAAGGTGGACGGCGCCGAACCCGGCATGAAGGGCATCTGCCTGCGCGGCCTGCCCGGCTGGGGCGAGGTCATGGCCCCGCTCACGACCGTCGTGAACACCTTCGGCGGCACCTGGTTCGACAAGGACTGGAAGGCCCGGCTGGACTCCCCCGAGTTCGAGAAGGCGACGGAGTTCTACGTCGGCCTCGTCCGCGAACACGGCGAGTCAGGCGCCGCCCAGTCCGGCTTCGCCGAGTGCCTGAACAACATGACCCAGGGCAAGGTCGCCATGTGGTACGACGCCACCTCCGCCGCCGGCTCCCTGGAAGCGGCCGATTCCCCGGTCAAGGGCGAGGTGGGCTACGTCCCCGCACCCGTGGAGAAGACCGACTCCTCCGGCTGGCTCTACACCTGGGCCTGGGGCATCCAGAAGGCCACCCGCAACGCCGACAAGGCCTGGCGGTTCGTCTCCTGGGCGTCGAGCAAGGAGTACGAGGAACTCGTCGGCGAGGAGATCGGCTGGGCGAACGTCCCGGCGGGCAAACGCGCGTCGACGTACGAGAACGCCGCCTACGCCGCGGAGGCCGCCGCCTTCCAGGAGATGACCCGGGCGGCCATCGAGGCGGCCCGGCCGAACGACCCCGGCGTCCAGCCGCGGCCCGCGCCCGGCATCCAGTTCGTCGGCATCCCGGAGTTCACCGACCTCGGCACCAAGGTCTCCCAGGAGATCAGCGCGGCGATCGCCGGACGCCAGTCCGTCGAGTCGGCCCTGAAGAAGGCCCAGCAGCTCGCCGAGCGGATCTCCGAGGAGTACGAGGGACGATGACCGCCACCACGACGGCCCCCGCGGCCACCACCGCGCCGCCCGCCGCACGGCAGCCCTCCGCCCGGCTGCGCGCCTGGGCCACCCGCGCCCCCCTGCTGCCCGCCCTGATCTTCATGATCGCCGTGACCCAGCTGCCGTTCGTGGCCACGCTGGTGATCTCCTTCTTCGACTGGAACGCCCTCTACCCCGACGCCCGCCGCTTCACCGGCCTCGACAACTACCACCAGGTCCTCACCGACGCCGACCTGCGGCACTCGGTGTGGACGACCGTGCTCCTCACGGTGGCGGTGGTCCTGGCCAGTCTCGTCCTCGGCCTTCTCCTCGCCCTCCTGCTGGACCGCAGGTTCCGGGGCAGGGGCGTGGTCCGCACGCTCCTGATCGCCCCGTTCCTCGTGGTCCCGGTGGCGGCGGCCCTGCTGTGGAAGCACGTGCTGTACAACCCCGAGTACGGCCTGCTCAACGGCCTGCTGCACTACGTCGGCGGCCCGCAGCCCGACTGGATCTCCTCGACTCCGCTGCTCGCGGTGGAGGCCTCGCTGGTGTGGCAGTGGACGCCGTTCATGATGCTCATCCTGCTGGCCGGCCTGCAGAGCCGGGACCAGCAGCAGATCGAGGCCGCCCGGGTGGACGGCGCGAGCGACTGGCAGATCTTCCGCCATCTGACGCTCCCGCACCTGCGCCGCTACCTGGAACTCGGCGCCCTCCTCGGCTCGATCCACATCGTCCAGAACTTCGACGCCGTCTTCACCCTCACCTCCGGCGGCCTGGGCACGGCGAACCTGCCCTACACCGTCTACCAGACCTTCTACCAGGCCCACGAGAACGGCCTCGCCTCCGCCGCGGGCGTCCTGGTCGTCATCGGCTCGATCGTCATCGCGACCTTCGCCCTGCGGGTCGTCTCGTCCCTGTTCCGCGAGGAGGGGTCCCGTCCATGAGCGCAACCACCGCACGCGTCCGCCGCAAGGCCGCCGGCCTGGGCCTGGTCGCCTGGCTGGCGGGGATCGTGTTCTTCCTGCCCATCGCGTGGATGGCGCTGACGTCCCTGCACTCGGAGACGGACGCGGCGACCAACCCGCCCTCCTTCGCCGCGGCGCTGACGCTGGACGGCTACCGCGAGTTCTTCGGCGCGGGCGGCGGGGCGAGCCCCTGGCCGGCGCTGGTCAACTCGACGGTGGCGTCGGTCGCCTCGACGCTGCTGGTCCTGCTGCTGGCGCTGCCCGCCGCGTACGCGCTGTCGATCCGCCCGGTGCGCAAGTGGACGGACGTGCTGTTCTTCTTCCTGTCGACGAAGATGCTGCCGGCCGTGGCGGGCCTGCTGCCGGTCTACCTGTTCGCGAAGAACGCGGGCCTGCTCGACAACATCTGGCTGCTGGTCGTCCTCTACACCTCCATGAACCTGCCGATCGCGGTGTGGATGATGCAGTCCTTCCTCGCCGAGGTCCCGGTGGCGGTCATCGAGGCGGCCCGGGTGGACGGCGCGCGCCTGCCGACCGTCCTCGCGCGCGTGGTCGCCCCGATCGCCCTGCCGGGCATCGCCGCGACAGCGCTGATCTGCTTCATCTTCAGCTGGAACGAGCTGCTGTTCGCCCGGGTGCTGACCGGCGTGGTCGCCGGGACCGCCCCCGTCTTCCTGACCGGTTTCATCACCAGCCAGGGCCTGTTCCTGGCCAAGGTGTGCGCCGCGTCGCTCGTCGTCTCCCTGCCGGTGCTCGCCGCGGGGTTCGCCGCCCAGGACAAACTGGTCCAGGGCCTGTCGTTGGGAGCCGTGAAATGAAGGCCGCCGTCATCGAGTCCGTGGGCCGGGCCGTCGTCGCCGAGGTCCCGGACCCGACGCCCGGGCCGCGCGAGGTCGTCGTCGAGGTCGCCGCCTGCGGCCTGTGCGGCACGGACCTGCACATCCTCCAGGGCGAGTTCGCGCCGAAGCTGCCGATCGTGCCGGGGCACGAGTTCGCGGGCGAGGTCGTCGGGGTCGGCACACAGGTCACGGAGGTGTCGGTCGGCGACCGCGTCGCCGTGGACCCGTCGCTGTACTGCCACGAGTGCCGCTACTGCCGTACCGGTCACAACAACCTCTGCGAGCGGTGGGCGGCGATCGGCGTGACGACCGCCGGAGGCGCCGCCCAGTACGCGGTGGCACCGGTGGCGAACTGCGTGAGGCTGCCGGAGCACGTGCGCACCCAGGACGCGGCCCTGGTGGAGCCGCTGTCGTGCGCGGTGCGCGGCTACGACGTCCTGCGCTCGCGCCTCGGCGCCCACGTCCTGATCTACGGCTCCGGGACGATGGGCCTGATGATGCTGGAGCTCGCCAAGCGGACCGGCGCGGCGAGCGTCGACGTGGTGGACGTGAACCCGGCGCGGCTGGAGACGGCGCGCCGGCTGGGCGTCTCGGGGTCGGCGGCGAACGCCGACGAGCTGGAGCGGCCGCGGGGCTGGGACGTGGTGGTCGACGCGACGGGCAACGCGGCGGCGATCCAGGACGGCCTGGGCAGGGTGGCCAAGGCCGGGACGTTCCTCCAGTTCGGGGTGGCGGACTACGCGACGCGCGTCACGATCGACCCGTACCGGATCTACAACCAGGAGATCACCATCACCGGTTCGATGGCCGTCCTGCACAGCTTCGAACGCGCGGCGGAACTGTTCGCGGGCGGCGTGCTGGACCCGGAGGTCCTCATCAGCGACCGCCTGCCCCTGGAGCGGTACCCGGAGGCGCTGGAGCAGTTCGCGGCGGGGGTGGGACGCAAGATCGTGGTGGTGCCGTGAGGAACCCGGCCGGGGCTCCGGACCGCGGAGCCCCCGCCCGGCCCGCCGAACGGGGAGCCAGGCCCGCCGAACGGGGAGAGTCCGGTCATGCCGAACGGGGAGAGTCCAGTCCCGCCGAACGGGGAGAGTAAGGGAACGGCAAAACGGCCTCGCTCGTTCATCCGGCATGACAGCTATGACCCCCGGCTCGAACATCCCGCTCCCCGCCGTCCGAGTGACGGTGGACGTCGCCGCCCCGGTGCGGCTCGACGTTTCGGGCCTGCTGCTCACCGCCGACGGCAAGGTGCGCTCCGACGACGACTTCATCTTCTACAACCAGCCGAGCGGGCCGGGCGTGGCGTACCGCTCGGGCGGCGGCGCCGCCCCCGACGCGATCACCGTCGACACCTCCGCCCTCCCCCCGGGCATCGAGAAGATCGTCGTCACCGCGAGCCCGGACGCCGCGGGCCAGACGTTCCAGGGCGTCGAACCGACGGCCACCCTCCGCAACGCGGACGACAACAGCGTCCTGGCCACGTTCACACCTCCGCGGCTCGGCACCGAGACGGCGCTCGTCATCGTGGAGATCTACCAGCGCAACGGCGCCTGGAAGGCCCGCGCGGTCGGCCAGGGCTACGCCGACGGCCTGGCCGGCATCGCCACCGACTTCGGCGTCACGGTGGAGGAGCCCGCGCCGGTCCCGGTGCCGCCGGCCGCCCCGCCGATGCCCGCCGCGCCGCCGCCGGCGCCCGCGGCCTCCGCCCCGGTCGCGCCGGCCGCGCCGGCCGCTACCCCGGCCCCGCCCGCCCCCGGCGCCGGGAAGATCAACCTCGACAAGGGCCGCGTCAGCCTCCAGAAGAACCAGACGGTCTCCCTGGTGAAGGGCGGCCGCCCGCTGCTCTCGCAGGTCAGGATGGGCCTCGGCTGGGAGCCGGCCTTCCGCGGCCGGGACATCGACCTGGACGCCTCGGTCATCGCCTACGGTCCCCAGCGCAACCACATCGACAGCTGCTACTTCGGCAAGCTGGCCATCGTGAACGGCGCGATCAAGCACTCCGGTGACAACCTCACCGGCGAGGGCGGCGGCGACGACGAGGTGATCACCGTCGACCTCGGCCGTCTCCCGCAGGAGGTCACGGGCCTGGTCTTCACCGTCAACTCGTTCACCGGCCAGAAGTTCACCGAGGTCGCCAAGGCCTACTGCCGTCTCGTGGACGCCGCGACCGGTGACGAACTGGTCCGCTTCGACCTCACCGGCGCCGAGCCGCAGACGGGCGTGATGATGGCGAAGCTGATCCGCCAGTTCTCCGGCGAGTGGGAGATGACGGCCCTGGGCGATTTCGTGAAGGCCCGGACGGTCCGGAACATGGTGAAGCCGGCCGCCCAGGCCCTGTGAGGCCACGGGCGGTGGGCGCCTCCGCGGCACCCACCGCCCCAGGGGCGGCAGGCCCTGGCCGGGTCAGCCGCGCTTCTGCCGCTTCCACGGCCCCGTGATCGCCAGCATGATGCCGGGCTCCTGGATGTTGGCGTACAGGGTCCGGCCGTCGGGCGAGAAGGTCACACCGGTGAACTCGCTGTACTCCGGCTCGTCCTCGGTGCCGATGTTCAGTTCGTTGCGGGCGATGGGGTATGTGCGGCCGCTGTCGGTGGCGCCGAAGAGGTGCTGGACGCCCTCGCCGTCCTCGGCGATGACGAGGCCGCCGTAGGGGGAGACGGTGATGTTGTCGGGGCCGTCGAAGGCGCCGTCGGCCGACGGGTCGGGGTTGACGCCGAGGAGGACCTTCAGGGTGAGGGTGCGGCGCCGGGGGTCGTAGAACCAGACCTGGCCGTCGTGCGGGGTGCCGGGGCTCTCCGAGCGGGCGTAGGAGGAGACGACGTAGGCGCCGCCGTCGGCCCACCACATGCCCTCCAGCTTGCGGGCGCGGGTGATCTCCCCGTCGGCGAACTGCTTGCGCACGGCGACGGTCGTGGCGTCGCGGTCGGGGACGTCGACCCAGTCGACGCCGTACACCGTGCCGGTCTTCGTGGCCCGGGACAGGTCGTCGACGAACGTGCCGCCGGAGTCGAAGCACCGGGGGGCCTGGAGGACGCCGGCGTCGTCGGCGAGGGTGCGGAACCTGCCGCGGCCGTGCTCGAAGCCCTTCGGCGGGGTCCAGCGGAAGAGCAGGCCGTTGGGGCCGGAGGCGTCCTCGGTGAGGTAGGCGTGGCCGCGCTTGGGGTCGATGACGACGGCCTCGTGGTCGTAGCGGCCGAAGAACTTCAGCGGCTTGGGGTCCTGGTTGGCGCGGCGGTCGGTGGGGTCGACCTCGAAGACGTAGCCGTGGTCCTTGGTCATGCCGTTGGTACCGGCCCGGTCGGAGTTCTCCTCGCAGGTCAGCCAGGTGTCCCAGGAGGTGCGGCCGCCCGCGCAGTTGGTGGAGGTGCCGGCGATGCCGACCCACTCGGCGACCTGTCCGTCGGGGCGCACCTCGACGACCGTGCAGCCGCCGGCCGCGGCCGGGTCGTAGACCAGGCCGTCGGTGAGCGGCACGGGGTGGGTCCAGCCGGCGCGCGGGCCCTTCAGCTCGTGGTTGTTGACGAGGAGGGTGGTGCCGCGCGGCCCGTCGAAGGTGGCCGTCCCGTCGTGGTTGGAGGGCGTGAACTCGCCCGACTCCAGCCGGGTCTGCCCGCTGTGGGTGATGACGCGGTAGGTGAAGCCGGCGGGCAGCGCGAGGATGCCGTCCGGGTCGGGGAGCAGCGGCCCGTAGCCGACCCCGCCGTGCCCGGCCGCCGCCGTCCCGTCCGCGCTGTCCGTGTCCGTGTCCGTCGACGCGAGGGCGCCCGGCGCGCTGGCGAGGGCGCCGACGGTGCCCGCCAGCGCGACCCCCGCCCCGGTGACCGCTGATGTCCTGGCGAAGTCCCTGCGGGTGAGCGACATGGTGTCTCCTGAGACGGTCGGGATGCCGTGGGGCCGGCGGTCCTCGGGTCGGCGCCACCGTCCCGCCCAGGTGTGAACGTGGGTTGAACAGCGGACCGCCACCGCCGGCCCGGTTGCGTGAACCCGCGCCACCGCCCCCTCCCTCACCGGCAGGAGGCTGTCATCCGCCCTGCTGCGAGCGCGCCTTGAACGCGGCCTTCCGCGCCTCCTTGGCGATCCGCTTGTCCGGGTGCAGCCGCCCCATCGCCTCCAGGACGTCGGCGGTGGCCGGGTGGTCCACCCGCCAGGCCGCCGCGAAGAAGCCGCCGTGCTGCTGCGCGAGCCCCTCGACGAGACCCTGGAGCTCCTCCGAGTTGCCCTCGGCGGCCAGTTGGGCGGCCACGGTGTCGATGGTGAGCCAGAAGACCATCGCCTCGGACGGGGGCGGTACGTCGGTGGCGCCCAGCTCGCTCAGCCAGACCCGGGCGAGGCCGCCCAGTTCGGGGTCGTCGAGCACCTCGCGCACCGCGGGTTCGGCCTGGCCGCCGACGAGGGAGAGGGCCTGCTGGCAGCGCAGCCGGCGCAGCGGCGCGCCCTCGTCCGAGCCGCGGGCGGCGGCCAGCAGCTCCCGGGCGGCGTCGACGGGTTCCCGCAGGTGCAGCCACTGCTCGGTCTCGGCGCGCGCGGCGCGCGGCCCGTAGCCGGCGCTGCCGTCGAGCAGGACGTCGGCCCCCTTGTCGGCGAGGTCGCCGACGGCGGGCGCGTGGAAGCCGGCCTCCTGGAGCCGGGCGCGCAGACCGTAGAGGCCGAGCGGGGTGAGGCGGACCATGCCGTAGCGGGAGACGTCGGTCTCGTCGACCGGGGCGGCGGGCTCCTCGTCGGGGTCGCCCATCAGGGCCTCGTCGACGGGCTGGTAGGCGACCAGGCCGATCGGCTCCAGCAGCCGGAACTGGTCGTCGAGGCGCATCATCGCGTCGGAGACCTGTTCCAGCACGTCGTTGGTGGGTTCGCCCATGTCGCCGGGGACGAGCATGGAGGCGGCGAGCGCGGGCAGCGGCACGGGGCCGTCGCCGGGGCCGTCCTCGCCGACGGTGAGCAGGTAGAGGTTGCCGAGGACGCCGTCGAGGAACGCGGCCTCGGCCTCGGGGTCCCAGTCGAGCCGGGAGAAGTCGACCTCGCCGCCCTCGTCCATGGCCTCGATCAGGTCGTCGAGGTCGGGCACGGTGGCGTCGGCGAGCACCGACTCCAGGGCGCCGAGCCAGACGGCGAGCACGTCGTGCGGGGAGCCGCCGGTCAGCAGGTCCAGGTCCGCGCCGGCGGTGACGGTGCCGGCCTCCTCGTCGGCGACCTCGACGAGCCCGGCGTCCACGGCGATCCGCCAGGCCTCGCTCGCGTACGCGGCGGCGTCGTCGCCGGTCAGCCCGAGCATCTCGGCGGCGGCCGGCAACTGCTCGTCGACGAGTCCGCCCCCGGCGTCGACGCGGGTGTCGGGGCCGGCCCAGCGGGCGAGGCGGGCGGCCCGGGAGAGCAACGGGGTCGACAGCGCGTCGCGCGCCAGCTCCGCTTCGGGGTGCAGCCGCACGGGCGGCAGGGGGGAGCTGTCTGACATCGGCTGGTTCTCCTCGGACGGGTCGTACCACTCGACCGCTCAGCCTAGACGGATATGAACCCATGCCGCCCGGTTCATCTCCCGGTCAGCCTCCGTACATGGCCGAAACCTTGACAACCGGCCTTGCCAGGCAGGAGATTGACGCGCGTAGAAGTTGGGGGGACAGGTGTTCACTGTTTGTCTCCGCGCGTCGCCGCGCCCCACGCCTCACCCTCGTCCCGGCGCTCTTGTACGTCCCCGGAGGGAACCCGTTGCCTAGCAGGTCTTCCGCGCGGCTCGCCGCGCTCACCGTCGCCGCCGTGTGCTCCGCGGCGTCCACCGTCGTCATCGCCGCGCCCGCGCACGCCGACTCGGCGCGCATCCACGACATCCAGGGCACCACCCGCGTCTCGCCGTTCGCCGGCCGACAGGTCACGGACGTGACCGGAATCGTCACCGGCGTGCGCACCTACGGCTCCTCCAGAGGCTTCTGGATCCAGGACCCGGACCCGGACGCCGACCCGGCCACCAGTGAGGGCGTCTTCGTCTTCACCAGCTCGACCCCGAAGGTCGCCGTCGGCGACGCGGTCACCGTCACCGGCACGGTCTCGGAGTACGTGCCGGGCGGCACCTCCTCCGGCAACCAGGCGCTGACGGAGATCGTCCGACCGACCGTCACCGTCGTCTCCAGCGGCAACGCGGTCCCCGCCGCGACCGTCGTGAACGCGAAGTCCGTCCCGGCGGCGTACGCCCCGGCGGGCGACCCGGCCGCGAACAACTCCGTCAACGGCCTCACCCTGCGGCCCGACACGTACGCCCTGGACTACTACGAGTCCCTGGAGGGCATGAACGTCCAGGTCGCCGACGTCCGCGTGGTCGGCGCCACCGACCCGTACACGGAGCTGTGGGTCACGGTGAAGCCGGGCGAGAACCGCACCCGCCGCGGCGGCACGGTCTACGGCTCCTACGACTCCCAGAACACCGGCCGGCTGCAGATCCAGTCGCTCGGCGCGGTCGCCGACTTCCCGGTGGCGAACGTCGGCGACACCCTCACCGGCGCCACCGCCGGCCCGCTGGACTACAACCAGTACGGCGGCTACACCCTCGTCGCCAACCGGATCGGCACGCTGGACAGCACCGGTCCGGAGCGCGAGACGACCGCCGAGCAGAAGAGCGGCGAGCTCTCGGTCGCGACGTACAACGTCGAGAACCTCGACCCGTCCGACGCGACGTTCGAGGAGCACGCCTCCGCGATCGTGAACAACCTGAAGTCGCCCGACATCGTGTCCCTGGAGGAGATCCAGGACAACAACGGCGCCACGGACGACGGCACGGTCGCCGCCGACCTGACGGTGGGCAAGCTGATCGACGCGATCGTCGCGGCGGGCGGCCCGAGGTACGACTGGCGCTCGGTCGACCCGACGGACGGCACCGACGGCGGCGAGCCGGGCGGCAACATCCGCCAGGTGTTCCTGTTCGACCCGGAGCGGGTCTCCTTCACCGACCGTGCGGGCGGCGACGCCGCGACCGCCGTCGGCGTCACCGAGGAGCGGGGCAAGGCCGCGCTGACGGTCTCCCCCGGCCGCATCGCCCCGGCGGACACCGCCTGGGACTCCAGCCGCAAGCCGCTGGTCGGCGAGTTCGTCTTCCGCGGCCGGACGGTCTTCGTGATCGCCAACCACTTCAACTCCAAGGGCGGCGACCAGGGTCTGACCGCGCAGTACCAGCCGGTGGTGCGCAGCTCCGAGACCCAGCGCCACCAGCAGGCGGCACTCGTCAACGCGTTCGTCAAGGACGTCCTCGACGTCCAGAAGAACGCGGACGTCATCGCCCTCGGCGACATCAACGACTTCGAGTTCTCCGGCACGACCCGGATCCTGGAGGACGACGGCGCGCTGTGGTCGGCGGTCAAGTCCCTGCCGAGGAGCGAGCGGTACTCGTACGTCTACCAGGGCAACAGCCAGGTCCTCGACCAGATCCTGGTCAGCCCGTCGATCCGGCGCGGCTCCTTCGCGTACGACAGCGTGCACATCAACGCCGAGTTCAACGACCAGATCAGCGACCACGACCCGCAGGTGCTGCGCTTCAGGCCGTGACCGGGCAGCAGTGAGCGCGCGGGGCCGGGCCGGACGGGTGTCCGGCCCGGCCCCGCCGCGGACGAGGACCCGGCACCCGCCCCACGGGTGCCGGGCCCGCGTGCCGCCCCTACGGCGCTCGACGGCGTCCGGGGGCGGGCCGGTGACGGCCTGTCAGTGCCGGGCCCTGCGCCCCGCCAGCACGCCGGCCGCGACGAGGGCCGCGCCCGCCGCCACGAGCACGACCGGCCCCGGGTGCCGCGCCACGAACCGCACCGGTGGGCGCAGCCGCTCGGGAACGCGCTGCTCCACGGTCTGTCCGGCGTGCGCGGTCCTGACCTGAAGGGCGTGACCGGACTCCCGCGCCCTGTCCTGGAGAGCGTGACCGGACTCCCGCGCCCTGTCCTGAAGGGCATGGCTGGACTCCAGCGCCCTGTCCTGAAGGGCGTGACCGGACTCCAGCGCCCTGTCCTGAAGAGCGTGACCGGACTCCCGCGCCCTGTCCTGAAGGGCGTGACTCTTCTCCCGCGCCCTGTCCTGGACGGTGTGCCCCGCGTCCTTCGCCCTGTCCTGGAGGGCGTGACCGGTCCCCTTCGCCTTCCCCTGGAGGGCGTGGCCGGTTCCCTTCGCCCTGTCCTGGACGGCATGGCCCGCCTGGGCCGCCGTGCTGCGGAGCTGGACCGTCATGGCGCCGGCCCGGTCGCGCAGATCGGCCGCCCGGGCCCGGGCCCGGCCGCGGATGTCCGTCTTCGCCGCCAGTTCCTCCACGGTGTGCCCGAGTTGGCTCCTGGTCTGCGCTATCTGCCGGCGCAGCTCCGCGGCGCCGTCCGCGCCGGTCGCCGTACCGTCCGCCCCTGTCCTGTCCGTCATCGGTGCGCCCTTTCCCTGATCTCCTCGACATCGGCCCTGACGCTGCCGAGAGCCTCCTCGGGAGTGGGGGGCGTGGCCCGGCGCAGTTGGCCGCGGCCGGTCGCGGCCAGGACGGCGGCGATCACGAACAGCACCGCCGTGACGATGAGCGCCGCGGCCCAGACGGGCAGCGCCAGCGAGAGGGCGGCGACGCCCGTGCCCGCGAGGGCGAGCAGACCGGCGTAGGCGAACGCGCCCGCCGCCCCCAGCAGACCGCCGCCGCGGCCGGCGCGACGGCCCTTCTCGGTCAGTTCCTCCTTGGCGAGGGCGATCTCCTGCCGTACGAGCCGGGAGAGCTGCTCGGTGGCCTGGCCGACGAGTTCGCCGACCGTGTGGTGCCCGTCGTGGACGGGCCGGGTGTCCATGGTCCCGGTCACGGTGTTCCGCCTCCTCTCGGTTCGGAGACACCCGGGTACCCCGGCAGTCCGCCGCTACCCCTGCGACGCCCCGCCCCGCCGCACCCTCCCCACTCACCCCACTCCGTAGTACCGCTTATGAATACCTCGTAGGTAATTTAAGTAGAGCTACACCATCGCCGCGCCGAGACTACCCCCATGACGCACCCGCATCCCGCCCCGCCCGCTGCCACCGCCTCCACCCCCGCCCCTCCCTTCGGCCGCGCCCTCTGCGCGATGGTCACGCCCTTCACCCCGACGGGAGCCCTCGACCTCGACGGCGCCCAGCGGCTCGCGGACCGGCTGCTGGCGGCCGGGTGCGACGGACTGGTCCTGTCCGGCACGACGGGTGAGTCGCCGACCACCACGGACGCCGAGAAGGCGGACCTGGTGCGGGCCGTACGAGCGGCCGTCGGCGACCGTGTGCCCCTGGTGGCGGGCGTGGGCACCGCCGACACCCGCCACACCGCCGGCCTCGCCCTCGCCGCCGAGAAGGCCGGCGCCGACGGGGTGCTGGTGGTCAGCCCGTACTACAGCCGGCCCCCGCAGGACGCCCTGGAGGCGCACTTCCGGGAGGTGGCGGACGGCTGCGGGCTGCCCGTGGTGCTGTACGACATCCCCGGGCGGACCGGCACCCGCATCGAGCCGGAGACGGTGATCCGGCTGTCCGAGCACCCCCGGATCGTCGCCGTCAAGGACTGCTCCTACGACCTCCTCGGCACCCAGAAGGTCCTGGCCCGCACCGGGTTGGCCTACTACGCCGGCTGCGACGAACAGATCCTCGCGCTGTACGCGGTGGGCGCCGCCGGGTACATCAGCACCGTCGCCAACGTCGCGCCGGCCCGGCTCCGCGCCGTCCTCGACGCGTTCGACGCCGGCGACACCCTGCGGGCCGCCCGGCTCCAGCGGCGGGCCCTCGCGCTCATCGAGCCGATGATGGCCGCGGGCCTGCCCGGGACGGTCACCGCCAAGGCCCTCCTGAACCTGCTCGGCCTGCCGGCCGGCCCGGTCCGGGCACCCCTGCGCGACGCCGGCCCGGATGCGCTCGACACGCTGCGGGAGGCCTACGAACGGTTCACGACCGAGCCCACCGCATAAGTCCGAGCGCCGCCGCGCCGTTTCGGCCTACGGTGGCCTCATGCGCCGGCCGTTGCTCTACCTCGACGTCGACGGTCCCCTCAACCCGTACGCGGCCCAGCCGGAGCGCCGGCCGCAGGGCTACACGACGATCAGGGCGACCGTGCGGCCCGGCCGCCCCCTGCGGGTGTGGCTCCACCCGGGGCACGGGGCCGCCCTGCTGGAGCTGCCCTACGAGCTGTGCTGGGCGACCACGTGGATGGGCGAGGCCAACCGCTGGATCGCCCCGGTCGTCGGCCTGCCCGAACTGCCGTACGTCGACTTCGGGCGCGGACTGTTCGCCGAGCGGCCCGACGGAGTGCACTGGAAGACGGAGGCGCTCGTCGCCCACGCCGCGGGGCGCCCCTTCGCCTGGGTGGACGACGAGCAGTCGGCCGCCGACGCGGCGTACGTCGCCCGCCACCACCCCGCGCCGGCTCTGCTGCACCTCGTGGATCCCCGGGTCGGGCTGCGGGCGGAGGACTTCGAGGCGCTGGGCCGGTTCGCCGCGGGCCTGACCGCGCCCTGACCGCGCCCTGACCGCACGACGAAGCGCCCTCCCGACGGGCGGGAGGGCGCTTCGGCCGGGCGGTGCGGATCAGTTGTGGCTGTGCAGGACCTCGTTCAGTCCGCCCCACACCGCGTTGTTCGGGCGGGCCTCGACCGTGCCGGTGACCGAGTTGCGGCGGAAGAGGATGTGGGAGGCGCCGGAGAGTTCGCGGGCCTTGACGATCTGGCCGTCGGGCATCGTCACGCGGGTGCCCGCGGTGACGTACAGGCCGGCCTCGACCACGCACTCGTCACCCAGGGCGATGCCGACGCCCGCCTCGGCGCCGACGAGGCAGCGCTCGCCGATGGTGATCCGGACGTTGCCGCCGCCCGACAGGGTGCCCATGGTGGAGGCGCCGCCGCCGATGTCCGAGCCGTCGCCGACCACGACACCGGCGGAGATACGGCCCTCGACCATCGACGTGCCGAGGGTGCCGGCGTTGAAGTTCACGAAGCCCTCGTGCATGACGGTCGTGCCCTCGGCGAGGTGCGCGCCGAGGCGGACACGGTCGGCGTCGGCGATACGGACGCCCTTGGGCGCCACGTAGTCCGTCATGCGCGGGAACTTGTCGACCGACGTCACCTGGAGGTGCAGGCCCTCGGCGCGCGCGTTCAGGCGGACCTTCTCCAGGTCGTCGACCGCGACCGGGCCGAGGGAGGTCCAGGCGACGTTGGCGAGCAGGCCGAAGATGCCGTCCAGGCTCTGGCCGTGCGGCTCGACCAGGCGGTGGGAGAGCAGGTGCAGACGCAGGTAGGTGTCGTGCGTGTCGATCGGCTTGTCGTCGAGCGAGGCGATGACCGTGCGGACCGCGACCACCTCGACGCCCCGGCGGGCGTCCGGGCCGATCGCCTTGGCCGCGCCTTCACCGAGCAGCTCCACGGCCCTGTCGGCGGACAGGCGCTCGGTGCCGGACGGGCCGGGCTCGGTGACGAGCTCGGGCGCGGGGAACCAGGTGTCGAGAACCGTGCCGTCGGCGGCGATGGTGGCGAGGCCGGCGGCCGCGGCGCCGGTGGTGCGAGGAGCAGTCGTGTCGGTCATGAGGGAAACCTAACCGGCGGGAGGCCGTGGAGGCCAACCAGCCGGGCGGCGTCTCAGGTGGCGGGCGGGAGGGCCCGGTGGCCCGGCCTCAGTGGGCGCCGCCGGCGTTCAGCACCACCACTCCCGCGACGATCAGCAGGATTCCGGCGACCTTGGTGAGGGTGAGCGCCTCGCCGAAGAGCAGCAGCCCGAGGACGGCGATCGCCGCGGTGCCGACGCCGGACCATATGGCGTACGCCGTGCCGATGCCGACGGTCTTCAGGGTCTGGGAGAGCAGGGAGAAGGAGACGACGTAGCCGAGGGCCGTCACCAGGGAGGGCCACAGGCGGGTGAAGCCCTGGCTGTACTTCATGGCGGTCGTCGCCGCCACCTCGGCGGCGATGGCTCCGGCGAGCGTCACGTATCCCATGCGCGGGAGCGTACTGAACGCGGCGCGCGCCCCGGACAGCCGGCAGCGGCGGCCCCCCGACCGGGGGGCCCCGCGCCCCCGCGACCACAGTCGGGCGGCCCCCGACGGTGTATCCCCGCCCCCCGGGCGGCGCGCGACCCGCGTCCGGGATCTTT
>NZ_JBHWKO010000019.1:125727-137408 GCF_042731035.1 Streptomyces sp. NPDC059895
CCGTCGTCGAAGACTGGTGGAACAGCCCTCGCCTGGACGACCAGCGCCGCTTCGAGGGGGGCCCCCCCCCCCCCCCCCCCCGCCCACCCCGCGCCCGGCCGGGCCCGCGGCAACCCGGCCGCCCACCAAGCCACCGCGCGCCCCCCCCCCCGCGGGCCGGGGCGCCCCCGGCCGGGGGCCCCCCCGCTCCCGCGCGACCTCTGTCGGGCGGCCTCAGACGTTGAAGCCGAGCGCCCGGAGCTGCTCGCGACCGTCGTCCGTGATCTTGTCGGGGCCCCACGGCGGCATCCAGACCCAGTTGATCCGCAGCTCGCTGACCAGACCGTCCGTGGCGGACTTGGCCTGGTCCTCGATGACGTCCGTCAGCGGACACGCCGCGGAGGTCAGGGTCATGTCGACGGTCGCCACATTGGAGTCGTCGACGTGGATGCCGTAGATCAGGCCGAGGTTGACGACGTCGATGCCCAGTTCGGGGTCGACGACGTCCATCAGGGCCTCACGGAGTTCCTCCTCCGAGGCCGGCTTCATCTCCACGGTCTCGCTCATGCCGTCTTCCTTTCGGCGTCGGCGACCAGCGCCTGGGCCGTCGCGTCCTTCCACGCCATCCAGCTCAGGAGGGCGCACTTGACCCGGGCGGGGTACTTGGAGACACCGGCGAACGCGACGGCGTCCTCCAGCACCTCCTCCATCGCGTCGTCCGGCTCGATCCTGCCCTTGGACTGCATCAGCTCCAGGAACGTCTCCTGGATCCGCTGCGCCTCGGCCAGCTCCTTGCCGACGAGCAGGTCGTTCAGTACGGAGGCCGAGGCCTGGCTGATGGAACAGCCCTGGCCCTCGTACGAGACGTCCTCGACCGTGGTGCCGTCGTACTTGACACGCAGGGTGATCTCGTCGCCGCACGTCGGGTTGACGTGGTGCACCTCGGCGTCGCCATCCCGCAAGCCCCGCCCGTGCGGGTTCTTGTAGTGGTCCAGGATGACTTCCTGGTACATGGAGTCCAGCTTCATGCGATCGCTCGTCCCGTCAGCCGAAGAAGTTCCGTACGTGCTCCAGCCCCTCGACCAGCGCGTCGATCTCGGCAGGCGTGGAGTACAGATAGAACGACGCGCGCGTGGTCGCGGGAATTCCGTAGCGCAGGCAGACGGGGCGGGCGCAGTGGTGGCCCACCCGTACCGCGATGCCCTGCTCGTCCAGCACCTGGCCCACGTCGTGCGGGTGGATGTCACCCAGCGTGAAGGAGATCGCGGCACCGCGGTCCTCGGCCGTGGCGGGGCCGATGATGCGCAGGTCCGGCACCTCCGTCAGCCGCCGCACCGCGTACTCGGTGATCGCGTGCTCATGGGCGAGGATCTTGTCCATGCCGATGGAGGACAGGTAGTCGATCGCCGCGCCCAGACCGACCGCCTGCGCGATCGGCGGCGTGCCCGCCTCGAACTTGTGCGGCGCGGGAGCGTAGGTCGAGGAGTGCATCGACACCGTCTCGATCATCTCGCCGCCGCCGAGGAACGGGGGCAGGTCCTCCAGGAGCTCCTGGCGGCCCCAGAGGACGCCGATGCCCGTCGGACCGCACATCTTGTGACCGGTGAAGGCCACGAAGTCGGCCTGGAGGGCCTGCACGTCGAGGGGCATGTGCGGCGCCGCCTGCGACGCGTCGATCAGGACCAGGGCCCCGACCTCCTGCGCCCGGCGGACTATCGCCTCGACCGGGTTGACGGTGCCGAGGATGTTCGAGACGAGCACGAAGGAGACGATCTTCGTCTTCTCCGTGATGACCTCCTCGATGTCCGAGAGGTCGAGACGGCCGTCGTCCGTGAGGCCGAACCACTTCAGCTTCGCGCCCGTGCGCTGCGACAGCAGCTGCCACGGCACGATGTTGGAGTGGTGCTCCATCTCCGTGATGACGATCTCGGTCTCGGAGTCCACGCGGTAGGGCTCGTCGGCCCAGCCCAGCATGTTCGCCACGAGGTTCAGCGACTCCGAGGCGTTCTTGGTGAAGATCACCTCGTTGCGGCTGGGCGCGTTGATGAACGCGGCGACCTTGTCACGCGCGCCCTCGTACAGCGCCGTGGCCTCCTCGGCGAGCACATGCACACCGCGGTGGACGTTGGCGTTGTACCGCTCGTAGTACTCGCTCAGGGCGTCCAGCACCTGGCGCGGCTTCTGCGAGGTCGCCGCGTTGTCCAGGTACACGAGCTTCCGGTCGTCGTGGACCAGACGGTCCAGGATCGGGAAGTCCTTGCGGATCGCCTCGGTGTCGAGGAGGCCCGGCAGCTGTGTCACGCGGATGCGCCACCCTTCGAGTACGCCTCGTAGCCCTCGTTCTCCAGCTTGTCGGCGAGCTCGGCACCGCCGGACTCGACGATCCGGCCGCCGGAGAAGACGTGGACGTGATCGGGCTTGATGTAGCGCAGGATGCGCGTGTAGTGCGTGATCAGCAGGGTGCCGACCTCGCCGGTCTCGCGGACGCGGTTGACGCCCTCGGAGACGATGCGCAGGGCGTCGACGTCGAGACCGGAGTCGGTCTCGTCGAGGATCGCGACCTTCGGGCGGAGCAGCTCCAGCTGGAGGATCTCGTGGCGCTTCTTCTCACCGCCGGAGAAGCCCTCGTTGACGTTGCGCTCGGCGAAGGCGGGGTCCATGTTGAGGCGCTCCATGGCCTCCTTGACCTCCTTCACCCAGGTGCGCAGCTTGGGGGCCTCGCCGCGGATGGCGGTGGCGGAGGTGCGCAGGAAGTTGGAGACCGAGACGCCGGGGACCTCGACGGGGTACTGCATCGCCAGGAACAGGCCGGCGCGGGCGCGCTCGTCGACGGACATCTCCAGGACGTCCTCGCCGTCGAGGGTGACGGTGCCGCCGGTGATCGTGTACTTCGGGTGACCCGCGAGCGAGTAGGCGAGGGTCGACTTGCCGGAGCCGTTGGGGCCCATGATGGCGTGCGTCTCGCCCTGCTTCACGGTGAGGTCGACGCCCTTGAGGATCTCCTTCGTGGCGTTGTCGGCCTCGACGGTGACGTGCAGGTCTCGGATTTCAAGCGTTGCCATGGGTGCCTCAGGACTCCTGGGTGAGGGAGACGAGCACGTCGTCCCCTTCGATCTTTACGGGGTAAACGGGGACGGGGCGCGTCGCGGGGAGGCCGGACGGCTTGCCGGTGCGGAGGTCGAACGCGGAGCCGTGCAGCCAGCACTCGATCTGGCAGTCCTCCACCTCGCCCTCGGAGAGCGAGACGTTCGCGTGGGAGCAGATGTCGTGGATGGCGAACACCTCCCCCTCGGTACGGACGACCGAGACCGGCGTGCCGTCGAGTTCCACCCGTTTGGGGGTGTCCTCCTCCAGCTCGCTCAGCCCACAGGCGCGTACGAACGACGTCATGCGACCGACGCCTCCAGCTCCTCTTCGATCTTGGCGATGAGGCGCTCCTCGATGTCCTGGACACCGATCTGCTGGACCAGCTCGGCGAAGAAGCCGCGGACCACGAGACGGCGGGCGTCGTGCTCCGGGATGCCGCGGGCCATCAGGTAGAAGAGCTGCTCGTCGTCGAAGCGGCCGGTGGCGGAGGCGTGGCCCGCGCCGACGATCTCGCCCGTCTCGATCTCCAGGTTGGGGACCGAGTCGACGCGCGCGCCGTCCGTGAGGACCAGGTTGCGGTTCATCTCGTAGGTGTCGGTGCCTTCGGCCTTGGCCTCGATCAGCACGTCGCCGATCCACACCGCGTGCGCGTCGTCGCCCTGGAGCGCGCCCTTGTAGACGACGTTCGAGGTGCAGTGCGGGGTGTTGTGGGTGACCAGGAGGCGGTGCTCCTGGTGCTGGCCGGCGTCGGTGAAGTACAGGCCGAAGAGCTCCGCCGAGCCGCCGGTGCCGGCGTACTCGACGCGCGGGTGCAGGCGGACGACGTCGCCGCCGAAGGTGACGACGACGGACTTGAAGGAGGCGTCGCGGCCGATGAGGGCGTTGTGCTGGCCGACGTGGACGGCCTTGTCGTCCCAGTCCTGGACCGAGACGACGGTCAGCTTGGCGCCGTCGCCCAGGACGTAGTCGACGTTGGCGGCGAGCACGGCGTCACCGGTGTGGTCGATGACGACGACGGCCTCGGCGAAGGCGCCCAGCTCGACGATCTGCTGGCCGAAGGCGGTGCCGCCCTCGCCGTGCACGGCGATGCGGATCGGCTCGGTGAGCACCGTCTCCTTGGGGACGGTGACCACGCCGGCCTGCTCGAAGGCCGCGTAGGCCTGCGCCGCGACCCGGTCGACGGGGGCGCCGGCCCGGCCGAGGCGGGCGTCGTCGCGGCCGACGGTCTCGACGGTGACGCCCTCGGGGGCCTCGACGGTGACCTTCACACCTTCGCCGGTGGCGACGGCGGTGCCGTCGTGCAGACCGCGCAGGCGCTCCAGCGGGGTGAACCGCCACTCCTCCTCACGGCCGTGCGGGACGGGGAAGTCCGCCACGTCGAAGGACGGGGGGGCGCTCATGCGCGAGACGACGGTCGACTCCGCGGCGACCGCGATCGAGCCGGCGGTGGTCGACCCCACGGGTGGGGGTCCCCCCGCTCGAGCGGATCCGGGAGTGGGGGAGTTCTGGGCCTCAGCCATGGCTGTCGTTGTGCTCTCTTTCCTACGTCAGTGGGAGATCCTCGGCCCGCCCGGAGGGGGCGGGCCGGTGCTGCCGGAACGGCGTGCGGTCGTCAGCCGACCGAGCCCTCCATCTGCAGCTCGATCAGCCGGTTGAGCTCCAGCGCGTACTCCATCGGCAGCTCCTTGGCGATGGGCTCGACGAAGCCGCGCACGATCATCGCCATCGCCTCGAACTCGCTCAGACCACGGCTCATCAGGTAGAAGAGCTGGTCGTCGGAGACCTTGGAGACGGTCGCCTCGTGGCCCATGGACACGTCGTCCTCGCGGACGTCCACGTAGGGGTAGGTGTCGGAGCGGGAGATGGTGTCGACGAGCAGCGCGTCGCACAGCACGTTCGACTTGGAACCGGCCGCGCCCTCGCCGATCTCGACGAGACCCCGGTAGGAGGTACGGCCGCCGCCGCGCGCCACCGACTTGGAGACGATGTTGGAGGAGGTGTTCGGCGCCATGTGGACCATCTTGGAGCCGGCGTCCTGGTGCTGCCCCTCGCCCGCGAAGGCGATGGAGAGGGTCTCGCCCTTGGCGTGCTCGCCCATCAGGTAGACGGCCGGGTACTTCATCGTCACCTTGGAGCCGATGTTGCCGTCGATCCACTCCATGGTCGCGCCCTCGTAGGCGACGGCGCGCTTGGTGACCAGGTTGTAGACGTTGTTCGACCAGTTCTGGATGGTCGTGTAGCGGCAGCGGGCGTTCTTCTTGACGATGATCTCGACCACGGCGCTGTGCAGCGAGTCCGACTTGTAGATCGGGGCCGTGCAACCCTCGACGTAGTGCACGTAGGCACCCTCGTCGACGATGATCAGGGTCCGCTCGAACTGGCCCATGTTCTCCGTGTTGATACGGAAGTAGGCCTGGAGCGGGATCTCGACGTGCACGCCCGGCGGCACGTAGATGAAGGAGCCGCCCGACCACACGGCGGTGTTCAGGGAGGCGAACTTGTTGTCACCGACCGGGATGACGGTTCCGAAGTACTCCTTGAAGAGCTCCGGGTGCTCCTTGAGAGCGGTGTCGGTGTCGAGGAAGATGACGCCCTGCTCCTCCAGGTCCTCACGGATCTGGTGGTAGACGACCTCGGACTCGTACTGGGCCGCGACACCGGCGACGAGGCGCTGCTTCTCCGCCTCCGGGATGCCGAGCTTGTCGTACGTGTTCTTGATGTCCTCGGGCAGTTCCTCCCAGGACGCCGCCTGCTTCTCGGTGGAGCGGACGAAGTACTTGATGTTGTCGAAGTCGATGCCCGACAGGTCCGAGCCCCAGTTGGGCATGGGCTTCTTCTCGAAGAGCCGCAGACCCTTGAGGCGGAGCTTGGTCATCCACTCCGGCTCGGACTTCTTCGCGGAGATGTCCTTGACGACGTCCTCGTTCAGACCGCGCTTCGCAGAGGCGCCGGCTTCGTCGGAGTCGGCCCAGCCGTATTCGTACTTGCCCAGGCCCTCGAGTTCGGGGTGGGCAGTCTCCGTGGGGAGAGTCATGCGGGGTTCCTCCCGGCCGTGCTTGCAGATGCGTTGTGGGAAATCTTGGGGATGAACGTCGTGCAGACGCCGTCGCCGTGCGCGATGGTCGCCAGCCGCTGGACGTGTGTTCCGAGCAGCTGGGAGAAGATCTCGGTCTCCGCCTCGCACAGCTGCGGGAACTGCTCCGCGACATGGGCCACCGGGCAGTGGTGCTGGCACAACTGCTCGCCCTTTTGCGGGAGGGGCGCGCTGCGCGCCGTAGCAGCGTACCCGTCCGCGCTCAGGGCCTTGGCCAGCGCTTCGGTGCGCTCCTCGGGCGCGGCGGCCTCGACCGCCTCGCGGTAGGCGGTGGCCTGCTCGGCGATCCTCGCGCGCGCGAAGGCGACGACGGCCTCGTCCCCGCCGAACCGCTGCTGGATCCACCGCAGCGCGTCCGCGGCGAGCTTGTCGTACGACTGGTCGAAGGCGTCCCGGCCGCAGTCGGTGAGGGCGAAGACCTTGGCGGGCCGTCCGCGGGTCCGCGCTCCGTACACCCGCTGCTCACGGGCCTCCACGACGTCGTCGGCGGCCAGCGCGTCGAGGTGCCGGCGTACGGCCGCCTGGGTGAGTCCCAGCCGCCCGGCCAGCTCGGCGACGGTCGAGGGCCCGTGGTCCAGGATGGACCGCGCGACCCGGTTGCGCGTGGAGCGCTCACCGGTCGCTAGCTCCTCCTGAGGGGCCCCCGTGGGGGTCTCCCGAGCCTCGCCGACGTTTTTCACAACGCCATTGTTGCGTAATTCCTCGGAGCCAGGCAAGCCACATCCGGACCGGCGGACGGTGCCCTGCGTCACTTAGGTATACCTAATCTGACCTGCGGAAACGATCTTTGATCGATCAGAACGGCACCGGCCCCACCCGCCTCGCAGCACCCCCTCCGAAGCCGTTCCGGACCCCGCCCGCACCCCCTCCGACCGGCCCTCTTGCCGCTCGCGACCCCTTCTCCGCACAGCCCGGCGCACCGAGGTCCGAAAGTGGAGAAATCGTCCGCTCCCGCGCGTCGCCCGGCTCCCTCGGGGTCCGGCCGGCGCACCGGCCCCGCGCGGAGGGGAGCGGCCACCCGCCCGTCTGGGCGCCCGCTCGCGAACCTAGACTCTGGAGCCATGCGAACTGAGCCTGTCGTCGAGGTGCGGGCCCTGGTGAAGCGGTACGGGACGAAGACCGCGGTGAACGGCCTGGACCTGACGGCCCGGCCCGGTGTCACCGCCGTCCTCGGCCCGAACGGCGCCGGCAAGACGACGACGATCGAGACCTGCGAGGGGTACCGCGCGCCGGACTCCGGCACCGTGCGCGTCCTCGGGCTCGACCCGGTGGGACAGGCCCGCGCGCTGCACCCCCGGATCGGCGTGATGCTCCAGTCGGGGGGCGTGTACTCGGGCGCGCGGGCCGACGAGATGCTCCGGCACGTGGCCCGGCTGCACGCCCGTCCCCTGGACGTCGACGCCCTCGTCGAGCGGCTCGGCCTCGGCGGCTGCGGCCGGACCGCCTACCGGCGGCTGTCCGGCGGGCAGCAGCAGCGGCTCGCGCTGGCGATGGCCGTGGTCGGCCGCCCGGAGCTGGTGTTCCTGGACGAGCCGACCGCCGGCCTCGACCCGCAGGCCCGCCGCGCCACCTGGGACCTGGTCCGCGACCTGCGCGCGGACGGCGTCTCGGTCATCCTGACCACCCACTACATGGACGAGGCCGAGCAGCTCGCCGACGACGTCGCGATCATCGACGCCGGCCGGGTCATCGCCCAGGGCTCCCCCGACGAACTGTGCCGCGGCGGCGCCGAGAACACGCTCCGCTTCACCGGCCGCCCCGGCCTGGACGTCGGCTCGCTGCTGAAGGCCCTGCCCGCGGACTCCGCCGCCGCCGAGCCGACGCCGGGCTCGTACCGGGTGACCGGCAAGATCGACCCGCAGCTGCTGGCGACGGTGACCTCGTGGTGCGCGCAGCACGGCGTGATGCCGGACCGCATCTCGGTGGAGCGGCACACCCTGGAGGACGTGTTCTTGGAGCTCACAGGCAAGGAGCTGCGCTCGTGACCACCGCCGGCACCTACACCCCCGCCCCGGGGGCGGCCCCTCTCCCGCGCATGATCGCCGCACAGGCGGCGCTGGAGACGAAGATGCTCCTGCGCAACGGTGAGCAGCTGCTGCTCACCGTCGTCATCCCGACCCTGCTGCTGGTGCTGTTCAGCGCGGTGGACATCGTCGACACGGGCGAGGGCGAGGCGGTGGACTTCCTCGCCCCCGGCGTCCTCGCGCTCGCCGTGATGTCGACCGCGTTCACCGGCCAGGCGATCGCCACCGGCTTCGAACGCCGCTACGGCGTCCTGAAGCGGCTGGCGTCCTCCCCGCTGCCCCGCTGGGGCCTGATGACCGCGAAGACGCTGTCCGTGCTGGTCACGGAGGTCCTCCAGGTCACCCTGCTGACGGTGATCGCCTTCGCGCTGGGCTGGTCCCCGCACGGCAACCCGTTCGCCGTGCTGCTCCTGCTGGTCCTGGGCACGGGCGCGTTCTCCGGGCTCGGCCTGCTGATGGCGGGCACGCTGCGGGCGGAGGCGACACTGGCCGCCGCCAACCTGGTCTTCTTGCTGCTCCTGGTCGGCGGCGGGGTCGTCGTGCCGCTGGAGAAGTTCCCGCCGGCCGCGCAGGACGTCCTGGGCCTGCTGCCGATCTCCGCCCTCTCCGGCGGACTGCGCGACGTGCTCCAGCACGGGGCCGGGATGCCGTGGGGCGACCTGGGCGTCCTGGCGGTGTGGGCGGTGGCGGGCCTGGCGGCCGCCGGGCGCCTCTTCCGCTGGGAGTAGCCCGCTTCCGTACGCCACCGGGACCCCTCGTGAACGCGTGCACAAGCGGCCCCCTACGATGGGAGGCGTGCCAAACGTGACCCGTGCAGACGCCGCAGCGGCCGTCCGCAACCCCCTCGCCTTCATCGCCGAACGCTGGACCCCCGCCCCCCGGACGGTCCGGCGAGCGGCCCTCGCCGCGCTCGTGATGTCGGTGATCATCGTGGTCACCGGCGGTGCCGTGCGGCTCACCGGGTCCGGGCTCGGCTGCCCGACCTGGCCCAAGTGCACCGCCGACTCCCTCACCGCGACCAGTGAGATGGGCCTGCACGGCGCCATCGAGTTCGGCAACCGCATGCTCACCTACGTGCTGTGCGCCGCGGTCGGCTGGGCGATCGTCGCCGCCCGCTCGCAGAAGCCGTACCGGCGCGGTCTGACCCGGCTGGGCTGGGCGCAGTTCTGGGTCGTGATGAGCAACGCGGTCCTGGGCGGGATCGTGGTCCTCGTCGGCCTCAACCCGTACACCGTCGCCGCGCACTTCGTGGCGACGTCGGCCCTGATCGCGATCGCCACCGTGATGTGGCAGCGCGCCGGGGAGGGCGACGCGGCACCCCGCCCGCTGGTCGGCGGGGCGGTGCGGCAACTGGTGTGGTTCCTGGTGGCGGCCTCGGTGCTGCTGATCCTGGTCGGCACGGTCGTCACCGGCGCGGGCCCGCACGCGGGCGACTCCAGCGAGGTCGAGCGGATGCCGGTCGACTGGGAGGCGGTCACCAAGGCGCACGCCGTACTGGCCTGGATCGTGGTGTCGCTGACGTTCGCCCTGTGGTTCGTCCTCAAGGCGGTCGACGCCCCCCAGGGCACCCTGCACCGCACCCGTGACCTCTTCCTGATCCTCCTCGCCCAGGGCGCCATCGGCTACGTCCAGTACTTCACCGACCTCCCCGAGGTCCTGGTGGGCCTGCACATGCTGGGCTCCGCCCTGGTGTGGATCGCGGTGCTGCGGGTGGTGCTGGCGCTGCGCGAGCGCACGGAGACGACGGCAGGCCTGCCGGGCACGCCTGCCGAGGCGACCGTCGGCTCACGCGCCTGAGCCGGCCGCACGCGCACCCCGGCCCGTCCTCCTCCCCTCACCCCAGCCCGTACACCCGCCGCGCGTTCCCCGCCGCCACCAGCCCCGCGACCCGCTGCGCGTCCGCCGGGGACCAGGCGCCCTCCGCGACCCAGGTGCCCAGCACCCGGCCGAGGGCCTCACGGAAGAGCCGGGCGCCGACCACGTGCAGTTCGGGCAGGCCCTGGGCGCCCGTGGAGAAGAGGATCTTCCCGAAGGGCGCCAGTTCCAGGATCTCGGCCAGGATCGTCGCCGCGCGGGCGCCGGTGCGCACGAGCGCCGCGCCGGAGTCGGCGTAGACGTGCGGGAAGACGCCGGCGAGGTGGGCGGCGTGGCGGTGGTAGGGGTAGCCGTGCAGCAGCACCAGGTCCGTGCCCAGTCCGGCCGTCGCACGGACGAAGTCCGTCAGGAGGACGGGGTCGGTCCGGTCGATGCGCAGGCCCGGCGCGCCGAGCCCCGCGTGCAGTTGCAGCGGCAGCCCCGAGGCGACGGCGATCCACAGCAGGTGCCGCAGCAGCACCGGGTCGCTCAGCTCCCCGCCGACCCGGCGTGCGGCCAGCCACCGTCCCGCCGCCCCCCGCACCTCCCCCGGCCCGGGCGGCTCCGGCGCGAGCGCCAGGCCGTGCCGGACGCCGGCCACGGAGGTGAAGGCGACGGCGTGCGCGGCGGCGGCGTGCACGGCCTCGGCGAGGTTGGCGAGGAAGGACTCGACGGTGCCGGAGGTGTCGGCGACCTGTTCGGCGAGGAGTTCCAGGCGCACGATCTCGCGGGCCTGCGCCCCGCCCGCGGAGGCGATCTCGTCGGGGCCCGTGAGGTCGCCGGGCAGCCCGGTGTCGACCAGGTAGGTCGTGATGCCGCTGCCGCGCAGCAGCCGGCGGCCCGCCTCCAGTACGCCGATCTCACGACGCCGGGCGAGGTAGCGGGCGGGCGGGCAGTGCGGCTCCAGGCCGAGGAGCGGGGGACACCAGCGGCGTACCGCGAAGCCCGTCTGGGTGTCGAAGAGGGTGGTGCCCGGGGCGGGCGGGCCCGCGGTGCGGGCCAGCTGGGCCTCGAAGGTGCCGAGACCCAGCTCCGTTCTCAGGACGCCGTGGCAGTACTGGTCCACCAGGGACGGCGTTTCGATCATCCGGGACTCCCCGACGGCTGGACCGTGTGCTCGGCGTGCTCCTCACACGGCCTAACGGGTGAACCCGGTGTCAGGTGTTGGTCGGGTGGTGCTCAGGTGTTGGACGGGCCGCCGATCTGGATCCCGGCCATACGCGTCCACTCGTACGGCCCGGTGCGCACCTTGGCCGCGAACTCGCCGTCGAACGTCTCGTGCACGGTGATCCCGGCCTTCTCGACGGCCTTGCGGGCGGTCTCGACCGAGGTCGCCACCAGGTCGCCCCAGCCGCCGTCCTCGCCGACCAGCACGATCCGGGCGCCGCGCTCCCCGAGGTAGGCGATCTGGCCCTCGGCCCCGCCGTGCGCCGTGGAGAAGGCGCCGATCCGCTTGGCGAGCCGGGCGACCTCGCGCCCGTCCTTCGCCTCAACCTGCTTGGTGTCTGCCATGGCCAGGATGCTACCGACGGGTAGATGGAACGGCGACGGCCGGGGTGCGTGGCCGTTTCCACGCACCCCCGCCCTCCCGCCGGACAAGATGTAGGGGGGTCCGCGCCAGTAACGGTCGACAGCCCCCCCCA
>NZ_JBHWKO010000019.1:137418-139202 GCF_042731035.1 Streptomyces sp. NPDC059895
CGCCCGGGCGCCCCCAACACGTGGGTGGGTTCCGCCCGGGCCCTGTCGCCCCCGGGGGTTTCTTGCCCCCGGCGGGGGGGGGGGGGGGGGCCCTCCCCCCCCCCCCCCGGCCGTCCGGCCGTACATGATGTCGAGGGGTCAGCGCAGGAACGGGTCGACCGCCACCGCCACGAACAGCAGCGAGACGTAGGTGATGGACCAGTGGAAGAGCCGCATCTCCTTCAGCTTCACGCCCGTGGCCTGCGCCCGGGCGCGGTTCTGCAGGGCGTGCGCCTCCCACAGCCACCAGCCGCCGGCCGCCAGCGCGACCGCGGTGTAGAACCAGCCGGTGTAGCCGAGCGGGGTGAGCAGCAGCGACACGCCGACCATGACCCAGCTGTAGAGCACGATCTGCCGGGCGACCACCTTGTTGGAGGCGATGACCGGCAGCATCGGCACGCCCACCCGCGCGTAGTCCTCCTTCACCTTCATGGACAGCGGCCAGTAGTGCGGCGGGGTCCAGAAGAAGATGACCGCGAAGAGGACGACCGGGGCCCACGACAGCGAGTTCGTCACGGACGACCAGCCGATCAGCACCGGCATGCAGCCCGCGATGCCGCCCCACACGATGTTCTGCGAGGTACGGCGCTTGAGGAGCATCGTGTAGACGACGACGTAGAAGAGGAGCGCCCCGAGGGCGAGCCAGGCGGACAGCCAGTTGACGGTGAGGCCGAACAGGAGCGTCGAGACGACCGCGAGGGTGATGCCGAAGGCGAGGCACTCGCGCGGGCTGACCATGCCGGTCACCAGCGGACGCTGGGAGGTGCGGTCCATGAGCGCGTCGATGTCACGGTCGATGTACATGTTGAGCGCGTTGGCGCCGCCCGCGGACAGGTAGCCGCCGATGGAGGTGAGCAGGACCAGCTCGAGGTCCGGCACACCCCGCTGCGCCAGGAACATCACCGGAACGGTGGTGATCAGCAGCAGCTCGATGATCCGTGGCTTGGTCAGCGCCACGAACGCCTTGACCCGGGCCCCGACCGGCCGCCGACTCGGGCTCTGGCTCGTCCCGATAACCCCCGCTGGACGGGATTCAACGGCCGTCACGCACACCCCTGACAGAGACATCCCAGCAAGCCCCCCGTGTGAAGTCCCGGTAAAGCTCGCGCGTACCACGCCACTGTAGACGTTGCCCATACCCCGCTCTTCGCGGGGGTGGGGTCGTGTGGGGTCGTGTTGGCAGAGGCCACCCGGGGGTGTGGCCGGAGGGGTCCCCGGGGCCGCCCGGGGGTGCCGCCGCGTCGCGCAGGGGGCGCGGTGGCGCCGCGGAGGAGGTGCCGCCGCGTCGCGGAGGGGATGTGGTGGCACCGCGGCGGGGGTGCGGTGGCGCCGCGGAGGAGGTGTCACCGAGCACGTACACCGGGTGTCGGCGAAGCGCGCGCCCGGCCCGCTCATCGGTCACGTCGAGGCTCGATTGAGCAGTCAGATGAGCGGCTCCGTATTCATGTGCCGAATGGGGTTCCGGCCGGTCGGGAGGCGGATCCCGGTGCGGCCCGGCAGTCTGGAATGACTCGAAAAAACGCACGTCCTCACAGGGGTAGGCTCGACAGCGGCCGGTGGGCACCCAGTGCACCGGCAGCCGGTGGGCGCGCGCCCGAAGCAGCCGGTATTCGACATGTGGAGAGGAGCCCTGACCCAGGGTGAGCACCAAGCCGACCACCACAGACCTCGAGTGGACCGAGTTGGACCAGCGGGCCGTGGACACCGCGCGTGTCCTGGCCGCCGACGCCGTACAGAAGGTCGGC